>NZ_BAABBE010000008.1:0-325588 GCF_039537795.1 Lentzea roselyniae
GGTCAACGCACCCCAGCTCGTCGCCCTCGTCCGAGCCGGCGCCACCTTCGTCAACGGCAAGCTTGTCGAACGCCCCGACGAGGAAGCCGCCTAAAGATCTTGATCCACAGATCTTGACAATAGCTCGTGATGCCGCAGTTGGTGCTTGTGAGCCACAGTGAAATGGTTGAAGTCCGGGAGCGGTTCGGCCCAGCCGACTCGAGACCGGCGCCCTGACAGGCAGGCTTCTGCCGGCTGCCGTTCCAGAGGCATCAGGATGGAATGCCTCTTGCGCTCGTGCGGGAACCGGGTGAGGGTGCCGGGACAGATCTGTTCCCGGTGCGGCAGGGCGAGCATCAGGGCGGATTCCAGGACTCTGCTGCCGCAGCGGTCCCGTACCACTCCCCGGTCATCCAGATGGCAGAGGAGATGCGCGGTCGACCTCCATACGGTCGATCGCGGCAGGGCACAGTCGCCTGCGGGCAGTGCCGTGGCATGGTACGCAGCCCCCTCCGAGGCCGTCACGACTTCGTTCCGTCCTGATGGGTGCCGACCTTCCACCACCAGGCGATGGAGGCGATGGGCAACGGCTCTGGTGAATCGTCGCTGGGCGTTTCACTCACGCCCATGCTCTCGAAGGCCACAGTGCCCCCACTGAGTCCGTCCAAGTATCTGTAACGCTCGGTGGACAGGCCCCAATCCAGAACACCCCGCATGTAGTGTCCCAGGCTCTGCAGATACCGGTTGAGCAGAGGATCACCTTCAGCGGCCACCTCGTCCCGCAGGCACAGGAAGCGGCACATGGCCCGGTCGCGCAGGGCAACGGCCTTCCGGAGCGCCTCCTGCGGGGAACAACCGAAGGTGACGCGGACCGCGTCGATCAGATTGTGACCGTCACCGCTACGGTGGGACTCCTTGACATAGGAGAAGATGTCAGAGTCCCACGTCGGCACCGAGGCAGCCATTTCCGTCAGAGCGCGGACGCGGCGGTCCTCCCAAGTCTCCTGGGGCAGAGGGATGTTGTCCACGATATGCGTCAGTACGGGGAAGGCCAGAGCACCGCCGGAGTACAGGCGGAAGTAGGCAAAGTCGTCCAGGGTGGGCGTCACTCCGCGGACAAGGTTGCAGGCCTTGTATAAATCGACGAAGAAAGATCCCCGCATAGCCTCGATCCAGCGCCCTATCTGGACTGGGGTGGCCAGCGAGTCCAGACGCAGACGGACCGCACGCAAGGCCTCGGCGAAGGGGTCTCCGTGGATGGGTAGATAAGGAGCCTCGAGAACACGCAGTAACCGGACGGTTGTCTCGGCCAATTCACCGGGCCGACCGTGCAATGCCCCCTCGTCACAGATATCGTCAAAAGCGAACGTCCACGCGGCGAGGTCGCTGAACAGCTGCACTCCCTCTTCGCTGCCGCGAGGCACCAGCCACCCGGCTATTCCCCCCATTCCCGCCGCCAGCCGAGCTTGCTGTTCCTCGTCGCCGCCAAGCCCGAAACGCGTCAAGTAGTCGATGGAACGCTGGTCGAACACCGCAGACTTCGGATGCCGCGAGGGAGGTATAGGGCAGTAGCACGCGGGAATTCGCAGGGGAGAAGATGTCTCATTCACAAAGACTCCTCCGGTGGAGTGAACAATGCGGATTCAGGAACGTGGCCGTGTATTACATGGCGCGGTCGGCGATGAAGGTCTACAGCTCCAGCATCATGTTTTCGAATCGGCCATGTCGACCACGGGGTGCAAACCGGCAGTGATACGACGCGGCTCGAAACAGTCATCCAAGGAACAGGAAATGCCGGTGTGGCGGCTGGTGGCCTCGCGGACGTGAGCAGCCAGGTACTCCCACCACGTTTCGGCGTCGCGGTGCCGTCAGGCCGCGGACATGCCGTCTTGGCTGCGGACCCATAGTCGGCGAATGCCTCAGCGATCGGTATGCCGCTGGTGTTGTCAGGGTCGGTCGAGGTGTCGGCCACCGCATCGGTCAACGTGCGTGCCTGGGCTGGATCGTCGCCCCGTGGCCCGTCGAACAGGTCGTCGAACAGAATCATCCAGGACAGCTGGTCCACCCCGAGGTCCAGATCGGGGCCCTGGGCGTGGGGATGGAGCTGGGCGCCGATGTCGGCGAAGTCGGCGCCCAGGTGGCAGTGCGCCTGTTTCGCTGTGGTGATAAGCCCGAACTTGATCGGCCACGCCAGATGTTCCCGCCGGGCGCGGCCGACATCGTCACTGACGCGGTGGCGCGAGGGCATATCGAGTAGGACGCCTTGGGGCAAGGTGGATCTCCTTTGTCGAACCGAGGGATGACGACGTGTCAGCGTCCGGCACTGGTTCGAGCGGTGACGCGCATGCGCAAGTCACGGGGCCGCAATATCGTGCCCCTGGTGGGATGGACGCGGCGGCCGGGCACGGGTTCCAGGCGCCAGCGGGCGGCGATGGTCGCCAGGGCGAGGGTGGCCTCGACGATGCCGTAGGTATCGCCGATGCATTTACGGGCGCCTCCCCCGAAGGGGACGAAGGCGTGGCGTGGTGGCTGCGGGCGCAGGCCAGAGTCCCATCGGTCGGGGTCGAAGGATTCCGGCTGGTCGTACAGGTCGTCACGGTGGTGGATGAGGTAGGGACTGAACACGACGGTCGCCCCTGCGGGAATGGGATGTCCCCCCAGGTGAGCATCGGCGGTGACAACGCGGGTGAAGAACCAGGCGGGCGGGTACATCCGGAGCGTTTCGGTGATGATGCGGCCGGTCAGTTCCAGTCTGGGCAGGTCTTCGTAGGTGGCCGGCCTGCCGGCGAGGACGTCGTCGACCTCGGCGTGCAGTCGCTGCTCGATCACGGGGTGCTGGCCGAGTAGGTGCAGCGCCCACGCCAGGGTGGTGGCGGTCGTCTCGATTCCGGCCAGGAAGAAGGTGACGACCGTGTCGGTCAGGCCTTGGCCATCGCTTTCGGCATCGGGTACGGCCAACAGTGCGGACAGCAGATCGCCGCGGTCGGCGCCGCCGGTGTGGTACTGGTCGATGACACCGCCGATGGCGTGGTGCAGGTGGGAGTTGGCGCGCCAGTAGGAGCGGTTGCCAGGGGTGGGCAGCCGGTCCAACGGTGGCAGCATGAGCATGCGCTGGAGGATCCCGTCGAGGATGGCCCGGACGTCGTCGAGCAGTCCGTCGGCAACCGGAGCGGACAGCGTGTCGGAGAACATGGTGGCTACCAGCGCCCTGGAGGTGATGGTCATCATCTCGGTGGGCACGTGCACGATCTGGCCGTCCTGCCAGGTATCCATCACGTTGACGATGCGGGAGGTCATGGTCTGCGCGTAGCCCGGCAGGCGGGCCGAGTGGAAGGCGGGCTGGGCCAGCCGCCGTTGCGGGCGGTGCTGATCGTGCCGATAGGTCACCAGGCTGTCACCGACCGCCTCTCGCGCTCGATCGTAAAAGGGGCCGCCTTTGTCGAAGGTGCGGTCGTCACGCAGGACCTGCCGAAGCAGCTCCGAGTCGCAGACCACGATCATCTTCAGGCGGCCCACGCGGATCTGGAGCAGGTCCCCGTGGGCGGGCAGCGACGTCAGGAACGCCAGCGGGTCACGCAGCATCGGCGCGAGATGGCCGAGTAGCGGCAGTGCTTTCGGCGCGGCGGGGATCGAAGTCAGGGTTGTCATGGCTGTTTCTCGCGGTCGCTGGTGTCGGTGAGTTCGAGTGCGTGCGCCAGCAGCGTGTCGACGATCTGGTGTTCGGGGACGGTTTTGACGACCTGCCCTTTGACGAAGATCTGTCCTTTGCCGTTGCCGCAGGAGACGCCGAGGTCGGCTTCGCGGGCTTCGCCGGGGCCGTTGACGACGCAGCCCATGACCGCGACCCGCAGTGGGTGGGGGAATCCGTCGAAGGCGGCTTCTACTTTGGCGGCGAGGGTGTAGACGTCGACCTGGGCGCGGCCGCAGGAGGGGCAGGAGACGATCTCGAGCTTGCGTGGGCGCAGCCCCAGCGACGCGAGGATCTGGGTGCCGACCTTGACCTCGTCCACGGGCGGTGCGGACAGCGAGACCCGGATAGTGTCGCCGATGCCCTCGCCCAGCAGGATGCCGAAGGCGACGGCGGACTTGACGGTGCCTTGGAGTAGTGGTCCGGCTTCGGTGACGCCGAGGTGGAGTGGATAGTCGCAGCGTTGGGCGAGCAGGCGGTAGGCGGCGATCATCACGAGCGGGTCGTGGTGCTTGACGGAGATCTTCAGGTCGCGAAAGCCGTGTTCCTCGAACAGGGAGCATTCCCACAGCGCGGATTCGACGAGTGCTTCCGGGGTGGCGCGGCCGTGTTTGGCGAGTAGGCGTGGGTCCAGTGATCCGGCGTTGACGCCGATGCGGATCGGGATGCCCGCTGCTTCTGCGGCGCGGGCGATCTCGGCGACCTTGTCGTCGAACTTCTTGATGTTGCCGGGGTTGACGCGTACGGCGGCGCATCCGGCGTCGATGGCGGCGAAGACGTAGCGGGGCTGGAAGTGGATGTCGGCGATGACCGGGATCGGGGACTTGGCCGCGATCGCGGGCAGGGCGTCGGCGTCGTCCTGGGAGGGCACGGCGACGCGGACGATGTCGCATCCGGTGGCGGTGAGTTCGGCGATCTGCTGGAGAGTGGCGTCGATGTCGCAGGTGGGGGTGGTGGTCATGGACTGCACGGACACCGGCGCGCCGCCGCCCACCGGTACGCGGCCGACCAGGACCTGGCGGGTGCGACGGCGCGCGGGACGCGGTGCGGTGGGCAGACCGAGATCGACTGTCATCAGGGCCGCACCTCCTTGGGATGGTGGATGAGCGCGAGTCGCTTGAGGACGGTGGTGGCGATGCCGACGGCGTCGAGGCCGTGGGCGCGCAGGATGTCCTCGCGGGGGCCGTGCGCCAGGAACCGGGCCGGCAGGGCGAACGTGGCCGCGCAGGTGGCAGCACCGGCGGCGGCGAGCTCCTGAGCGAGGCGCGCGCCGAGCGCACCGGTGGCCGTGGTGTCCTCCACGGTCAGCACCAGCCGGTGTCGCGCGGCGAGCTTGACCAGTTCGGGGTCCACCGGCGCGATCCAGCGGGGGTCGATGACGCCGGCGGCCACGCCGTGTGCGGTGAGGTCGTCGGCGGCCGCGAGACACGCGCCGGCCAGCGGGCCGACCGCGACGATCAGGACCTCGGCCGCGGGTGTCTCGCGGAGCAGGTCGCAGTTCCCGATCCGGGCGACCGCCGCAATGTCGTGCCCGGCGGTGGCTTTCGGGTAGCGGATGACGGTGGGGCCGTCGTGGGTGGCGATGGCCTCGCGCAGCAGATCCCGTAGTCGCGTGGGGTCACGGGGTGCGGCCAGCCGAAGTCCGGGCACGACCGGAAGCACGGAGGCGTCCCACATGCCGTGGTGGCTGGGGCCGTCCGGGCCGGTGATGCCGGCGCGGTCGAGCACGAAGGTCACCGGGAGCCGGTGCAGCGCGACGTCCATCAGCAGCTGGTCCAGCGCACGGGACAGGAACGTCGAGTAGATCGCCACCACCGGGTGCAGTCCGCCCATGGCCAGCCCGGTGGCGGACGTGACGGCGTGCTGCTCGGCGATACCGACGTCGAAGACCCGGTCGGGGAAGCGTCGCGCGAAGGGCCCGAGCCCGACCGGGTGGAGCATGGCCGCGGTCAGGCACACGACATCATCGCGTTTCGCGCCGATCGCGACGATCTCGTCGGCGAACACCGACGTCCAGCTGGGGCCGCCGGCCGCTGCGGGCTTGCCGGTGGCGGGATCCACGACGCCGGCCGCGTGCAGGCAATCGGTCTCGTCCTGCTCGGCGGGCTCATATCCTTTGCCCTTGACCGTGACGACGTGCACGACGACGGGTAGGCCGAGCGCGGCGGCCTGACCGAGCGCCCGCTCGAGCACGGCGATGTCGTGTCCGTCGATGGGACCGACGTAGGCCATGCCGAGACCGGTGAACAGGTTCTGCCCGGTTTGGTGACCGTCCCGCCGCAGCTCGGCGAGGTGGTCGGCAAAGCCGCCGACGGTCGGTGAGTAGGAGCGGCCGTTGTCGTTGAGCACGACGATGACCGGCCGGTCCGGCGCGGCGGCGATGTTGTTGAGCGCTTCCCAGCACATGCCGCCGGTCATCGCGCCGTCCCCCACGACCGCGACCACCCGCCGATCGACCTGTCCACGCAACGCGAAAGCCTTGGCCAGACCGTCCGCATAGGACAGTGCGGTGGAGGCGTGCGAGTTCTCGATCACGTCGTGTTCGGACTCGGCGCGGGCCGGGTAGCCGGACAGCCCGCCCGTGCGGCGCAGGGTGTCGAAGTCGTCGCCGCGTCCGGTGAGGATCTTGTGTACGTAGGCCTGGTGCCCGGTGTCGAACAGCAGCACGTCGCGCGGTGAGCCGAACACTCGGTGCAGGGCGATGGTCAGCTCGACCACCCCGAGATTCGGGCCCAGATGCCCGCCCGCCCGGCAGACCTTGTCGACCAGGAACTCACGGATCCGCCCGGCCAGCTCCGGCAAGGCCGCGGCGGGCAGCGCGCGCAACGCGGCCGGATCGGTGACACTGGCCGGCAGTGCGCTCATGATCGCCTCACAGTGGCGGGCAGCGAGAAGTGCAGGGTCTCCCTGCTGGTTTCGCGCTCGACGACGGTGACCGGCCCGAGCCCGCCAAGCGTGGTGACGACAGCCTCGACCAGGTGCGACGGCGCGGACGCGCCCGCCGTCACCCCGATCACGTCGACGCCGGCCAGCCACTCCGGCCGGATGTCGCCCGCGTCGTCGATCAGGTGCGCGGGCGTGCCCGCGCGCTGGGCGAGCTCGACCAGCCGCAGCGAGTTCGACGAGTTCACCGAGCCGACCACCAGCACGAGATCGGCGTCGCCGGCGACTGCCGTCAGCGCGTCCTGCCGGTTGGTCGAGGCGTAACAGATGTCGTCCGAGCCGGGCCCGCGCAAGGCGGGGAACCGGGCTCGCAGCGCCGAGATCACTTCCGTGGTCTCGTCGACGGCGAGGGTGGTCTGCGTCAGGTAGGAAACGCGTTCCGGGTCGTCGACGACCAGGTTCGCGACGTCGTCGACGGTCTCGACCAGCACCGTGCGCTCGGGCGCCTCGCCGAGAGTGCCGTCGACCTCCTCGTGCCCCGCGTGGCCGATCAGCACCACCGTGTCGCCGCGGCCGGCGAACCGGCGTGCCTCGACGTGCACCTTGGTCACCAGGGGGCAGGTCGCGTCGATGACCTCCATGCCGCGGCGCGTCGCCTCCGCTCGTACGGCCGGGGACACGCCGTGCGCCGAGAACACCACCGTCGCCCCGTCCACAACGGCGTCGAGCTCGTCGACGAACACCGCGCCCGCCGCCCGCAGCTTCGCGACCACGTGGGTGTTGTGCACGATCTGCTTGCGCACGTAGATCGGACCGTCGCGCTGCTCGAGCAACCGCTCGACGACCTCGATCGCCCGCGCCACGCCCGCGCAGAACGACCGTGGGGAGGCCAGTAGCACCGTGCGCGGCCGCGCGACGGCCAGCCAGGCGGCCAGTGTGGTGGCCGCGATCGCCTGGCCGGTCGGATCGTGTTCCGCGGCCGCCAATCCCAGCCCGACCTGCCCGCCGGTGCCGGGCAGGACAGCGGCGAAGTTTCGATCAGTGCCGTCGAGCACCTGCAACGGACCGGTGACCGGCGTGACTCCACGCCTGCGCAGGTGGCCGCGCACGGCGTCGGCGGCTTGGCACCGGATCGAGGGCTGCCCAGGGACCAGCAGCCGGTCGGCGACGAGCACCGAGCCCGTGGAAACAAGCGTGTTCATCCCGGTGGTCTCCGTCCGAGGTGTCAGTGGTCGCGGTGGGTGGCCAGCCTGGCCAGGGCGGCGAGTTCGGCGCAGGCGCGTGAATCCACGGCGGCCGACCGCAGCTGTGCCAGCGCGTGGGCCAGCAGCTCGTCGGCCTGGGTCTGGCTCCAGGCACGTCCGCCCGCAGCGTCGACCAACTCCGCGACGTGGGCCAGATCGGTGTCGGACAACGTTTCCCGTCGGTACAGGGCCGCGAGCTCACGGCCTGCAGGGATGCCGGAGTTCAGCGCGGCCACCACCGGCAGGGACTTCTTGCGGGCCCGCAGATCCGCGAACACCGGCTTGCCCGTCACCGCCGGATCACCCCAGATCCCCAGCAGATCGTCGACATGCTGGAACGCCACCCCGACCAGCCGCCCGAACTCGCCCATCGACGCCACCCCGCCCGTGTCCGCGCCACCGAAACAGGCGCCGAGAGCGCACGCGGCACCGAGCAGCGCAGCGGTCTTGCCCTCGGCCATCACCACGCACTCGGCCACCGTGACATCGTCGCGGCGTTCGAACTCCAGATCCGCGCTCTGCCCGCCGATCAGCTCCTGCACCGCGCCGCCGAGCATCCGCACGCCTGCCGTCGCGGCCGGATGCCCACTCGCGGCCAGTACCTCCAACGCCGCCGCCAGCAACGCGTCCCCGGCCAGAATCGCCGCGCTGACACCGAAAACACTCCACGCGGTCGGCCGGTAGCGGCGGGTGCGATCACCGTCCATCACATCGTCGTGCAGCAGCGAGAAGTTGTGCACCAACTCCACCGCCACGGCCGCCGGCACCGCCGTGGCCGCGGTACCCCCACAGCCCGCGCCGCGAGCAACACCAACTTGGGCCGGATCGCCTTGCCACCACACGTCTCCAGCGGATGACCGTGTTCGTCCCACCAACCGAAGTGATAGCCGGCGATGCGCCGCATCGACGCCGGCAGCCGGTCCACCGTCGAGCGCAGGACCGGATCGACTACGGCTCGCCCCCATCGCAGCACCTCGCGGTCGGTGCGTGCGACCGCCGTCTTCTCCACTCCTGCCACAACCCCCACCCCCATCGTGCTCTGGCCTGCCGCCCAGCGACCGGGTGACGTTGGGCCGGCTCCAGTGGACTCCGCTTCCGGCGTCACGGAAAGGCGCTGCGGCCCACGGATGTGTCCAGAGTTCAGCCATGTTTAACGCCTTCCACCCGACCAACCCGGATATCTCGAAGACCCGCTCACTCCGCACACCGGACGAGGGAGGAGAGATGCACGATCCGGCGAGCGGCCGTCACGGCGAGCGGGGCCTCCGGCGGTGCCGGGTGCTGACCGGGTACCGTCGCATGATCGAGGCCATCGTTCGGCAGGGGTGCTACCGAGGTTGAACGGTCAGGGTGCCACGACGAGTCGGTGGCCTGGATGAGACCGGGCTCGTTCACCCAGTCGACCTGGTCCACGACCTGCCGGACATCGGCGGATGATCTGCCGAAGCCTGCCTGGGTGCCCGTGGGAGCGCGATCATGCCTGGCTGCCGCCAGGGAAGGTGATCAGCAAACACCTGTGGGTGCCACAACTCTGCACCAGGCCGTTGAGCTGCGGTGATCGTGCATGACGGGCCACCTGGCGGCAGTTCCTGCGTGCTCAGGCCGCAAGCATGCTGGCCTGCGATTTCTTCCACGTCGACTGCGCCATCACCCTGAAACAGATCTACGTGTTCTTCGTGATGGAGGTCGCCACCCGCCACGTCCACGTCACCACCACCCATCCCGACGGGCCATGGACCACCCAGCAGGCCCGCAACCTGCTCATGGACCTCACCACCGAGCCGACGACTTCCGGTTCCTCATCCGCGACCGGCGACCTGCGCGGAGCACGTTGCGCTGCACGCGGCGCCGTGATCGTGTTCTGCATCCGCCCTTCTCTCGCATCCAGACGCAGTTTCCATCGGCGAGCGAGTTGTCGCTCGATCTGATGAATCCGTGCCGACTCGGCCGGAATTAGTCCTGCGGATCGACCGTCCGGTGCTGATATAGCGATCTTCATCCAGGTAGTCATGAGGGTTCATGCGTCATCGCATCGCCACTGTCGTGACCGTCGGCGCCGTCGTCGCGTGCCTTGCATCGGGCACCGCGGCGACGGCCAACGCCGCCATCGGTGCGGATCGCGGGGAGCCGGCTGTCGAGGTCTGTGACACCGGAGTGCTCGACAGCGGGTTGCTGGGCAGCGACGGAAGCCTCATCACCGATTGCGGTCTGGTTCCCGACCTCCTCGGAGGAGTGGGGCTCGGCTGAGATCCGTCACTCGGCGCAGGTGAGCTGACGGCCGACGTGCCCGCAGACCTTCGGGGATCGCGGGCGCGTCCAGGCCGGAAGACCCAAGTCGTGCGGGGCCGGCTACGTCGTACAGGTCTTGAAGGTGAGCCGCGAGATCGTCGACGGCGTTGTGCGGCTCGCACCAGTCGCGCGTGAGTTCGGCCTGAGCCCCGCGCGGTCCGCCCTGGCCTGGCTGCCGCGCTGTTCCCGGTGATGTTGCCGATTCCCGGCACGACATTGACGCGGCACTGCAGGAGAACATGCGCGCCGCGGACGTCGTGTTGAGCGACACCGACATGCGGGTCATCACTGCGGCGGCGGACCACGCGGTGCGATGAACGCCGCGAACATCGCCCCATTGCGGACGCCGAGCTTCGAGGGACAGGTGCCGCCCTGGCGAGCGGGGTCGCGCTGATCGAGGCGACCGGCGGACTCTCATGATGGACGTCGCGCGCACATCGTCTCGAACGATCACTTCGGCGCGGTGCTGGGTTTCCCTGCGCGCCGGTGACGCCGTCGCGACCCCGTTCCGCGGACTCTGGCGCTTCCGTGACGGCCGCGTCGTCGAGCACTGGGGAGAACGCCTACGACCCGGCGGCGCCGACCCGGATGCCGGGCGCGCGCAGCGGTGTGAGCTGACGGATGTCGTAGCGCTCCCGCACCGCTTTCACCGCGCCGGGAGCCACCGGGCCGTCGTTTGCCAGCAGCTCGAACAGTTCCTCGAAGTAGCGCTCGTGATCCGGCGGCGGCGCGGACCCGAAGAGCAGCCGCGCCGGGCCGGGGCCGGGGTTGGCGAACGCGTGCGGACAGCCCGGCGGGACGTGCAGCACGGCCCCCGGCCCGCCGCGGACGACCTGACGGCCGTCCGCGCAGCGCCACGTCCGCCAGTCGCCGTCCGTGCGGTCGACGGGGGTGAACGCGAACATGTCGGCCTCGCCCTCCAGCACGTAGAAGAACTCCTCGGCGCGGACGTGCAGATGGGCGCCGACGTCGAACCCCGGCGGGACGACCAGCTCGAACAGCGAGCCGACGGTCGTGTGCGGGCTGGTGATCTTGAAGGTGACCTGCACGGCCGCGCTTGTCAGCGTGCGCCCGTGCCCCGCGGGCAGTATCGAGCCAGTGGTCATCGTTGTTCACTCCACGCGGTCCACGCGGTGATCGCGGTGACCATCTCGTCGACGTCATCGGAACTCGAGGCATGGGCGACGTAACCGTCCGGGCGGACCAGCACCGCGCTCAGCCCGGACCACGACGGCGCCGCCGCGACGTCGACCCGCCGCGCCTCGAGCGCGCCGAAAGCGTCACGACCGCTGAGATCCAGCAGCAGGAACCGATCTGGGCGCAGCACTCGCCAGACGGGTTCGCCATCCACCATCAGGTTCGGCACCCTGGTCCCGCTCAGCGGGTGAGCGCCGGGAAGCGCCGGGTAGCGCACGCCCAACCCGGACATCAGCCCGATCAGCTCACCGGCCCCTCGGGTGAGGAAGCCGCCGACGAGCTCGCGCAGCGCCGCGCCGGCCGCGCCGAACGTGTTCATGATCGCGTCCTGGGCGAGGGTGTTGGCGCGCAACAGCTCCGCGACATGTCTGCGTTCCCGTTCGTAGCCGAACCCGGTTACCCGCTCACCCGCCCACCCCTGGATCTCGGCGGCGAGCCGCCATGCCAGGCAGGCGGCGTCCTGCAGACCCGCGTTCAACCCTTGGCCTCCGGCGGGCAGGTTCACGTGCGCGGCGTCGCCAACGAGCAGCAGCCGCTCCGCGCGCAGGCGGTCCGCGAGCAGGGATGCGTTGCTGTAGCGGAAAAGACGGCGAGGGGAATGCAGACCGAAGTCCGTGGAGACGACGCGGCGCACGCTCGCGCGCAGCTCGCCGAGATGCAGCGGTGCGGTCAGGCGAGCTCGCGCCTGCTCCGGCGAGAGACCCGTGGCCGTGGGCTCCATGCCGTAGATCCGCCAGATGCCGCCGGGGAGCGGCACGATTCCGGCCCAGCCCGCGTCCGGGTGCCAGCGGTGTCCCGGCCCGTCCGGTGGATCGGCGAGCTCGACGTCCGCGCCGAACCCCACAGCGGTGGGCAGTGTGCCGGCGAACGCGATGCCGGCCTGCTGCCGCAACGCACTGCGCGCACCGTCCGCCGCGACGAGGTGGCCGGCCTCGTGCACGGTGTCGTCGACCTGCACCCGCACACCGTCCGCGTGCTGCTCGAACCCGGTGACTGGGTAGCCGTAGCGCACCCGGACACCGCGCCGGGACAGGTGGTCGGCGAGCACGCGTTCGGTGCACGACTGCGGCACCATCAGCACGAACGGATACGGCGTCGGCAGACCGGTGTAGTCCACCATGTTCGGCAGCGCGGCGAAATGCGCGTGCGGCACTGTCCGCCCTCGTGCGACGAGCGCGTCGGAGACGCCGTCCAGCACGTCGAGAACCTCGAGCGTGCGCGGGTGCATGGTGAACCCCTTGGCGTGCGTGCTGGGGCCGTGCTTCCGCTCGAACACCTCGACCCGGACACCGGCGGCGTCCAGCAGGGCCGCGGTCGCGAGCCCCGTCGGACCACCGCCGGCGACGACGACCTCGACGGGCCTCAGAGGATCGCCCACTGTCGTTTTCGGACGATGAGGGTGGTGAGCGCGGCATCGTCGATTCCGGCATGGTTGTCCGGTGTCATGCGGAACACACCGGTGAGCCCGACGAAGGTCATGTGCTCGAGCGTAGTCCTGGCGCGTTCGCGGTCGCGGTGACCCGTGTACGCGTGGTGCAGCATCGCGAGAGCGTCGGCCCCGAAGCCGACGTACGTGCCGACCGGACCGTGTTTCGCGGTGAAGCTCTCGACGAACGCCCGCACCGCCCAGCTGTTCGGCAAGTTGTCCGGGATCCGGTCACCCAGCACGAACCACGGTGCCACGACGCGCACACCCTCGGCCGCCTCACCGGCGCGTTCGAGAAACCCCGGATGCCCGGCCGGTGGTCCGCAACAGAGCACCCCGTCCCATTTCAGCTCGTGCGCCGCGCGGACGCCGAGCGCGCTGAACGGCGGTGGCGTGGCGAGGATGATCCCGTCAGGCTTCTCGTTGACCAACGCCGTCATCGGCTGGGTGAGCGAGGTGTCGGTCATCGTGTGTTTGACGACCGCGGCGAGCTCCAAGCCGCGTATCGCGGCCTGTTCCTCGTAGACCTTCAGCGCCTTGTCGGTGGCGAGCGTGTCGAGGATCAGCAGACCGACCCGGCGCACCGACGCCGCCGCGAGCGCGTCCATGATCCCTCCCCGGCTCTGCGGCGAAGTGGGCGAGCTGGTGAACACGAACGGCGGCAACGGCGGCGGCGAGGTGGGCACGACCAGCGGAACACCCGTGGCCTGCGCCGCCTCCATCACGACCGCTGCCGTCGGCGGCATCGACGTGCCGATCAGCGCGTCCACCCGATCCTCGATGAGCGCGGCCACAGCCTTGCGGGTGTTCGCGACGTCGCCCTGGGCGTCCCGCACATCGAGCCGTACCCCACGCCCGATGAGTTCGGCCTGGTGCTCGACGCCGAGCAACTGCCGGGCGCCGTGGATGGACGCCGGTCCGCTGGTGTCGACCAGGACCCCGACCCTCAACGGCGGCTGGTCCTGTGCGGCGACGGAGGTCTGCAACACCAGCGGACTCGCGGCCGCGGCGAACGCTCCACCAAGGACGGCGCGCCTGGACAACCGTGTCTCAACCATGGTTCAGATCGTGCACCCAGCATCGTGAGCCCGCTGGGTGCCATCACCCGACCTGGTTACGCCACGGTCTGCCAGCACCGAACCTCGCGCCCGCTGCCGAGCTCCAGACAGCGGTGGATTCGCTGGCAGACGTGCCTGTGGTCATCGAGGAAGGGAACCTTCGCAACGGCGACCTGATCTGCCTCTCCGTCGTCGGCGGTGGCCCCGAACGCGTCGCCGTGCTGACCACGATCGCCATGCCGAACCCGACGGCATCCATGATGGTTGATCATGGATGGTCACGCGCCCGCGGAGCTGCCCGCAGTTGGCAGGCGGGATCAGCCTGATCAGGTGTCTTGTGAGGACAGTTCGCGATCGGGCCCCCGCGTGCGCCCATGCCCGTCAACAGCGCGTCAGTGACCGCCGGAACAACCGGAGAGCCGTTGGTTGTGGGATCGGCATCGGTGTCCGCCATACGCGCCGCGCTGGAGAACCACGGATTCAGCGCCTTGTCCTCATCACGGCGCCCGCAACCCACCGCCGGCATCTCGGAGGCCAAGCTCCTGCGCGCTGCCCATTGCCAGGCAGCAGCGTGCGGGCGGCCGGTCAGCGCGACAGACTGATCGAGTGCCTGGCGACGACCTGGGTCAGTCCTTCCGGTGACTCGCAGGCCTTCGTGAACGCGTCGATCGCCACGACGGGTGTGTCGGCGGCGATCTGGTAACCCTTGAACAAGCCGTCCGTGATCTCGCGAGTGACCACCACTTGACCGGCTGAACCGTCAGATCGAGATCGAGAACGGCCTTTGCCTTGCTCTGTTGCGGCTTTGTGCCGTCTGCGGTGATCCAGTCGACCCGGACCTCGAGTGGCGCGGCCCTGGTCACCTGTCCCGGCAGGGATCACCGCTACTGCGGTGGGCCGCCTACGAGGCCGGCTACTGCGCCGCCCGGAAGACCTCACCCGACCACACCTACTACCTCGAGGTCCGTGACCGGACCGGCGGGAACCGGGCGGCGCTGGCCGTGGCCCGCAAGATCCTACGCCGGTCGCACCACATCCTGCGCGAGCTCGGCAACCAGGCATTCGCACCCGTCTGACGTCCCACGGAGTGTGCGCGGGCATGCCCAGTCGCAGCGATGCCAGCGGCCAGCTCCCGTAGCGCCGTCGATGCCGGTTGTTTCCTCGCGCCCTGGGCATGTCGCCGAGTCCAGGGCTCTCGGTCCGCCTGAGGTCGAGTAGGCGTGGCCGGCACGGTGACCCGGACGTGGTGCCGCCAGCGGCGGTGGTGTTCCCGAACTCGAGCGCCGGGACGATCCCGTCACTCATGACCGTCTCCGCGGTGCCGATTGTCGGACGGGTCCGGGATGTGTTCCGGGCGGTGACCGGACGGGCGCGTGGGCGGTCGAAGTGCCGCTGTTACGGGATCGGTCCCGGATGTGGGTGTCGAAGCGGGAACATCAGGTCGTACGTCCCAGCCAGACCGTCGTAGAAGGCCCGGTCAAATCAGCTCCTCGACCCCCACGGACGACCGCAGCTTCGCGAGCGCCCGGTGCTGAGCGACCCGCACCGCGCCCGGTGTCGAGCCGACCGCCTCGGCCGTCTCCTCCGCGGACAGGCCGACCACCACGCGCAGCAGCAGGATCTCGCGCTGCTTGTCCGGCAGCACCTGCAGCAACCCGCCCAGCCGCACCGAGAGCGACCCGAGCAGCGCGCTCTCCTCCGGGTCGATGGCCTGCGACGGCCCGTCCGGCACCTCGGCGACGGGCTCGGACCGGTTGCGCGCCGAGACCCGGTGCGCGTCCGCGACCTTGTGGGCGGCGATGCCGTAGACGAACGCGAGGAACGGCCGCCCCTGCTCGCGGTAGGCGGGCAACGCCGTGAGCACCGCCAGGCAGACCTCCTGAGCGACGTCGTCCGCCGACGCGTACGCCCGCTCTGTACGGCCAACGCGCGCACGGCAGTACCGCGACACGAGCGGCCGCACGGACGCCAGCAGCCGTTCGACGGCGCGCCGGTCACCCGCAACAGCCTCGTTGACCAACGAGGCAAGCAGGTCGGAACTCTCCATGGCGGTTTGGTCCCTACGTCGGCAGCGGAGCCACTATTTTTCGCCGCAAAGTCGTTTGGGACGACTCATCAGGACCACAAAATCTCTGATGCAAACGCTTCAGGCGGTACGACGGGCGAGCACGTGCAGGCGGGCGGCGACGTCTCTGAGCGGAGACCGCGTGGCAGCGGCCAGTTCCAGCTCGGCGAGCGCGTCCGCGGCACCCGGATTCGCGTCCAGCACCACGCCGGGCACGAGGTCGGAAACGATGCCATGACCTTGCAGGAGTTCGACAGAAAGCCCCGCCTCGAGAACCAGCTTCTCAAGACCTGGGACGTCGAACCGGCGTTGCAGCGGGTCACGTGTGCCCGCCAGCTGACCGGCGTCGTCGTCCAGCAACCTCCGGGCATCAACGATACGGCCGGCGATCGCGCGGTGCAGGATCGTCGCGAACCGGTTCGCGACCAGCACCGACACCGCACCACCCGGAGCGACGGCGGCAGCCAGCGAGGACAGCGCGGAGGCCGCGTCGTCCACGACCTCCAGCACGCCGTGCGCGAGCACCAGATCGGCCTCACCAGCGGGAACGCCGAGCGAGTCGGTGTCGCCCTGGACCGAGTCGATCGTCACGCCGGCCTCGCGCGCACGGGTGTGCAGCGTGGCCAGAGCGTTCGGCGACGGCTCGACGACCGTGACCGCGCAGCCCGCCACGGCGAGGGGCACGGCCCAGACACCGCTGCCACCGCCCACGTCGAGAACGCGCGGGGGTTCTCCACCCCGGCGCGTGCGTGCGGCGGCCAATTCGGCGTCGAGCACCCTGTGTACGGCGTCCGGTCGCATGGCAGTAAGAGTAGGAGACCCTAGAGTGGGTCCGTGCATACGGTGTCCGTGCTCAGCCTCAAGGGAGGCGTCGGCAAGACGACGGTGGTGCTCGGCCTCGCCTCGGCCGCTCTCCGTCGCGGCGTCCGCACGCTTGTGATCGATCTTGATCCGCAGTGCAACGCCACGTCGACGCTGGAGCCAGAGGAGTCCAAGGCGAGCATCTACGACGTCCTGCAGGACCCGTCCGAGGAGAACCTGGAACAGGCGATCCGCCCGAGCAGGTGGGGCGACGGCATCGACGTGCTGTCCGGGTCGGAGGACGCCGAGCTGCTCAACCACCCGGATCCGAACGAGTCGCGGCTGCACCGGCTCAAAGACGCGTTGCGCACGCTGCGGGACATGTACGACGAGTTCCCGTACCACCTCGTGCTGCTCGACTGCCCGCCGTCGCTGGGCCAGCTGACCCGGTCCGCGCTGGTGGCGGCCGACCGCGCGCTGCTGGTCACCGAGCCGACGATGTTCGCGGTGGCCGGTGTGCAGCGGGCGTTCGAGGCGGTGCAGAACGAGCGCGAGAGCAACAACGCCGACCTGCAGCCGCTGGGCGTCGTGGTGAACCGGGTGCGGCCGCGGTCGCACGAGCACCAGTTCCGCATCGACGAGCTGCGTGACATCTTCGGGCCGCTGGTGATGCCGGTGGCGCTGCCGGACCGTCTCGCCGTGCAGCAGGCCCAGGGCGCGTGCATGCCGATCCACGAGTGGGGCACGCCGGGCGCGCGCGAGGTGGCGCTGGCGTTCAACCTGCTGCTCGCCCGCATCCAGCGCATTTCGCGGAGCAGACGCCGCGCCGTGCACCAGGACTTCGACGACGACGAGATCCAAGAGGCGGTGGATGCCTGAGGGCGACACCGTCTTCCTGGCCGGCCATCGGATGAACGAGGCACTGGCCGGGAAGACGCTGCGGCGCGGCGAGCTGCGCCACCCTCGACTGTCCACACTGGACCTCGCCGGGCTCGACGTGCTCGGCGTGCGCACGTACGGCAAGCACATGTTCACGAGGTTCTCCGACGGCAACAGCCTGCGCAGCCACTTCCGGATGGACGGCGCGTGGCACCTCTACCGGCTCGGCGAGCGCTGGCGTCGTCCCGCCCACCAGGCCCGCGCGGTGCTCGAGGTGGACGACCGGCAGGCCATCGGATTCGCGTTGCACGACATGGAGTTCGTCCCGACCTCTCGCGAAGACGAGCTGATCTCGCACCTGGGACCCGATCTGCTCTCCCCGGACTTCGACGCCGCTGAGGCCGTTCGGCGGTTGACGGAAGACCATTCACGACCTATCGGTCTCGCATTGCTGGATCAACGCGTGATGGCCGGTGTCGGCAATCTCTACCGCGCGGAAGTGTGTTTCCTGCTGGGTGTGCTGCCGACGGCACCCGTGTCATCTGTGGACGCGGCGCGTGCGGTTGCATTGTCCCGCAAGCTGTTGCAGGCGAACCAGTGGCGGCCCGAACAGATCACCACGGGTGACCGTCGCGTCAAGCACTACGTTTTCGAGCGCACCGGTAAACCGTGTTTGCGTTGCGGCACAAGGGTCCGATCGGGCGAGTTCGAGACAAGATTCGTGTACTTCTGCCCAAAATGCCAGTCCGGTTGAACCGGAACGGTCTCCGGGCCGTGTCCTCCGACATGGCGGTAAATCTGGATGCGCTGCGCCCCGGCTTCACCGACGACCCGTACTCGGTGCTGAAGAGCCTGCGTGAAGCCGGTCCCGTGCACCGGGTCGAGACGCTCGGCGTGCCGATGTGGCTCGTGACCCGCTACCCCGACGTGCGCGCCGCACTGGACAACCCGCTGCTGTCCTCGCACGGCTCCGCGCTCGCCGAACCCCTGCGCGGCCATCCGCACTTCGCCTCGTGGTGGTTCGGCGACCTGTCGCACCACATGATGAACAGCGACGCCCCCGACCACACCCGCCTGCGCCGCGCGGTGTCGAGCGAGCTCACCACGCGCCGCATCACCGCCCTGCGGCCCCGCATCGAGCAGCTCGCGGCATCGCTCGCCGACTCCTTCGCCGACTCGGGCGGCTGCGACCTGATCGCGGACTTCGCGGCGCCGCTGCCGATCACCGTGCTGATGGAGCTGCTCGGCGTGCCGGCCGTCGACCAGGAGAACTTCCGGTACTGGGCGGACGTGGTCACCGGCCTGGCGGACGGCGACGCCTCCTCCGCGCGTGAAGAGGCGTCCGGCTACCTCCGCGACCTGGTGGTCCACAAGCGGACGTCCGGGGACAACGACCTCATCGGGGCCCTGGCGCGCGCCACGGGCGAGGCCGCGCTGACCGACGGCGAGCTGGCGTCGCTGGCGTTCCTGTTGCTCGTGGCCGGCTACACGACCGCCGTCGACCTGGTCGGCAACGGCGTGCTGGCGTTGTTGCGCAACCCGGAGCAGCTGGAACTGCTGCAGCGCTCGTCTTCACTGCTGCCCGGCGCCATCGAGGAGTTCCTGCGCTTCGACGGCCCGACCTCGCACGTGCTGCGCTTCGCCGCGCAGCCGGTGACGATCGGCGGCGTGCAGATCCCGGCGGGCGACGTCGTGCTGCTGTCGCTGGCATCGGCCGAGCACGACAGCGCGCGCTACCCGCGGGCGGACCAGCTCAACATCGAACGGGCGGACCGCCAGCACCTGGCGTTCGGTCACGGCATGCACTTCTGCCTGGGCGCGCCGCTGGCCCGGCTGGAGGGCGAGGTGGCGTTCCGGACGCTGCTGTCGCGGTGCGCCGGGCTGACGCTCGACACCGCGCAGCCGCTGGGCTGGCGGGTGTCGCTGGGCAGCCGGGGGTTGCGGGCGCTGCCGGTGACGTTCCGGACCAAGCCGGCCATGCCGCTGGACGAGCAGGCAACGATCAAGGTGCCGAAGCCGTCCTGACTGGCGTAACGGCGTTGCCGGAAGTCGGCAACCATCTACGTGAGCCAGCCGATGACCGTTCCACCTCCAGTCCATCCACCACCGGTCGCCCCGGCGGCACGTGAGTTCGAAGCCGTGTACCAGGCCGAGTTCGACGTGGTGATGGCGTACTTCGCCCGCCGCACCGCCGACCCGCAGACCGCCGCCGACCTGACCGCGGACACGTTCGTCGCCGCCATCACGTCGTTCGGCACGTTCGACCGCACGAGAGGCACCGCGCGGTCCTGGCTGCTGGGCATCGCCCGCCGGGTGTTCGCCCAGCACTGCGAGACCGTCTCGCGCGGGCGGGACGTCGTCGTGCGCATGAACGGGCGCCGGGTGCTGTCCGGTGACGAGATCGACGACCTGGTCGGGCGCATCGACGCCGAGCGGAAGGGCCGTGAGCTGGTTGCCGCCATGGCCTCGTTGCCGGCGCTCGACCGCGAGGTGGTCGAGCTCGTCGACCTCGTGGGCATGACACCGAAGGAAGCCGCGGCCGTGCTGGGCGTCTCGTCCGGCGCGCTGCGGATCAGGCTCTTCCGGGCTCGCGGCAAGATCCGCGACCTGGCTTCAAAGGGGGACCGATGAGCTTCAAGGACAACCTTCTGCAGGACCTGATGAGTGAGCACGGGCCTGCGCTGGCCGAGCTGCCCGAGCAGCGGACCAGGCGGTCCGCGCGACCGGTGCTGGCGGCGGCAGGGGTGCTGGCGGTCGCGGGGGCCGCCACCGTGGCGCTCACGACCGGTGGCAACGCTCCGGAGGCGTACGCGGTCACCAAGAACCCCGACGGCAGCGTCACGGTGACCATCCGGGACATCAAAGGAGTCGACGCGGCCAACGCCAAGCTGCGCGAGTACGGCATCCGGGCCAAGGCGGTGCCGATGTCGACGATCTGCGCGGAGCTGGACGAGAGCAAGATCGGCACCTTCGTCGCCGTACCGCGCATCACGGACGGCTCGGTGACCATGGCGCCGAACGACGTGCCTGAGGGGTACACGGTGCTGCTGGGCATCTCGAACATGCCGAACAGGGGCAACGGGCTCGGGTTCACCGGGCCGATCCGCAACCCCGCGCCAGACTGCCTGCGTGAGGCCGGCAACTAGGAACAGAGGACCGCGCGCCCGCCCTGAACTGCCGTTATAGGGTGGGCGCGTGGTCTACAAGCAGGTGGTTCGCAGGGCGTTGTTCGGGATGCACGGCGGCGACGCGGAGCGGGTCCACGAGACCACGCTCAACGTCATGGCCCGGCTGAGCCCGCTGGCAAGGTTCGCGCGCAACCAGAACAACCCGCGCACGGTCTTCGGCGTGCGGTTCCCCAACCCCGTCGGGCTCGCGGCCGGACTGGACAAGGACGGACGCGCCCTGCCCGCCTGGGCCGCGCTCGGGTTCGGGTTCGTCGAGGTCGGCACGGTCACGTGGCACGCGCAGCCGGGCAACCCCAAGCCGCGGCTGTTCCGGCTCCGCGAGGACGAGGCGATCATCAACCGGATGGGCTTCAACAACGCGGGTGCGCAGGCCCTCGCGCGCAAGCTCGACCAGACCACGCTCAGGGCGCCGCTGGGCATCAGCCTCGGCAAGTCCAAGATCACGCCGGTCGAGGACGCCGTCCAGGACTACCTGAACTCGCTGAACGCCCTGAAGGACCACGGCGACTACTACGCGATCAACGTCAGCTCCCCGAACACGCCGGGACTGCGCAGCCTGCAGGACAAGGGCGCGCTCACCGAGCTGGTGCAGGCGCTCACGCGGGCCACGGACAAGCCGATGCTGGTCAAGATCGCGCCGGATCTCACCGACGACGCGATCGAAGAGGTCATCCAGGTGTGCCTGGACAACGGTGTGAAAGGCCTCATCGCCACGAACACGACCCTCAGCCGTGAGGGCCTCGAGAGCGTCCACCGCGACGAGACTGGCGGCCTCAGCGGCAGGCCGCTCACCCAGCGCGCGAACGACGTCGTCCGGTTCATCACCAAGAACAGCGAGCTGCCGGTCATCGGAGTCGGTGGCATCGCCAGCGCGGACGACGCCAAGCGCATGATCGACGCCGGCGCGAGCCTCGTGCAGATCTACACCGGGTTCATCTACGAGGGACCGGGGCTCGTCACGAGGATCAACCGCGCACTGCGGTGACCTTCAGCTTCGACCTTCAGCTTCGGCGAGCGGCCCGCAGCCAGCGCATGACCGGGTGCAGGATCACGACGAGCAGCGAGCCCCAGACCATGCCGCCCATCGACAGGTCGCCGATCTCGATGGTCAGGTCGCCGACACCGGCCACCAGCGCGGCGCCGCCGACCATCGCGTTCACCGGGCTCGTCAGGTCGACGCCGCGGTCCATCCAGATCCGGACGCCGATGAGCACGATCAGGCCGTAGAGCACCAACGTGCAGCCGCCCAGCACACCTGCCGGGATGGTCCCGAACAGCGCGATGGCCTTCGGGGAGAACGCCAGCGCCGCGGCGAACACACCGGCGAACGCGAACGCCGCCGTCGTGTAGACGCGCGTCACGGCCATGACGCCGATGTTCTCGGAGTACGTCGTCGTCCCGGCTCCACCGCCCAGTCCGGACAACGCGGTCGACAGCCCGTTCGCGATGATCGCGTCGCCCGCGCTGCCGTCGAGGTTGCGGCCCGTCAGCGCCGCGACGGCCTTCACGTGGCCCACGACCTCGGCGACCAGGACGATCACGACCGGCAGCATCAGCAGCACCACGGACGGCCGCAGCTCCGGCTGGTGCAGCTGCGGCAGGCCCACCCACGCGGCGTCGCGCAGCGCGTCGAACTTCTCCCTCGGGACGGCACCGAACGCGAGGCCGCCCAGCCAGACCGCCACGAAGCCCAGCAGGATCGAGAACCGGTACAGCAGGCCGCGGCCCAGCACGCCCGCCAGCAGGATCACCACGGTCGTCAGCGCGGCCAGCAGGGGCTGCCTGGCGAAGTTCGAGGTGGCCTGGTGCGAGAGGTTCAGGCCGATGATGATCACGACGGCGCCGGTGACGACCGGCGGCATGACCGACTCCAGCAGGCGCACGCCGAGCGCCTTGACCGCGATGCCGACGACGATCACCAGCAGGCCGGCGGCGACGACGCCACCCAGCTGGGCGGCGATGCCCTGTTCGCGGGCGGCGACGAGAGGCGCGACGAAGGCGAAGGACGAGCCCAGGTAGCTCGGGACGCGGTTCTTGGTGATCACCAGGAACAGCAGCGTGCCCAGGCCGGAGAACAGCAGCGTGGTGGCGACGGGGAGGCCGGTGGCGGTAGGGACGAGCACCGTCGCGCCGAACATGGCGACCAGGTGCTGCACTCCGAACCCGATGGTGAGCGGCCAGCTCACCCGCTCCTGCGGTGCAACGGTTTCACTGTCGGTGATCCGACCGTCCCCGTGCACGGTCCACAACGCCAACGCACTGCCTCCCGGCAACCCAGCCGGGTTCCCGCTGCCCGGCCCCGGAATCCTGCCACGCGATGTAGTGGCCACGGCTAGATAACGGTCTGATAATCACACGATTGCTGTAAAGATCTCCAGGGGGAACCGTCTAATAGGCGCGCGCGACTACCCAACGTCACCCTCAGTAGGCTGAATAGCCTGATACGTCTCGCATCGCAGACGCGAGACCGGCCATGTGGTCCGTGGCGTCGTCGAGCACCTCACGCGGATCCTGGAACGCCGTGCTCGCCGCCAGCGCCTGACCGGCGGCCGCCACCAGCGAACAGTAGCGGTCCACGCCGTCCGCCAGTTGGATTCTGAGCACGCGCACGCCCTCGACCAACGGCGCGCGTTCCAGCGGCGGGGCGGTGTCGCGAGCGCGCTCCACGGCCTGAAGCTGCGCGGACACCGAGCGGATGGCTGCGGAAGCCTCCTGGGCGGTCTGCCGGGCGTGCTGTACGGACTCGGTCGGCATCGACGTGAGCGTCGGCGAGTCGAGCTGACGCAGCAGCTCGTTCATGGCGTCCTCGGCCTCGTGCAGCTTCTCCATCGGAACGCGCGCCGCGGAGATGTGCGCGGGCAGTGGCGGCCTGGGCGGTGGCGGCGGAGCCAGCTCGAGCCGCCGGCGGGCCGCGCCCAGCTCACGCAGCTTGAACCCGCTGCGGACGGCGAGCAGTCCGGGCACGGCGGCACCGATCGTCCCGGAGACGGCGGCCCACGTACCGAGCACGCCGGTGTAGCCGAAGACGGCGAGCGTGCCGAAGATCGTGATGAGCGCCAGCCAGAACGTCAGCACGGCGTTGGTGCGCTTGCGCTTGCGTTCCAGCTTGGCGCGCGGGTCGTTCCACTTCTGCAAGCGGTAGCGCGCCTGCTCGGCCAGCGGGTGGCCCTGGAGCGACGCACCCAACTCGTTGACGACCTTGCGGACGATCTCGTTGTTGGGACGGTTTCTCCAGGGCTCCATGATCACCTGCTGACTCCTCCTGCCCCGATGCTCAGTTCTAGCTCTGAGTCGGCGGGACCTGCTGCTGCGTGGTCTTCTGCTCCTGCTGGACGCGCTGCGCGATCTCGGCCTGGATCTGCGCCGCGGCGCTGTTGCCCGCGGTGACCTGCGGCGGCGTGCTGGCCTGGCCACCGTGCATGGACGCACGGATCTGCTCCAGCCGCGACGAACCCGCGAGCTGCGTGGTCGAGGCCTGCACCTCGAGCATGCGGCCCTGCACCGAGTTCTGGGCCAGCTCCGCCGACCCCACCGCGGTCGCGTAGCGCTTCTCGATCTTGTCGCGGACCTCTTCGAGCGACGGCACGTTGCCCGGCGCGGCGAGCTCGCTCATCTGGTTCAGCGAGGCGGAGACCTGCTCCTGCATCTTCGCCTGCTCCAGCTGGCTGAGGAGCTTGGTGCGCTCGGCGAGCTTCTGCTGCAGCATCATCGCGTTGCGCTCGACGGCCTGCTTGGCCTGAGCGGCGGCCTGCAACGACTGGTCGTGCAGCGTCTTGAGGTCCTCGATGCCCTGCTCGGCCGTCACGAGCTGGGTGGCGAAACCCTGTGCGGCGTTCTCGAACTGCTGCGCCTTCTGCTCGTCGCCCTTCGAGCGCGCCTCGTCGGCGAGCACGAGCGCCTGACGCGCGGAGGCCTGCAGCTTCTCGACGTCGCCGAGCTGCCGGTTCAGCTTCATCTCCAGCTGACGCTGGTTGCCGATCACGGCCGCGGCCTGCTGAGAGAGCGCCTGGTGCTGACGCTGCGCCTCCTCGATGGCCTGCTGGATCTGCACCTTCGGGTCAGCGTGCTCGTCGATCTTGGACGAGAACGCCGCCATGAGGTACTTCCAGAACTTCACGAACGGACTGGCCATCTCCTACGCCTGCCTTCTCGGTGCCGGTGTTGGATCCATCGTCTCAATTGTGCGTCGGCGGTTCCACCAACCTGGGGAGATATCCGGGAACACCCTGACTCACCCCGGGACTTAGGAGTACACGCCTGACGACGTGCCAATCCTGCCCGCACCCGCGCCCGAGGACGCGGTGACCCAGCGTGCTGTGGCCAAGCCGTTGCCTGCCGTCCGGCACGCTGCCGTCGTTGTCAGTTGAACGTGCGAACGGCCGTTCTTGTTGCAGACCGTCACGTGTCGGGGGCCACAGCGCAGGGCCGGGCAGCCGAATGCGAGCGACCCCGCTCGCCTCTGGGCGAGCGGGGTCGGCAACGACGTGTGATCAAGCTGCGACGACTGCCTTCGGCGGCTCGCCGATCTTGCTCGTGAGCCTGTGCGTGAGCATCGGCTGCAGCCGCAGGTCGGACAGGTCGTCCGAGAGCGTGGTCGGCAGCACGCGGCCACCCTCCAGCTTCCCGCGCTCGTGCGCCGAGCGGCCGTCCGGAACGGTGTCCGGCACCGTGTCGGGCGTCTGCTGAACGGCGCCGATGTCGGAGGCGACGTGGTGCAGCAGCTCGGACAGCGGCAGGTCCAATGCTTCACAGATGGCCGCGAGGAGCTCGCTGGACGCCTCTTTGCGGCCGCGCTCCACCTCGGACAGGTACCCCAGGCTCACGCGGGCGGTCCGAGAGACCTCGCGCAGCGTGCGGCGTTGGTTGGTGCGGGCATGGCGAAGCCGATCACCGATCGCCTCGCGTAGCAGCACGGTCATCGCGCGCCTCCTTCCGGCCGGCCGTGTCCCTACGTTACCGATCGACACCGACAACGGGCAGTGAGTTCCGAACACGTCCGCCAAGGGCGAACGAACGCGAAGTCATCGTTTGTTCCCGTCCGCGGTGATCAGCAGGTAATCCGACAGCAGGACCAGCGCTTTTTCAACGGCTGTGAAACGCACCGCTTTCCGGTCACCACTAACAGTGATTGTCCGCACTGTGGACACTCCAGGACCGCTCAAGCCGATGTGGACCGTTCCTGGAGCGACTCCATCCTGCGGATCGGGGCCTGCGACCCCGGTCAGTCCGATCCCCCAGTCCGATTTGCACCGGTTCCGGGCTCCTTCGGCCAGTTGGATCGCAACATCGGGGTGCACGGCTCCGTGCTCGTCGAGCAACTGCTGATCCACGCCCGCGAGCTCGTGCTTGAGCTCGGTGGCGTAGACGATCAACCCACCGCGGACCACGGCACTCGCCCCCGGTGTGTCGACGATCGTCGCGCACAGCAGACCCGCGGTCAGCGACTCGGCGGTGGCAACGGTCTGCCCGCGCTCCTTCAGCAGTCCGACGACGTCGGTCACGCCACCGCCCTACCTGCGCGAGCTTTCAACTTGAACGCCCGGATGACGTAATCAATTCCCGTCACCACCGTGAGGGCGAGCGCGGCGGCCATGATCACCCACGCGATGATCGCGATGACGTCGTTCTGCGGCAGCAGGAACAACCCGATCGCAATGATCTGCAGCAACGTCTTGGCCTTGCCGCCGCGGCTGGCGGGGATGACGCCGTAGCGGATCACCCAGAACCGCAGCAGCGTCACGCCGACCTCGCGCACGGCGATGACGATCGTGATCCACCACGGCAGCACGTCGAGGATGCTCAGGCCCACCAGCGCGGACCCGGTCAGCGCCTTGTCCGCGATCGGGTCGGCGATCTTGCCGAAGTCGGTGATCAGCCCGTGCTTGCGGGCGAGCGTGCCGTCGATGTGGTCGGTGAAGCTCGCGACGGCGAAGATCCCGAACGCGATGAGCCGCCACGTCGTGTCGAAGCCGCCCGCCGCGAACAGTGAGAGCAGGAAGACCGGAACCAGTGCCATCCGCGCCATCGTGAGGATGTTGGCGACGTTGAGCAGCGGGACCTTCCTGGCCTCCGTCATGTCCCCAGCACCTCGATCACTTCGACGACGAGGTCGACGCCCTCGGAGTCGACCACGCGGCACCGCACGAGGTCACCGCGCTTGAGGTCCTCGGCTTCGAGCACGATGCACTCGCCGTCGACCTCGGGCGCCTGGTGCTCGGCCCTGCCGACGCAGTCGCTCTCGTCGTCCTCCTCGTGCTCGACCAGCACGACGACCTCGCTGCCGACGCGGTCCTCCGCGCGCTGGCTGGTCAGCTCCTCGACGAGGTTGCCGATGCGCTGGACCCGCTCCGCGATGGTGTCCGCGTCGAGCTTGCCGTCGAGGTTCTCGGCCTCGGTGCCGTCCTCGTCGGAGTAGCCGAAGATGCCGACCGCGTCGAGGCGCGCCTCGGTCAGGAACCGCTCCAGCTCCTGCAGGTCCTCCTCGGTCTCGCCCGGGAAGCCCACGATGAAGTTGCTGCGGATGCCCGCCTCCGGCGCGTGCTCGCGGATCTGCCACACGAGCTTGAGGAAGCTGTCGGTGTCGCCGAACCGGCGCATGCGCCGCAGCACGTTCTCGCTGGAGTGCTGGAACGACATGTCGAAGTAGTTCGCGACCTTCTCGGTCTTCGCGATGGCGGCCACCAGCGACGGCTTGGTCTCGGCCGGCTGCAGGTAGCTGACCCGCACGCGCTCGACGCCCGGGATGCTCGCGAGGCGGGGCAGCAGCTGCTCCAGCGCGCCGTGCTCACGCGGCAGGTCCTTGCCGTAGCTCGTCGAGTTCTCGCTGACGAGGAAAAGCTCCTTGACGCCGTTCTCGGCGAGCCACATGGCCTCGGCCACGACCTCGTCGGGGTGCCGCGACACGAACGCGCCGCGGAAGCTCGGGATCGCGCAGAACGAGCACCGCCGGTCGCAGCCGCTCGCGATCTTCAGCGGGGCCACGGGGGCGTCGTCGAGCCTGCGGCGCTGGACCTTGGTGGGCCCCCAGCCGTGGCCGGGCACCTGGACGTCGGCGGCCGCCTCCTGGCGCTTCACCGGCGTGATGGGCAGCAGCGTGCGGCGGTCCACCGGCACGTGCGACTCGACCCGCTTGCCGTGCAGCACGTCGTCGAGGCGCTCGGCCAGGTCGTTGTACTGGTCGAAGCCGAGCACGGCCGCCGCCTCCGGCAGGCTGTCCGCGAGCTCCTTGCCGTACCGCTCGGCCATGCAGCCGACCGCGACGACCTTGGCGCCGGTGTCGGACGCGGCGAGCAGCGTGTCGACCGAGTCCTTCTTGGCCTGCTCGACGAAGCCGCACGTGTTGACGACGACGACGTCCGCGCCCTCGTCCACCAGCTCCCAGCCGCCCTCGCCGAGGCGCCCGGCGAGTTCCTCGGAGTCGACCTCGTTGCGGGCGCAGCCCAGGGTCAGCAGCGACACGCGTCGCGGAGTGGTGGGAGAAGACACGGCGCTCAGCGTAACCGGCCCAGGTCTCCCGCCTTCAATTGCTACGGTCCCGGCCGTGGACCTGTTCGTCTCGACCCGCCCGGACGGCTCTGGGTTCTACGGCTCGCCACCGCTCGCCCCCGGCGCCCGGTGCACGTTCGACCCGGACGTGTTCTTCGCCCAGGTCCCACCACGCGAGCTCGACCCGTACGACGGGATGGTCGTGCACGAGAGTCCGCGCGACGTTGTGGCGTGGCCGTGCCGCATCTGGCGCGTGACGGACGTGGGCCCGCCCGTGAGCGAACACCCTCATTTGAAGTTCTCTCGCGTCCGGGAACTGACAGTCGTCGAGGAACTTCCGTCGTGGCAGTTCTTCGGCCCGCGCGGCGACCAGGTGCTCACGATCCTCGACCAGGCCGCGCGGCTGCGCCACGACCAGGTGGACCGCATCGCGGCGATGGACGGGACCCATGAGCGAAGGCTGTACGAGAAGCACTGGGACGACGGCTGGGGCAACTCGTACCTGGAGGTGCACCGCGCAGTCGAACGCGCGGCCGAGTACCGCGACGACGAGATGTGGCGAGACGCACGGGACTGCGCGGTCGCGGCGGCCTGGGGGCTGGAGCAGGACCTGTACACCCCCGCCGAACGCGAGGTGCTTGCCCGCCGGTGGACGTCCGTGATGGGCACTCATACTTGACGATCGTGACCAGTGGGGTAGTCGTGCGGCGCGCCCGCACCAGTGATGTGCGCGCCATGAAGGCGTTGATCGACGGGTACGCGGGGAAGGTCCTGCTGTCCAAACCGCTGGTCACCCTCTACGAGGCCGTCCAGGAGTTCTGGGTGGCCGAGGAGGACGGTGAGCTGCTCGGCTGCGGTGCCCTGCACGTGATGTGGGAGGACCTGGCCGAGATCCGCAGCGTCGCGGTCTCCCCCTTGGCGCTCGGCCGCGGCGTGGGTCACCGGATCGTGGCGCAGCTCATCGCGACGGCCAAGGAGCTGCAGCTCGCGCGCATCTTCGTGCTGACGTTCGAGACCAAGTTCTTCGGCAAGCACGGGTTCGTGGAGATCGAGGGCACGCCGGTGAGCCCCGAGGTCTACGAGGAGATCATGCGGTCCGTCGACGAGGGTGTCGCCGAGTTCCTCGACCTGAGCTACGTGAAGCCGAACACCCTCGGCAACAGCCGGATGCTCCTGGAGTTGTAACTCTTCGAGTAATTACTCGAAGAGTCTTGACTCGACGAACCTGGGCACACCAAGATTTGCGGTGTGCCCGAATCGCTGACCATCGACGAGCTCGCTGCCCGGATCGGCCTGCCCAGCAGCACCATTCGCATGTACCAGACGAAGGGTGTGCTGCACGCGCCGAGAAGGCAGGGGCGCGTGGCGTTCTACGACGCCTCGCACGTCGAGCGGTTGACGCTGGTCCAGCGGTTGCAGCAGCGGGGGTTCTCGCTGCCGGCGATCGCGGAGCTGATCACGGCACGCGAGAAGGGCGAGTCGGTCGCCGCGGTGCTCGGCATGGGCGAGGCCGAGGGACCCGACGACTGGGTTCGGATCAAGGTGCGCGACATCAAGCACCTGATTCCGATGGGAGACGTCCAACCGCGACTCCTCCTCCGGGCTATGCGGTTGGGCTTGGTGCGGTGGAAGTACGGCTGGCCGCACGCGCGTCGCTGGGCACTCGAAGCGGGCGGCAGGCTCGCCGGCCTCAGGGTGCCCAGCGATGACGTCATGGACAGCTTCACGCGCCTGCGCACGGCGACCGACGCGATCGCGGCGGACTTCGTGCGGTTGTTCGAGCAGCAGTTCTGGCCGGAGCTGGCCCGCAAGGCCGGTGACGAGAACCAGCTGGAGAACGTGCGGACGTTGCTCGTCGAGCTGACCTACACGGCGGAGACCGCGGTGGTGGGGACGCTGCGGGAGTCGATCAGGGACGCGGCGGAGGAGTTCGCGTCGCGGCACGGGTTGCTGCCCAGCGACGAGTTCCAGCCCGCGTGGGCGGAGCAGCCGCTGCCGCCGATCGCCGAGAAGATCGTCGATCCGGACGGGGAACTGCCGAGCGAGCAGGAGATCGAGTGTTTTCTGGCGAGGGGGGACGAGGATGAGCCTGGTCGCTGATCCCCGGTGGCACGCGCAGATGAGAGACGAAGGCCTGGTCGTCTACGCGGGCGCTGACCTCGCGTACCTGATTCCAGACCTGCCCAGGGCGGTGGCCGTGGCGCTGGCGGGACTGTTCGAGCCGGTTTTGAGGGGAGTGGCTCGAACGGTCGACGAAAGCCGGTTGGGGGAACCGGTTCGCCGGCACGTGGCCCAGCTGAGGACCCTGGGCGCTCTCCGCCCGGCGCGGTTGCCCGCCGACGAGCGCAAGCCGATGGGGGTCGGCACGCGGTTCGTCGGCGAGGCACCCGCCGGGCTGGTGGAGCGGTTGCCGCACAACGACGATCCGGACCTCTTGCTCGTTGTGCGGACCACCGGCACGTTGGTCGACCTGGTCGAGGTGGCGCGCACCACCGAGGTTCCGCACCTGTTGCTGGACCTCGCGTACCACCACACCGCCGCGATCGGGCCCCTCGTGGTGCCCGGCGCGGGCGCGTGCCTGGCGTGCCTCGCGGTGCGGGCGGGGCGGCGGTGGGGGGACCCGCCACCTCCCCCGCAGCCGGGAGCGATGTCTTCGGAGTTCCCGGTTTCTCTTGCGTTGCAAGCGGTTCAGAACATCCGCAACGGTTCGCTGGCGCTGCTGGACGCGGTCGTGACCGTCAACCTCGACGAGTTCACGACCACGCGCGAGAGCGTGCTGCCCGCCGCCGACTGCGAGATCTGCCCGGTGCTTCCCGTCGGGCGCGTGTCGTTGCCCTGGGGGGACAGTGAAAGCGGTACAGCCACCACCTGAACCACTCGACGGCGTGGCCGGCGGGCTCGTGATGCTTGACCTGCTCGCCTGGGTCTTCTTCTTCTTCGTGGTCGTCGCCTGCGCGGCGGTCTTGTCAGGCCTGCTCACGGGCCTCGTCTTCGGTGCTGTCCACCTCTTGAGGAGGTCCAGGCGATGACCACCGCGGTCCGGTTGCCCGACCAGTTCTCACCCGGTGCGGCCGCCGCGAACGCCGCGACGCCCACCTGTTGCTGTTGTTGTTGCTGTTGCGCGATTTCCTCGGTCGGCGCCGCCGTGCACATCCCGGAAGCGCTGCACCAGGACACCAAAGAGCTCGAACGCCCGCGCAGCCTCCTGGTACTGCCCGCCGCGCTCTACCCGCTGCTCGTCGTCGTGCTGCCGTTCGTCACGCTGGGCGAGGTCTTCGACCTCCACTGGGGTTGGTGGGTCGGCGGTTTCGGGGTGGCGCTCGGGTGGGCGGTCGCGTCCGGCGTCATCGCTCGATCGCCGAGGCCGGGGATGAGCGCGATACGGCTGCTCGGCTGGGCGTTCCTGTGGTGCGTCGAGCCGTTCGTCGTGCTGCCTCTGCTGGGACCGCTCGCCGAAGCCACGCACATCTCGGTGATCGCGGTGATCTACGTCGGCGGCGCATCGGCGTTCGGGTACCGGCTCTTCCGGCACTACCGGGGCAAGCGGTGAAGACCGTCGCCGAGGCGCTGATCGAGCGCGCGGTCGGGTGGCGGCAGGGTGTCGTGTCACAGCTGCACCCCGTGCCGCACAGTCTGTCCGATGTGGACATCGAGGGCTGGGCAGCGGTGCCGGAGCCCTTCGCGAGCGGCGGCACTTCCGGCGGCACGACCCGGGTCGCGGCTGTTGCCGAAGCCCTGGAACGGCACGCTGCCGCGCGTGCTCCGCTGGAGGTCGCGACCGACGGGGAGTGCTGGCCGTTGGAGCACTTCAGCCTGCACACCGTGGAACAGCGGGTTCGGGGCGACTACCGCTACCGCAGGGGATACGTCGACACGCGGTACACGCGGGCCTGGACGTTGCCCGGCAACTCCCCGATCCGCGTGCCGGCCGGGCTCGTCGGCCTGGACGCCTCACATGGTCTGCCCACGACCTCGTCCGGTCTGGCGGCAGGCCCGTCGACCACCAGCGCGTTGCTGAGGGCCACGCAGGAACTGGTCGAGCGCGACGCGTTCACCACGACGTGGCTGCATTCCATTGCACCACAACGGTTCGCTGCCGATCTTCCGCACGGCGCCCAGGCGTTCGACCTCACGCCCGACTACAGCCCGCACCCGGTGATCGCCGTCGCCGGCTCCCTGCCGATCGCCGGCAAACCGCGGCCGACACTCGGCCTCGCCTGCCGCGCGACCGTGGCGGAGGCGCTGCGGAAGGCGTACGAGGAGTGGGTGCAGGGCACGGTGTTCATCGAGGTGTGGCTGGCGCGCAACGGTGATCAGCCCGTCTTGGACGTCACCGACTTCGACAAGCACGCGGTCTACTACGCGACCCACCCCGACGAGTGGGAAGCGCTGCCGTGGTGGAACGGCATCGAAACGGACCCGCCACCGGACGCGGCATGCCGCGGTGTCGCCGCTGAACTCACCGAGCTGGTGCACGCGCTGGACGACCGCGGCATCCGGCTCGCGTACCGGGAGCTCACCACGCCGGAACTGTCGGCGGTCGGCCTGCACTGCGTCCGCGTCCTCTCCCCCGACCTCGCGCCGCTGCACTCGGACCACCGCTGGCCGCACCTCGGCGGCCGCGTCCGCGAGCTGCACTGGCGCTACCCGCACGCCTCACCGGGCGTGTTCCCCAATCCAGCACCACATCCGTTGGGGTGATCGCGTGTTCGACGACTTCTGGGCCGCCAGCCGGTTCTCACCGCTGCACCAGCGCAGGCTCGGCGAACGGCTGCGCGACTTCCGGCCGCAGCCGCCGTTGATCGACCCGCTGGAACTGCCTTCCGCGCCACGACCGCTGCCGAAACCTCACGACCGGCTGCAGAAGCTGTTCCAGGCACGGAAGAGCACCCGCGAGTTCGCGCCGAAACCGTTGACGGACAAGCAACTCGGCGCAGTCCTCGGCGCGCTGGGCGACAACAGCCACCCGTCCGCCGGCGGCCTGTACCCGTTGCGCTGCTACGCGTTCGTGAACGATCGTGCCGTCCGCTACGACATCCGCCGGCACGCCCTGCAGGACATCGGCCCGGCGCCGGCGGATCTGGCGGAGATCCTCGGCACGCCCGAGGTGCCGCCGCTCGCGATCGTGCTGGTGCTGAAGGACGACGAGGCGTTCGAGAAGTACGGCGAACGAGCGGGCAGGTTCGGCCTGCTCGAGGCCGGCGCCGCCGCCCAGAGCATCTGCCTCCGTCTGGCGGAGCAGAAACTCGGCGGCTACCTGCTCGGCGGAGTAGCGGACCACGAGATGCTTCACTCACTCGGCTTACCGCGCGAACTTCGCGTGGCCACAGCGATCGCGTGCGGTCACCTGATCACCTGACGTTCATCAGATCGTGTCTACCGAGGACTGTCGATCACACGCTACAACTGGCGAGACCCTGCTCACACACCGAGGAGCTCGCCATGTCGAAGACCCTGCGCTCGGCATTCGTGGGTGCCACCGCATCCCTGGCCCTGATCTTCACGGGTGCACCGGCCCACGCCGTGGACATCGTCGCGGTGACCGACAACTACCTCTACTCGAAGACACTCAGCCAGTTCACAACACTGCGCGCCCAACAGCCCACGCCGGCCAGCTCGACTGGTCGTCCGACGGCTGCTCGTACTCGCCGGACAACCCCTTCGGCTTCAAGTTCCTGCCGACCTGCCACCGGCACGACTTCGGCTACCGCAACTACAAGCGCCAGGGCCGGTTCAGCGAGGCGAACCGGCTGCGCATCGACAACAACTTCAAGTCCGACATGTACAAGCAGTGCGGCAGCAACTGGACGTGCAGGCGGACCGCCGATCTCTACTACGCGGCGGTTCGTGAGTTCGGTGGCAGCGCGAGCTCCACGGCCACGAGCATCCAGCAGGCAGGCCTGAAGTAAGTCCCTGAAAGCAGGACTCAGTCCTCGTCGCCGACGTCGGCGGGGCCGCCTCCACGCATCAGGTGGATCACGGACTCGAGCTCGTCCGGCTTGATCAGCACCTCACGTGCCTTCGAGCCCTCGGACGGCCCGACCACCCCGCGGGTCTCCAGCAGGTCCATGAGGCGCCCCGCCTTCGCGAACCCGACGCGGAGCTTGCGCTGCAGCATCGACGTCGAGCCGAACTGCGACGTGACGATCAGCTCGGTCGCCTGCACGAGCAGTTCGAGGTCGTCGCCGATGTCGGCGTCGATCTCCTTCTTCTCGCCGGCCTTCTGCGACGTGACGCCGTCGGTGTACTCGGGCTGGGCCTGGTTCTTGGTGAACTCGACGATCGACGAGATCTCCTCGTCGCCGACGAACGCACCCTGGATGCGCACCGGCTTCGACGCGCCCATCGGCAGGTACAGGGCGTCGCCCATGCCGATCAGCTTCTCGGCGCCCGGCTGGTCCAGGATCACTCGCGAGTCGGTCAACGACGACGTCGCGAACGCCAGCCGCGACGGCACGTTCGTCTTGATCAGACCGGTGACGACGTCGACGGACGGGCGCTGCGTCGCCAGCACCAGGTGGATGCCGGCCGCACGCGCCTTCTGCGTGATGCGGACGATGGCGTCCTCGACGTCACGCGGTGCGGTCATCATCAGGTCGGCGAGCTCGTCGACGATCGCCATGATGTACGGGTACGGCCGGTAGACGCGCTCGGAGCCGGGCGGCGCGGTGATCTCGCCGGACTTCACCTTGCGGTTGAAGTCGTCGACGTGGCGCACCCGGTTGACCTGCATGTCCTGGTAGCGCTGCTCCATCTCCTCGACGAGCCACGCCAGCGCGGCCGCGGCCTTCTTCGGCTGCGTGATGATCGGCGTGATCAGGTGCGGGATGCCCTCGTACGGCGTCAGCTCGACCATCTTCGGGTCGATCAGGATCATCCTGACCTCGTCCGGCGTCGCGCGGGACAGCAGCGACACCAGCATCGAGTTGACGAACGACGACTTGCCGGAACCCGTGGAGCCCGCGACCAGCAGGTGCGGCATCTTGGTCAGGTTCGCGGTGACCATGTGGCCCTCGATGTCCTTGCCGAGGCCGATCAGCATCGGGTGCGTGTCCTTGACCGTGGACGGCGCACGCAGCACGTCGCCGAGCCGCACCATCTCGCGGTCGCTGTTCGGCACCTCGATGCCGACCGCCGACTTGCCGGGGATCGGGGCCAGCAGGCGCACGTTGTCCGTCGCCACGGCGTACGCGATGTTCTTGGTCAGCGCGGTGATCTTCTCGACCTTCACGCCGGGGCCGAGCTCGACCTCGTAGCGCGTGACCGTCGGGCCGCGGGTGAAGCCGGTGACCTGGGCGTCGATCGAGAACTGGTCCAGCACGCCGGTGATGGCCTCGATCATCTGGTCGTTGGCCTTGCTGCGGGTCTTCGGCGCGTCACCGTTCTTGAGGACGTCCGGCGGCGGCAGCTGGTACTCACCCTCGACGGCGCGCACGACCATCGCCGTGGCAGCGGCCTTCTCCTTCTTCGAAGCAGGGGCAGGCTTCGGCGCGGGCTCCGGCTCCTCCAGCGGCAGTTCGGCCTGCGGCTCCTCCTCGACGGGCGCGGCTGCCTGGCGGCGGCGCGACGGACGGCGCAGGCGAACCGGCTTCGGCTCCTCCGCGGTCTCTTCCTCGTCGAACGGGGTTTCTTCCTTGGACGCGCCGGGGTGCAGCAGCGAGCGGATCCGCTCGGGCGCCTGGCGGATCGGCGTGTGCGTCACGACCAGCAGGCCGTACGCGAAGATCAGGAACAGCAACGGGCCCGCGACCCACGACGTGAGGCCCTGCGCGAGGAAACCGCCGGCCAGGTAGCCCAGCGCACCACCGGCGCTGCGGCGTTCGATCGGATCCATCGGCAGGCCGCCGATGAGGTGGAACATGCCGAGCACGCCGATCATCATCAGCAGCGAGCCGATGATCAGCCGCGGCCGCGCTTCCGGCTTCGGGTCGGTGCGCATCAGCGTGATGCCGATGCCGAGCAGCACGACCGGCACGATCACCGCAGGGAACCCGACGGAGCTGCGCACCGCGACGTCGACCCACTGGCCGACCGGTCCGCCCGCCTGCCACCACACGCCGGCGCCGGTGATGAACGCGAGCGCGATCAGCAGCAGCCCGAGCCCGTCCCGGCGGTGCTCGGGATCCAGGTCCTTGGTACGGCTGACCGTCCGCACGAGGCTGCCGACACCACGTCCCAACGCGCCCCACACGGCGCTGATGGCGCCGCCGCTCTTGCGCGGGGCGGGCTTTCTGGACGCGGTGGAGCGCGCCCGCGGCTTGGCTGGTGCTTTGCCGCGTGACGTGGTCTTTCTCGAAGTCCCTGTACGCCCGGCCATGTGTATAAGGTAGTCCCTCGCGTCTCACCAGCCACGTTTGCAACTGGGACGCGTGCGAAAGCTCATGGTTCACCGGATTCGGCACGGTGTCGTTCCGACACGCCGTACGCTGCCCCGCGTGTCCACACCGCTCTTCTGGCGCGTGCTCATGGCGATCGACCGTGGCTTCGTCGCGCTGACCGGCAGGCTCGAGGTGTCCGGCGACGTTCCTCAGGAGCTGCTCGGCAAACCGTTGCTGCTCGCTTCGAACCACATCGGCAACCTCGACCCGTTCGTGCTCATCGCGGCGTGCCGCAAGATCGGCATCAACCCGCGCTTCATGCTCGCGGGCGGCCTCCTCGACGCACCGATCATGGGCCCGGCCCTGAAGGCGTGCGGCCACCTGCGCGTCGACCGCAGGTCGGCGAACGTCGGCGAGGCGATGCACCGCGCCGTCGAGGCGTTGCGGAAGGGCGGCGACCCGATCGCCGTCTACCCCGAGGGCAAGATCACGCTCGACCCCGGCATGTGGCCGGAGCGCGGCAAGACCGGTGTCGCCCGCATGGCGCTGGGCGGCGGCATCCCGGTGATCCCGATCAGCCAGTGGGGCGCCCACGAGGCCGTGTACTGGGGCAACCTGCACGTCTCCGGCTGGCGGGACTTCCTGCCGTACCTGAGGTCGTGGCTGTCCGCGATCCGCAAGCGCCCGACGTTCAAGGTCCACTTCGGCAAGCCCGTCGAGCTCTCGGACCTCTCGGCGGAGACGATGGGCGACGCCCGCCGCGCCCACGAGCGCATCATGATCGCGATCACCGAGGGCTTGGTGCCGCTGCGTCTCGACGAGCCGGACCTGCCGCGCTTCCACGACCCGACACGACCGACGACCGGTTCCTCCCCCTGGCGGCCCGCCTGATCGAGTAGGCGATCACGGTGATCAGCATCAGGAACGGCGCCGGGCTGCTGGTGTAGATGCCGATCACCAGGTCCGCCAACGGGATCACCAATGCCAGCACGAACGCCTTGGTGCTCGCCGTGGGCAGCTTGACCTTCGGGTCCGCCCACGGCGTGCGGCCCCACGGCTTCGCGACGCTGAGCCACGTCTGGAACGCGAACCCGCTGATCATGCAGGCGGTGCCGACCGGCAACCACGGGGTCACGTGACCGTGCGCGGCAGCTTCGAGGTTGTCGCTCAGGATGAAGATGCCGATGTAGAGCTGAACGATGGTGATCGCGAACTTCGAAAGCACCCACCAGTGCCGGAAGTAGCCCCACGGCGTCGTCGCGCTGAGCATCATGCCGGTGAACGCACTGGCGGCGCCCATGAACGCGAGCACCTGGTGATCCAGCACGCGTGCCATCCTGAACGCGTTGATGTCACCCGTGTTCATTCCGTAGAGCACCAGCGCCAGCAGCCCGACGGCCTGGCTGAGCCAGCCGACCGAGGTCACGACGTGCAGCCACACCACCAGCGTTCTCGCGCGTTTCGCCATGACATGTAGCTTGCCTACATATCATGGCGTCACGCATCAGGGATCACCCTGACTCGGCAACCCGATCCAGCCACTCCCCCATGAGCGCGTTGAACAGCACAGGCTGCTCGATCTGCAGGTTGTGCCCAGCGGTGTCCAGCACGGCGAACGACGCGTACGGGTAGTGCGGCAGCAACGCGTAGACGTCCTCGTAGCCGGTCACGTTGTCCTGGCGGCCGGTCAGGAACAACGCGGGCCGCTCGTACGTCCCCAGCTCCGGATCGGCGGACAGGACCCACCTCCCGTGGATCCGCTCCATCGCGTCGCGATCCGCGAGCTCGAGACCGGGCACGATCTCGGCGGCGAAGCGCCGCGCCGTTTCCGCCGTCCGCACCACGGCCATGCCGTCGAACTGCGCGGCCAGTCCGGGATCGAGCACGACGCCGTCCGACCGGCGCACCTGGAACCGCGGCAGCGTCCGGTCGGCCAGGAACACGTTGGTACCGGTCGGGCAGATCAGCGCCAGCCCGCGCACCTGATCCGGTCGCCGATGCGCCAAGGCCCGTGCGAGGTAACCGCCGTAGGACTCCCCGACCAACAGGAACGGGCCGCCGATCTGGGTGTCGACGAACTCCTCAAGCGCCGCAAGCATGTCGTCGCTGGAGTCGATGCCGTCCGCCGGCGACTTCCCCATCGCCGGCAGGTCGGGGTAAAGGCGCCGATAACCGGGCCTGGTCTCGAAGAACGGCTCCAGGCAGCCGAGCATCAGGCGGTGGTCGGGGGTCCAGCCGTGAATCGCGAGCACCGGGGTGCCCGCACCGTGTTCTACGAAGTGCACGAAATAGTTCTATGCCAACTCGTGCAGCCGCGCCCGCACTTCCGCGGTGAGCGGGTGGTCGTAGTCCTCGTAGATCGTCAACGCTTCGAGCAGGTGCGTGCGGGCGACGTCGGGCTGGCCCGCGCTCGTCTCCCCCAAACCGTGCAACGCTTCCGCGAGGCTCTTGCGGTCGCCCAGCACCCGCAGGAAACCGAGCGCGCGCCGGAACGAGTCGCGGGCCTCGATCCGGTGGTCCAGCTTGAACTGCGCCCAGCCGATGCTGACCAGGGCCATCGCCTTGCCGTGCACGGCGTCGTGGGAGTCCATCAGCTCGAACGCCGTCCGGGCCGAGGCCAGCGAGGCCTCGTACTGGCCGGCCGAGCGGAGGATGTCGCTCAGGAACATGCGCGTGCCGCCCTCGCCGAACCACGACCCCACCTCGGCGTGGCCCTTCAGAGCCTCTCCGAACCTGTCGACGGCGAGGTCGAACTGGCGCATGCCGCCGTACGCCATGCCCAGGCCGGTGAGGCTCCACGCGGCGCCGACCTGGTCGCCGATCTCGCGGCGGATCGACAGAGCACGGTCGAAGAGCTCGAGGGCGTCGGCGAAGCGCTGGCCGCGGAAGGCGGCGAGGCCCTGGCCGTGGATCGCCCAGGAGCGGGCGGCCTGGTTGCCGTCGCGGGCCGCGGCGCGTTCGGCGATGCGGTAGGTGCGGGTCCACTCGTCCAGTGCGCTGGAGACGATGAAGTAGTTCCACAGCGCGACCGGGATCTGCCAGGCCGTGGGCGAGTGGTGGTCCTCGGCGAGGCGGGACACTGCCAACAGGTTCGAGGACTCCCTGCGGCACCAGGAGAAGGCCTCGTCGTGGGAGGTGAAGTCCTGAGTGGACAGCGACGGGAGCAGAAACGACGGGTGGTCCGGCGGGGCGATCACGGTGCCGGCGGCGTTCGCGGTGTCGAAGTACCACCGCAGCAGGCGTTTCACGGCTTCGGAGCGGCCCTCGGAAGACTCCTCGGTGGCACTGAGCTCCGTGGCGTACAGGCGCAGCAGATCGTGCAGGCGGAAGCGGCCGCGAGCGACCTCCTCCAGCATGTGACCGCCTGCCAGCACGTCCAGCAGCATCCGCGCCTTGGACACCGGCACGCCGGTCAGCGCGGCGGCGGCGTTCAGGCTGATCTCGGCGCCGGGATGCAGGCCGATGAGGCGGAACATCCTCGCCGCGTCCGGCTTCAGGGCCAGGTACGACCACGAGAACGCCGCGCGCACTGCCGTGTCCTCGTCGTCGCCGGTCGCCAGCACGTTGAGCCGGTCGCGTTCGTCGGCGAGGTCGCCGGCCAGATCGGCCAGCGTCAGGTGCGGCCGGGTGACGACGCGTTCGGCCGCGATCCGCACCGCCAGCGGCAGGTGGCCGCACAGCTCGACGAGTTTCGCGGCGGCATCGGGTTCGGCGGCGACACGGTCCGAACCCACCGCGGAAGTCAGCAACGCCAAGGCTTCGTCGCGGGTCAGCGTCGACAACGTCACCGAGTGCGCGCCATCGCGGGCGACCAGGCCGCCGAGGTGGTTGCGCGAGGTCACCAGCACCATCGACGACGAACGGCCCGGCAGCAGCGGGCGCACCTGTTCGGCGAGCCGCGCGTTGTCGAGCAGCACCAGCACCCGTTTGCCTGCGAGCACACTCCGGTACAGAGCGGACTTCGCGGGCAGGTCGTCCGGGATGCGTTCGGCCGGCACACCGAGACTCTGCAGGAGCTGGTGCAGAGCGGCGACGGGCTGCACGGGCGGCGACGACGCGTCGAACCCGCGCAGGTCGACGTGCAGCTGCCCGTCGGGGAACCGGGAAGCGACCTGGTGCGCGAACCGGACGGCGAGCGCGGTCTTGCCGACACCGCCGGTGCCGGTGATGGCGACGAGCACCGGGGAGTGGTCGTGCGGGACGAGTTCGGCGAGCTTCGCGAGTTCCTTGGCGCGGCCGGTGAAGTCGCGGATCTCGTGCGGCAGCTGGACGGGCACCAGCGCGGGCGCCGCGGGTTCCGGCTGCGGGTCGTGGCGGCCGACGAGAAGTCGTTCGTGGAGCTGGCGAAGCTCTGGTCCGGGCTCGATGCCGAGCTCCTCGATCAGCAGCCGGCGCAGGTCCGTGTAGACGGCGAGAGCCTCCGCCTGCCTGCCGCCGCGATACAACGCGGACATCAGCAGGCCGTGGAGCCTCTCGCGCAACGGGTGCGCACTGATCAACGTCGTGAGCTCCGCCGCCACCTCAGCCTCACGCCCGACGGACAGCATCAACGCGGCGCGCTGCTCCACGGCCGTCAGTCGCATTTCGGCGAGGCGCGCACGTTCCACGGCGGCGAACGGTCCTGGCACGCCCTCCAGCGCGATGCCGCGCCATAAGCCCAAAGCAGCGTCGAACGCGCTGATGGCGTCCGCGGGTTGAGCACGCAGCCGTCCGGCCTCGTCCAGATGGGCGCGGAACATGGCGACGTCGGAACTACCGGACGGGAGCCTCAGCAAGTATCCAGCGTCCGTCGAGAGCAGCACCGAGCTCGGCGCCCGCGAGGCCCTGCCCGGTTCGAAGAGTCTGCGCAGGCCGGCCACGTAGGTGTGGATGCCGTTGTCCGCGCTGGCGGGCGGCTCGTCACCCCAGACGGCGTCGATCAGCTCGCTGCGGGAGACGACGTGGTTGGCACGCAAGGCGAGCACCGCGAGCACAGCTCTCTGCCGCGGTGGACCCAGGGTGAGCTCCTGACCGTCCACCGTCGCCGCGAGCGCGCCCAGCATGCTGACGCGCAACTCGTTCCGCACCGTGTGTCTCACTCCGTCGCTGTCCGCAGTCACCTAGCAACCTACCGTCAGTTTTCGTCCAGAAGCCATCCAGAGGCCGTGCAGAGGGCTTCTCCACACTTCACATCAGGTGGATTGGGCCGAAATGAGGGGGCGGAGATGAACGCGGCCGATGTCTTCGACACGCTCGGGCTGGAATACCAACGCGCTTGGTCGCACCAGCCGGCGCTGCACGGCACCCTCGCCTGGTTCGCCGCGACGCAGCCCTCCGGCTCGCGCGTGCTCGACATCGGTTGCGGCACGGGCGTTCCCGTCGCGCGCACCCTCGCCAAGGCGGGCATGAAGGTCACCGGCCTGGACGTGTCCCCGGTGATGGTCGACATCGCGACCGCCCAGGTCCCGGAAGCGACGTTCCACAAGATCGACATCCGCGACTTCGAGTCGCCGGCCGGTTCGTGGGACGTCATCTGCGCCGTCTTCTCCCTGCTGCAGATGCCGCAGGCCGAGATCATCCAGACCCTCGGCCGCGTCTCGGCGTGGCTGCGGCCCGGCGGCCACTTCTTCCTCGCCACCGTGGCCATCGACGTCGAGCAGATCACGCTGCCGTGGATGGGCCAGGAGATCGAGGTGTCCTCGTTCTCCGAGGAGAACTTCGAGGAGCACCTCGGCAACGTCGGTCTGCGGGTCGTGCGCCGGAGCCGGCCGGTTTTCACGCCGTCCTTCCCCGGCGCCACGCCCGAGGAGTCGCTGCACCTGGTGTGCCAACGTCCCTAACCGACCAGGCGGCGGCGCCAGTCCAGAGGACTGACGGTGATGGCCCTGCCGGGGTCGCGGTCCCACTCGGTGTGGAGGCCGACCGCTTCGAGGGCGGCCACGACCTCGTGGCCGATGGCCGCAGTGGTCTCGGACGACCCGTCGAAGCCGCCGTAGACGAGCGTCAGCCCGTGACTGGCCGCGGCGGAATCCGTGCACTGGGTGTGGAAGTAGACGAAGCCGCGGGATCGGAGCCGCCTTCACCGCCGATTTCGGACTCGCCGCAACTACGGCAACAGGTGAAGTTCTCGCGGGCGGTGATACCTGCCTCCCGCAGTGCGGCGAACGCGCGAGTGAGCCGCTCAGGATCGGTCTCCCCTGCCATGAGGCCTGCTCCGCGACCCGCTCGAGCCACAACCGGTCGGCCAGCGCCTGCGCCTGCGCACGCGAAACGGGCCTGCGGTTCTCGGTGACCAGGTACTCCTCGGCGAGCTCGGCCAGTTCGGCGCGGGAGGCGTAGCCGCCGACCAGCACCTCGCGGACGCGGTTCTCCAACTCCGCGCGCTCGTCCTCGTCGAGATCGAGCCGCGGCGCCTCGCGGACGGGCCCCATGTCCAGCAGCGACCAGGCCGGACCGTTGTTCCGACCGGCGTCCTGGCGGGCCCAGCCGGTGATCGTCTCGATCACGACGTCGGGCGCGTCCGACGTCACCTGGAAGTGCCGGTCAGCGGCACCTGCGCGATGCTCCAGCTCGTAGTCACCACCGGCCTCGTGCCAGACCTGGACGAGACGTCGGGCAGGTCGGGTATCCGCTGAACCACCAGAAACCGGTCACCCTCGCCACCGATTCGCCGGACCAGCGCAGCCAGCTCCTCGATGGACACACGGACGTGCCGCTCCCCGTTCTCCGTTTCACCACGATCTCGAGCATGCGCAGATCCCTTAGTGCTGCTCGGCCAGCGCACGGCCGATGAAGTGCGCCGACAGCAGGGCGAAGATGTAGGCCTGCAGGACCTGCACCAGCGCCTCGAGCAGGTACAGCGCGATGGCGAGCGCGAAGCCCAGCGCCGACAACGGCTTGAGCCAGATCGGGGCCTGCAGCAACAGGAACTCGGCGCCGAGCGTGAACACCAGCACCAGCAGGTGGCCCGCGAACATCGCCGCGAACACCCGGATCGCGAGGTTCACCGGGTCGAAGAAGAACTTCAGGATGACCTCGGTCGGGATCAGCAGACCCCACAGCACCGGCTTCGGCACGTCCGCGATGATGAACTGGTTGCGCAGGTAGCCCTTGAGGCCGAACTTCCTGATGCCCACGAAGTGGTAGAGCGGGAAGATGATGATCAGCGCGATCGCGAACGGGAACCCGCTGTGCGTGAACGTCGGGAACTGCACGAGCGGGATCAGCCCGTAGACGTTGTTCACCAGCACGAAGCAGAAGATGCTGACGATCAGCGGCACGTACGGCGTGAACTCCTTCGCACCGATCTGCTCCCGCGCGATCGTGTTGCGGCCGAAGTCGTAGACCGACTCGGCGGCGAACTGCCAGCGGCTCGGGACGATCTTCAGGTTCCTCGTGGTGACGAGGAAGAACGTCAGGATGATGACGACCGACAGGACCAGCAGGACCTGCGGTTTGGTCGGCGCGAACGTGAACGGCAGTCCGAGTGGATCGTGCCAGGTGAAGATGGGCGGCAGAAGAATGTCGTCTTTGCCGGGCGGAACAAACTCATCGGCCATGGGCGTCCCCCTCGTCCAAGGTCAGAGATCTGACTTTAGCGGACGAGAGGGACGCAGATCACAGCAGGGTCACGGTCGTTGATCAGACCGGGATGACGGTGGGCACGATCATCGGCCGGCGGCGGTACGTCTCGGCGACCCAGCGGCCCACGACCCGCCGCACCGCCTGAGCGACCCGGTGCGTGTCGGTGATGCCCTCGGCCTCGGTGCGCGCCAGCTCCATCTCGACGAGCGGCACGACCTGGTCCAGCGCCTTGGGGTCGTCCGAGAAGCCGCGCCCGGAGATCGTCGGCGACGACACGGCCCTGCCGGTCGCGGTGTCGATGGCGACGGAGATCGAGATGAACCCGCCCTCGCCCAGGACCAGCCGGTCGGACAACGTCGACTCGCCGACGTCACCCACGGACAGACCGTCGACGTACACGTGGCCGACGACGACGCGGCCGCTGACGGCGGCCTTGCCGTCGATCAGGTCCACGACGACGCCGTCCTCGGCGATCACCACGTGGTCCTCGGCCACACCGGTCGCGACCGCGAGAGCCGCGTTCGCCCGGAGGTGCCGCCACTCGCCGTGCACCGGCATCACGTTGGACGGCCGGACGGCGTTGTAGAGGAACAGGAGCTCGCCCGCCGGGGAGTGACCGGAGACGTGAACCTTGGCGTTGCCCTGGTGCACGACGGTCGCGCCCAGCTTGGCGAGGCCGTTGACGACGTTGAAGACCGCGTTCTCGTTGCCGGGGATCAGCGACGACGCGAGGATCACCGTGTCGCCCTCGCGGATCGAGATCTGCCGGTGCTCGCCGCGGGCCATGCGCGACAACGCCGACAGCGGCTCGCCCTGCGAACCGGTCGACACGAAGAGGACCTCGTCCTCCTCCATCCGCATGGCCTCGTCCAGGTCGACGAACAGGCCATCGGGGACGTTCAGGAAGCCCAGATCCGACGCGATGCCCATGTTGCGGACCATCGAGCGCCCCACGAACGCGACCTTGCGCTTGTACTGCACGGCGACGTCGAGAACCTGCTGCACGCGGTGCACGTGCGAGGCGAAGCACGCGACGATGACCCGCTGACGGGCCTTGCGGATCACGTTCTCCAGCACCGGGCCGATCTCGCGCTCCGGCACGACGAAGCCGGGCACCTCGGCGTTGGTCGAGTCGACCAGGAACAGGTCCACGCCCTCGTCGCCCAGCCGCGAGAAGCCCGCCAGGTCGGTCAGCCGGCCGTCCAGCGGCAGCTGGTCCAGCTTGATGTCACCGGTGTGCAGCACGAGCCCGGCGGTGGTCCTGATGGCGACGGCCAGCGCGTCCGGGATCGAGTGGTTGACCGCGAAGAACTCCAGCTCGAACGGCCCGAAGGACGAACGCTGGCCCTCGCGGACCTCCACCAGCCGCGGGTTCTGGCGGTGCTCCTTGCACTTCGCCGCGAGCAGCGCCAGCGTGAAGCGGGAGCCCACGACCGGCAGGTCGGGGCGCAGCTTCAACAGGAACGGGACCGCGCCGATGTGGTCCTCGTGGCCGTGCGTCAGGACGATGGCGTCGATGTCGTCGAGCCGGTCCTCGATGGCGCGGAAGTCGGGCAGGATCAGGTCGACGCCCGGTTGGTCGTCTTCGGGGAAAAGAACGCCGCAGTCGACGACGAGCAGCCGGCCGGCGTGCTCGAAAACCGTCATGTTGCGGCCGATCTCGCCGATTCCGCCGAGTGCGACGATCCGCAGACCGCCTTCCGGCAGAGCGGGCGGGATTTCGGTCGATTGGGTCACGCGTTGACTCCCAGTTCGGCCGCGATGGCCTCGATGTCTTCGGCCGCGGCGGGCACCAGCGGCAGACGCGGGTCGCCCACGTCCAGTCCGCGCAGGCGCAGTGCGGCCTTCGTGTAGGTCACGCCGGGAACCCGGCGGAAGGGTCGCAGCAGCGGCAGCAGCGACTCGTGGATCTCCTTCGCGCGCACCACGTCACCCGACTCGTAGGCGTCGGCCAGGTCGCGGAGGCGGTCCGCGGCGAGGTGGCCGATGACGCTCACGAACCCGACGGCGCCGACGGACAGCCACGGCAGGTTCAGCGGGTCGTCACCCGAGTAGTAGGCGAGGTCGGTGCTCGCGATCACCCTGCTGCCCGCGTGCAGGTCGCCCTTGGCGTCCTTCACGGCCAGGATCCGCGGGTGTTCTGCCAGGCGCAGGAGCGTGTCGACCTCGATCGGCACGACCGCGCGCGGCGGGATGTCGTAGAGCATCACCGGCAGGTCCGACGCGTCGGCGACGGCGGTGAAGTGCGCGAGCAGGCCCTCCTGCGGCGGCCGCGAGTAGTACGGCGTCACGACGAGTGCGCCGTGCGCGCCCGCCTTCTCGGCCTGCTGCACGAGGTGGATGCTGTGCGCGGTGTCATAGGTACCCGCGCCGGCCACCACGGTGGCCCGGTCGCCCACGGCTTCGACGACGGCCGTGATCAGCGCTGCCTTCTCGCGGTCGGTCGTCGTCGGGCTCTCTCCGGTCGTGCCGTTGACGACCAGGCCGTCGTTGCCCAGGTCCACCAGGTGTTTCGCCAGCTCCTGCGCCTTGGCGAGGTCGACCTCGCCGCGGGTGTCGAACGGCGTGACCATGGCGGTGAGAACGCGGCCGAACGGGCGGTTCGGCGCTGCGTACGGGCTTCCGGGCATGCGCAGAAACTACCCGAGATCAGACACTTCGGTTCAACGACCGCACGCGTTCGACCGCGTCGGCGTCACCGCTGTATTCCACGCGAGCCTCGTCGCGCCCGAACGCGAGCATCACGAGTTCGGACACCTCGCCGGTGATCACCACGCCGTTCGCGCCCGGCTTGGCGACCATGTGCTCGCCATCGGGCCGCACGAGGGTCACGCCGACCGGGGACGACCGGTAGGTGAACTTGGCGGTGAACGGCAGCAGCTTCCACAGCGCGTTCTCCCGCCTCGCGTCGTACGGCCGCGGCTCCCAGTCGGTCCGTGCGCGCCGCACGTCCTCGTGGTGCACGAAGTACTCGGTTGCGTTGATGTACGCGTCGATGGGCTGGACCCAGAACGGCGGCGTGCGCACGAGGTCGAGGAGCTCGCTCCACGCCTTGTGCGCGTAGTCCTCCTGGACCTTCTCGGTCCACTTCGTGAAGACCGGCAGCAGGATGCCGGGCGCGGTGTCCAGCCGCCGCTCGCGGATCGCGAGGTGGGCGGCAAGATCCTTGGTCAGCCACGTGCCGCACAACGTCGGCGCGTCCGGGCCGAGCTCGGTCATCAGTTCGACGAGTGCTTTGCGCTCTTCACGGGCGAGACTCACCCGACCATTGCACCACAACCGGCTCAGGACTCGTTCGGCTCGTAGCAGCTGGTGAAGCCGTCAGGCTTGGCCGAGTTGCCGGCCATCAGGGCGACCACCTGCTCGCGGTTCAGGTTCTCCGGGTAGCCGGGCCAGTCCGGTTCCTGCCCGTTGACGTGCAGTTCGTCCAGCCAGTAGCCGGACTGGCCGGAGGTCTTGGCGAACTCCAGGTCGCAGCCCTTCACCCGCACGGTGACCTCGATGGTCTTCTCCGAGGACTTCACCGTGCGCTTGCCGATCTTCTTGGACTTCTTCGACTTCTCCGTGCTGGGCTCGCCGATGCCGGTGAAACCGGCGGCCTTGAGCTCGGCGACGAACTTGTCCTCGTTGCCGGAGCAGGCCGACAGGGTGGCCGCGCAGCCGAGCGCCAGCAGGACGGAGATGATCCTTCTCTTCACGCTAGTTGTCCTTCTTCGCGCTGATGGTGCCGTCGAGAGAACTGCCGTCCTTCTTGCCCGCCACGCAGTAGATGCGGCGCTGCGCGTTGTCGTTCTTGTCCTTCTTCCACGCCGACTCGGTGGGGATCAAGGTGGTGAGCTTGAGCTTGCCGCCGTCCTTGATCCACTGCGACTTCAGCGTCAGCTCGCAGCGGGAGAGGCCGAGGTTCCTCAGCGCGTCGATGCCGGGGTAGGCCGCGTCGGGCAGGTTCGACTGCACCGGCAGCGTCTCCACGGCGTCGAACACCTCGAAGTCGTGCGGCTTGTCGCACTCCTCGCGGCTGTCGGAGTCGAGCTGCTTGGTGGGCGCGACCTGGCCGTTGCCGCAGACGTTCTCGGAGAGACCGAAGACGGGGATCTCACCGCCCTCGCCATAGGTCAGCGCCTGGCTGCCGCTGCCGCCCGGCGCCGTGGCCCAGCTGTGCGCGTAGATGCCGCCGGTGAACGCGGCCGCGGCGAGAACCACGGCACCAACCAGCGCGAGGATGCGGTTGCGCTTCTTCTTCGCCGGGTCGACGGCCTTCGTCTGCTGGTACTGCTGGGTCTGAGCGGGCGGGATGCCGGTGGGCGGCGTCGGCTGGTTGCCGATGCTGCCGAGCATCGCGCGGGCCTGCGGGCCGGACAGCCGCGCGTTCGGGTCGGCGATCAGCAGACCGGTGATGACGGCACCGAGAACACCGGTCGCGCGGGTCAGCCGCGGCGTCTCGCTCATGATCGCGTGCAGCGTCGAGGCCGTGGACGAGCGCTCGAACGGGCTCCAGCCCTCGACGGCGTAGCAAAGGGTGGCGCCCAGGGCCCACAGGTCGGCCGCCGGGCCCGCCTCGTGGCCGTGGATGCGTTCCGGCGCCATGTACGCGGGTGAGCCGATGAGGCTGCCACTGGTCGTCAGGCGCGGGTCGTCGACGGCCTGGGCGATGCCGAAATCGGTGAGCTTGAGCTTGCCGTCCGGGCGGACCATCAGGTTGCCGGGCTTGACGTCGCGGTGCACGATCCCGGCCGCGTGGGCGGTCTCGAGCGCGGACAACGCCTGCAGCGCGATCGACACCACCTGGTTCGGCGGCATCGGGCCGTGGGTGCTGATCAACGTCGACAGCGTCGCCGCCTCGACCAGCTCCATGATGATGTACGTCGTGCCGTTCTCGTTGATCGCGTCGTACACCGTCACGATGCCGGGATCGTTGAGCTTGCCCGCGGTGCGTGCCTCACGCAGAGCGCGCTCTTCGAGCACACGGCGTTCTTCGGGCGCGATGCCGTCGGGCAGATGCAGTTCCTTGATCGCGACGAAGCGACCGATGTGACGGTCCTGCGCGCGCCACACGATGCCCATGCCACCGCGACCGAGCTCCGCTACCAGGGCGTACCTGCCCGCGATGACGCGTGGTTCGACAGCCTGTCCGTGCAACATGCGCTCCTACACCAGAAGAACCGGGGGCGATGACGGTACTTCAGACCCGCCATGTGGAGGATCGGTTCCTACACTTCCGGCGCTACAACCAGTTCGTGACCTGCGGCACGCAGCGCGAGCACGGCACGACCGAGGTCGGTGTGCTTCACGAGCAGGTGGTCGGTGTCGTAAGTGGACACCGCGAAGAGCGAGACACCCGCGGCGGCGAGCTCACCCGCGAGCGCGGCCATGATGCCGGTGAGCGTGAACTCCAGCGGCCCGCGCACGGTGAGCAGCCGCCAGCCCTTCTCCGCGTTCTCGCCGGGCAGGGCGAACGACGACGGCGCGATGATCGACAGTTCGTCCGGGGTCCTCGTCACGGAGACCAGCACGTCGGTCAGGTCGAGCAGCCCGGCGGGGAGCGGGGCGTCCGCCGCCAGGCGCGTGACCGTGTATTCGCCGGGGCGGACGTCCACGATGAGCCGCTTCATGGGCGTCAGCCTTCAACCACCAGTGGGCTCGAAGCAACTTCTGTGCCGTCCGGGAGTGTCGAGATCACGAAGTCGGCGAACGCGTTCGGCGCGGCCTTGATCAGTTCACGCAGGCAGGCGACGGCGAGCTCGCGCAGTTCGACGTTGATGTGCTCGGTCGCGCGCATCGCGACGAAGTGCCGCCACGAGCGGTAGTTGCCCGTCACGACGATCTCGGTGCCGGTCGCGTTGGGCAGCACTGACCTGGCGATCTGCCGCGCGCGCCGGCCGTTGACCGTCTTCTCCAGGCTCCGCACCAGGTCCTCGTACGCCTTGAGGCTCGCCTCGGTCGCCGCGACGAACCGGGCGTGCAACTCCGGGTCCCCGGCGATGAGCCCGGGCTCGACCACGTCGGTCGGGTCGGTGCGCTGGGAGAGCTGCGAGTACGAGAAGTGCCGGTGCCGGATCAGCTCGTGGGTGAGCGAGCGGGGCAGCTCGGTCAGGTAGAGCGTCGCGCTGCCGTGCTCGAACGCGGCGAGGTGGCCGACGTCGAGCAGGTGGTGCAGGAACGTCGCGTTCGTGTTCGTCATGGGGTTCGAGCGGTCCCACGACTGGTAGCAGGCCCGGCCGGCGAACTCGACGAGCGCCGCGCCACCGTCCGCGTCGGTCGTCCACGGCACGTCGTCCGGTGGGATGAACTCGGTTTTCGCCACCAAGCGCACTCTCGGCATGCCCCGGACATTAGTCCTGATGCCAGGTGGCGGTTGCACGACACCAGAAGTGACGTCATAGTGGTGTCATGGATCTGTCGCCGTACATCGCGTCACTGCGCGAGGACCTGGCGACGGCCGCATCAGCGGGGGACGAGAACACCCGTCGAACGGCCGCCGCGTTGTCCGCAGCGCTCGAACCAGCCGCGCGACTGGCAATCATGAACGCACTGTCGGACCTGGCCGCGGAGGTCACCGCCTCCCTGGACGGCCAGGTCGTGGAGGTTCGGCTGGCCGGCCGGGACGTCCAGGTGGTCGTCACCGGGTCCGCGGAGCCGGAGCCTGAGCCCGCCCCGCGGCACGAGGTGCCGCTCGGTGACGCCACGGGTGACATCAGCCGCATCACGCTGCGCATGATCAACGAGCTCAAGTCGAAGGCCGAGGCCGCCGCGGCGGCCCAGGGTGTGTCGCTGAACTCGTTCATCCAGCAGGCCGTGGGTGGCGCGGTGCACGGCAAGCACAAGCATCAGCACAAGGGGTGGAGCGGAGGCACCGGCTCCGGGTCGCGTGTCCGCGGATGGGTGCAGGGGTGAGCGGGATGACCGAACCGACAGGCGTGGTGCGTCAGCAGAGCTTCGAGTTCGCGGGCATCGCCGAGATCGACATCTCGCTGCTCAGCGGGCGCGTGCAGGTGCGGCTGGTGGACGAGCCGGGCGTGCACGTCGAGGTGCGGCACGACCCGACCGCCGGCAACTCGTGGACAGAGGGCCTGTCCAGCGTGCTCAGCTGGGTGAGCGGCCAGTTCGGGCCCGAGAAGGGCGCTCCCGCGGCGGCCGGTCCCGAGGAGGCGGTCCGGGACGCCCGCGTCGAGCTGCTGGGCAACCGTTTGCGCATCGAGTCGTCCAAGGCGCTGCCGTTGCGCGCGGTGCCGCTGTCCGTGGTCGTGACGGCACCTGCGGGGTCACACGTGACGTCACGGACGGGCGCGGCTGACGTCACCGTGACGGGTGGCGCCGGCCGGCTCGACCTGAACACCGGCACGGGCAGCGTGTCCGCGGACCGGGCGGCCGGCGAGGCCAAGGTCAACTCGGGCGCGGGAACCGTGCGGCTGGGCACGATGCTCGCGTCGTTGAAGGCCAAGACCGGCAGCGGTGACGTCGAGGTGTCGTCCGTGGGCGGCAACACCACGCTGATCACCGGAACCGGCGACGTGTGGCTGGGCGCGGTGCAGGGCAACGTCCAGGTCCGCACCGGCAGCGGTGACCTGACCGTGGCCGACGCGGCTTCCGGCGAGATCCATCTCGGCACCGGGTCCGGCAACATCCGCGTGGGCATCCGTCAGGGCACGCTCGCGCGCATCGACCTGGTGTCCACGTCCGGCAACGCCCGCAGCGACTTCGAGGTCTCGGCCGAACCGCTGGGTGACGCGTCGCTGTCGGTCACGGGCCGCACAGGCAGTGGCAACGCGCTCGTGACAGCCGCCGCGAACTGACCGGGGGTCGGAGGAAACGGACGGCGTCCCCTACGGCTCCTGGAACGGCTTGGAGCCGCCGGGGACGTCGTCCGGGAAGATCGGGCAGCGGATCTCGCCGGTCAGGAACTTCCGGACGAAGGCCGAGAAGCTCCCGTCGAACGACCAGCTCTGGCGCAGGTCCGTGATCACCACGGTCCACTCGTCCGGCTCGCCGCGGGTGTACCAGAGGCAGTGGTCGCCGTTGAGCGTCGTGCCCCACGGCAGCAGACCCGGCACGTCCGGGTGCACGCGGAGACCCGGCTGCCTGCGCAACGCCCGCAGGATCTTGGGCGCCTGCGCCATCCAGTTCATGAATCCGGCCCGCGCGGTGGGGTGCAGGATCCGGACGTAGCCGCCGACGATCAGCGGGGGGTAGGCCTCAGCGAGGTGGACGTAGTCGCCGGGCAGTTCCGTGCCCGCCCGCGCTTTGACCGCGTCCCAGTCAACCGGGTCAGGACGCCTTTCCGGCGCTCCCAGCAGATCGATCCACTCGTCAGGCGGCACCGCTCACCTCCGTGACCCTCAAGCATCGCCTGCGGCACTCGGGGTTCGGTTGTACCGCAGTCCGGCGATGACCAGTGAGACGACGGCGTCGAACGCGTCCTGAATGTGAGGATCCCCCCACTCCTGCGCGTGCGCGGGGTGGTGGAACTTCTCCGTCGCGTCCCAGACCGCCTTCGCCGTCGCGGCCACGTCGTCGGTCACGAACTCCTGGGTTTCCACTCCCGCCGAAATGATGCGCGCGACCAGACCCACCATGTGCCTGATGTGGTACTCGGGGATGGCCTTGCTCTCCTTGACCAGCACCTGGAACGTCGCGAACAGCTCAGGGTCCTCGGTGTGGCCGTGCCGCTTCTTGTCGAAGAGCTGCTGCAGCCAGGTCTTCAACGTCTCGGCGACGGTGAGGCCCTGGTCGAACCTCGGCGTCATCTGCTCGTGGACGGCGTCGAGCCAGCGGCGGGTCACCGCCTCCCTGAGCGCGGCCTTCGTGGCGAAGTGGCGGTAGACGCTGCCGTGGCTGACCCCGAGCGCCTTGGCGACGTCGACCACCGTCGCCTTGGCGGGCCCGTACCTGCGCAGGACCTCTTCGGTCGCCGCGAGGATCGCCTCTGAGGTCAACGCCTCCGCCACGTACTCACCTCTCGCTGTCCAGCATGGCCATCTGCGCGGCCGCGTAGCGCGTGCCCGCAGCGGCCCCAACAGGAACAACGGCCTCGATCTCCTGCAATTCCCGCTCGGTGAACGTCACGTCGACGGCACCGATCGCCTCGCTCAGCCTCGCACGCTTGGTCGTGCCGACGAGAGGCACCACGTCCTCACCGCGCGCCGCGACCCAGGCGATGGCCAGCTGCGCGACCGTGACGCCCTTGTTCTCCGCGATCTCGTCGAGCTTCTGGACGAGCACGACGTTGTGGTTCAGGTTGTCGCCCTGGAACCGGGGCGAGTGGCCGCGCCAGTCGCCGGCGTCGAGGGCGGGCGGCGCGGCCGAGATCAGCCCGCGAGCGAGCACCGCGTAGGCCGTGATGCCGATGCCGAGCTCGCGCGTGGTCTGCAGGATCTCCCGCTCGACACCGCGTTCCAGCACCGAGTACTCGATCTGCAGGTCGGCGATCGGGTGGACGGCGTGGGCCCTGCGGATGGTCTCCGCGCCGACCTCGCTGAGGCCGATGTGCCGGACGTGGCCCTTCTCGATCTGCTCGGCGATGGCGCCGACGGTGTCCTCGATCGGCACGCTCGGGTCGAGCCGCGCGGGCCGGTAGATGTCGACGTGGTCGGTGCCGAGCCGCTGCAACGAGTACGCGAGGAAGTTGGCGACCGCGGCCGGCCTCGTGTCGAAGCCGATGAACCCGCCGTCCGCGTCCCGCATCCCGCCGAACTTGACGCTGAGCTGCACCTCGTCCCTGCGGCCCCGGACGGCCTCGCTGATGAGCAGCTCGTTGTGCCCCATCCCGTAGAAGTCACCGGTGTCGAGCAACGTGACGCCCGCGTCCATCGCCGCGCGGATCGTCGCGATGCTCTCGTCACGGTCGGCCGGGCCGTAGCTGTGGGACATGCCCATGCAGCCGAGCCCGATGGCGGACACGACCGGGCCGGTGGCTCCGAGCTGACGCTTCTGCATCTCCGAACTCCTTCGTCTCTTCGGTGACTCCACCGTGGCCGATGGACTGACAGATTTCAATATCCGTCAGCCGTCAGTTGTCTGTGGGATTGACAAAACAGTTTTGAACGTTCAAAGTTGTTTTTACGATGAGAGACGTGATCTATCTGGACCGGATGGAGCAGGCCGAGACCCTGCTCAAGCCGCAGCGCGTGGAGGTGCTGCGGCAGCTCGCCGCGCCGCGCTCGTGCACCGAGGTCGCCGAGATGCTCGACCAGACGCCGCAACGCGTGCACTACCACGTGAAACAGCTGGTCAAGGCCGGCCTGGCCACGCAGGTCGCCGAACGCAAGGTGCGCGGCGTCCAGGAAGGCCTCTACCAGGCCGTGGCGCGTTCGTACTGGCTGTCGCCGCGGCTGGTCGGCCGGATCGGGTCGCGCGACGAGCTGGCACTGGGGCATCTCGTGGACCTCGCCGAGCAGGTGCAGGCGGACGTGGCGGCACTGGACCGCAACGCCGAGCTGCCGTCCGTGGGCGTGTCCGGCGAGATCAGAGTCCGGCCGGAAGAGCGCCAGCAGTTCCTCGCCGAGCTGCAGACGACGTTGCAGGACCTCTTCACCCGATACGGCGGCGCGGAAGGGGATGCGTTCCGCATCGCGCTCGCCTGCTACCCCAAAGGAGACAACCGATGAGCACCGGAACCATCCGCGTTCGCACGTCCGCGCCTGTCGCCAGGATCTACCAGGCACTCACCACCGCCGACGACCTGCGGGTGTGGCTGGCCGAGCACGCGCACGTGGACCTGGAGGGCGGCGAGTACGAGTTCTGGGGGCGCTACACCCCGGACGGCGAACGCGGCCGGCAGAAGCTGCTGGGCCACGACGACACGTCGGTGCGCTTCTCGTGGCAGCTGTACGGCACCGAGTACACGGTCGATCTCGGCGTGGAGCAGCGTGACGGCGAGACGCTCATCGCGGTGGCGCAGACGCCGTACCCGTCCTGGGGCCTCGGGGACGAGCAGGCGGAGATCCTCCAGACGTTCTGGCCGCTGGTGCTGGGCAACCTGGTCGAACACGTCGAGGGCCGGCCGGTGCTGGGGTTCTGCGACTTCACGACGCCAGAGCAGCGGTTCGAGTTCGACATCGCCGCCTCACCGGCGGCCATCATCGACGCGCTGACCGACCCGGACGTGTTCGCGCGGTGGTTCGGGGCGCGAATGGAGATCGAGCCGCACGTCGGCGGCCGGTGGACGATGGGCAGCTTCGAGCAGAACGACCACCCGGCGAAGATCATCGCGCTCGACGAGGGGCACTTCGCGCTCGACTTCCAGGAAGGAATGGTGGCGTCCTGGGAGCTGAAGGGCTCGGAGGGCCGGACGCACCTGACGTTCGTGCAGAGCGGGTTCGACACCGGCAAGCCGCCCTACGGCGCGTGGATGGGCTGGCTCAGCGGTTTCGCGGACCTGCGCCGGATGCTGGAGCTGCCCGGCTGGCGTCCGATGTGGCATTCGTACGACATTCCCGGCTTGCCCGACGGCATCCTCGTTCTTGAATAATCGGGCGTGAAACGGCGGGTGAGAGCCAGATCATTCGGCTCTCACCCGTTTGCACGTGGCTTTCGTCGGCGGCGGATCTATATCGTCAACTTCGTGCTCGATTCAGCCCGCATCACCGTTGCCGCGCTCGTGATCGCGTTCTCAGTGACCGCGTCGATCGTCCTCAGCCATTAGAACCAGGCCATCACCATGGCCGGCGAGGCCGCGAGGAAGCTGAACCTCGCGAACCTGCCCACCATGCCGGTCACGACGAACATCACCGTGGACATGCCCGCGAGCCCGGCGAGAACGCTCGTCGCCATGAACGGCGGCACCCCGACCAGCGAGCTCACGGCGTGGGTGCCGGCCATCCAGTTCGGGTGCGCTTTGCACTTCACGTGCACCCAGTCGTACCAGCGGTGCACGCGCGTGCCCGGCCCGAACCAGCGCCGAAACCGCGACGGCTTGTCGTTCGGCTTGCGGTGGAAGAACTTCGGCAGGTGGATGTCGCCCCGCGCCGCGTAGAAGTAAACGAGCTTGCCCAGGACCTGGCCGACGGCCACGACCAGGCCGACGATCCAGAACGAGATGTCCGGCCAGCGCGTGCACAGTCCCAGAACCCAGGCTTCGATGCTGACGAAGGGGACCACCGCTGAGCCGAGCGCGACCCCGAAGGTGAGGCCAACCAAGGCGAGCACCTGGCCGAGGCTACACAGGTCTCAGTGCTCGAGCCGGACGGTCAGCGGCCCGGACACCCGGACCTCGCGCAGCGGACGCCCGCCTGCGTCCAACGTGCGTACCGTGCCGTCACCCGTCCAGCCGAACCGTTCGTAGAAGTTCCGCGACGCCTTGTCCGCCTCCGGCACCCAGGCGATCCCCCGCGTCGCACCGGCTTCCTCCAAGCGCCTGCACGCCTCCGCGACCAGCCGCGTTCCGTGGCCGCGCCTCCCCCAGCGCGGTTCGACGAGAACGCTGAGCAGCGCGGTCGTCGCCGCGTCCGGTGGCAGCGACCCGTCCGCTCTGGCCACTTCGTCGTCCGGAGCCTTGCTCGCCACGACGAACCCGACGATGAAGTCGCCCTCAGTCGCTTTGAGCACCGCGTTCTGCTGGACGGCCAACGCCCACGCCTCGTCGGTGTCGAGCGTGTCCAGCACCTCCGGCGGCAGCAGCTGGGCATAGGCGAGCCGCCACGTCTCCCGATGGATGCGGACGATCTCCGGAAGATCAGCAGCGGTGGCGGTGTGCACGCCGGCGTCGGCCATAACCGCACCTTATCGACGCCGCGTCGCAGAATTGTCAGGGGTGCGTGGCAACATCGGCCACGTGCAGAGGATGAGCGCGGACGTGGCCCGCCGAATCGCCCTGGCCGCACAGGGCTTCACCGACCCCAGGCCGTCCACGGCCACCCGCAGGCACCTGCAACGGGTGCTCTCGCGCGTGCAGCTGCTGCAGATCGACTCGGTGAACGTGGCCGTGCGCGCGCACTACATGCCGCTCTTCTCCCGCCTGGGCGCCTACGAGCCGACGCTGCTGGACGAGGCCGCGTGGACGCACTCGTCGCGCAGACCCCGCATGCTGGTGGAAACCTGGGCGCACGAGGCGTCGCTGGTCCCGGTGCTGGACTGGCCGCTGTTCCACTCCGGAGCCAAGAAGCGCGGCTGGTGGCAGAACTACCAGACCATCCTCGAACGCTCCCCGCAGCTGGTGGACGAGGTCCTCGCCGCCGTGAAGGAGCTCGGCCCGATCGGTGCAGGCGCCCTGGAAAAGGCCCTGATCGGCGACTCCAGCCGCTCCAAGGGCCCGTGGTGGGACTGGTCCGAGGTCAAGCGGGTGTGCGAGGTCCTCTTCGGCGTCGGCGTCCTGACCACCGGCACCCGCCGCAGCTTCGAGCGCCTGTACGACCTCACCGAGCGCGTCATCCCGCCGGACGTCCTGGCGCAGAGGTGGACGCCGGAAGAGGGCGCCCGCGAACTGGTCAAGCGCTCCGCCGTGGCCCTGGGCGTGGCCACCGAGCCCGACCTGCGCGACTACTACCGCCTGGACCCCCGCCGCTCCCAGACCGCGGTGGCCTCGCTGGTGGAAGACGGCGTGCTGGAGCCCGTGTCGGTCGACGGCTGGCGCGGCACCGGCTACCGGCACGTCGAGGCGAAGGCGCCGCGGCGCGTGGAGGGCCGCGCGTTGCTGTGCCCGTTCGACCCGCTGATCTGGGAGCGGGCGCGCACGGAACGGATCTTCGGCTTCCGGTACCGCATCGAGATCTACGTACCGGAGCCGCGGCGGGTGCACGGTTACTACGTGTTCCCGTTCCTGCTGGACGGTCAGCTGGTGGGGCGGGTCGACCTGAAGGCGGACCGGGCAGCAGGCGTGCTGCGGGTGCAGTCGGCGTTCGCGGAGGAAGGGGTTGAGCGCGGCCGGGTCGCGGCCGAGCTGGCGGCCGAGTTGAAGCACATGGCCGAGTGGCTGGGACTGGAGGACGTTCTGGTGGTGCAGAAGGGAGATCTCGCCGCGCAACTGGCGGTCGCGGTCGGCTGAGTGGCCGGAGGCTCTGGACGCAACGGTTGCTGGTTCAGGTGCGTTGAACTGGGGAACCGTTGCCCCGCCCCCGGAGGACACCAGATGCGTGAGCTGCTCTGCGTTCCCGAGATCAATCCGCCGGAACAGGTTCTCCACCACGCGATCCTCTACAGGGACAGGATCTCGACTCTGGTACCCGTCGGCCACCGCCTGTCACATCGAACCGCGCTCGCGCAGGATGCGGGTGTGTTCCATCCACGTTCGATCCGTGACGTGTGGCACGACCCGTCTGTGCGCGAGGAATCGGTCGAAGGCATGCGCCGGAGTCTGAAAACCGCTGCCCGCCGAAACGGGCACGTGATCACTTTCGGGGCTTCCGATGGGACGAAGCCGTCGGGCGCCCATGACTCCGAGGTGAATCTCGTTGCAATCGACTTCGCTTCCTGGCCAACCGCTTGGTCAGAGGTTGTGGCTGAAGTGGTCGACGAAATCTCGGGTGGATGGTGGAGGGCAGGGCAGCCGCGGCCCGTGGCACCAGTAGCAGTCGACAGTTGGCAGACGGCCATCTTGGTGGGCACCGCAGTGGCACTCGCCGGCCGGCTCAGGCGAGACGTCGCTGCACCGCTCCTTCTGCCCGCTTATCCGAATGAAGTCTCGCAGGTGGTACGTGACTGCACAGCCGTTGGCGTTGGTGGGCATCTGCTTACGCGCATGGACGTGGGCCGGTTTTTGCCGGAACCGCCTCCAGGTGTCGACACCGCTGCGGTGATCGCGTTCAGGCAACGCTATGACGATGAACGGCGACGACTGATCCGTGCCGTTGAACGCCTGGTCAAGGAGGCGGCTCGCACCCACGGAATGGAGGAACCGGCCGACGTCGAACGTGATGTGCGGGAAGAACTGGATCAGGCCCTGGCCGACCTGGAGCAGGCCGGGCGATGCAGGTTCGGAGGTTGGGTACGGCGCACGGCGTGGTTCACCGTGGCTGCTGGCGCAGGCGCTGCGGTAGCGGGACCTACAGGCGCCGCAATGGCCTCGGTCGCGGCGAACTGGGCGTCGAACCCCGTGCCGCGAGGAGTCAGGGAGAGCGACTTCACGTACCTGTACCGGATCCAGAACGCACTCGACGACCTCACCACGACCTGAGCCAAGGCGTCGAAGACGGCTGTACTCAACGAGTCTGGCAGTCAGGATCAGCAAGAACCCTCGCGACGAAGGCCGCCTTGCCCGCCGTGTACGCCTCACGGTCGTGCCCACTCTGCTGGGCCAACCGTCGCTTCAAGTCCTCATAGGCCTGTACGAGGCGTGCGTCGTTGCGCAGCGCATCACGGAACCGGATATGGTCGGTCCACCTGGCGTGCCCGGCCTCGATGAGGTGCAGGTGCGCCTCGCGCCGCTGCCCCGACGCGTCCGGCTTGACGAAGAAACGGCGCCACGGCCGGCGATCCAGTTCCGGAGCCACGTACGACCAGCCGTCAGCCACGAGACGTCCGGACGCCTGCGCGACGACGATGTCCAGGTCGGACACCGAAGCCATCAGGTCCACGATCGGCTTGGCGGCCAAGCCGGGGACCGCCGTCGACCCGATGTGCTCGACACCGTCGACCAGCCAGGGTGCGAGCAGACCGGCGAGCCTGGCGCACTCCGCCTCCGCACGCGCGATCCACCGCGGGTCGTGCGGACGAACCTCTGCCCGCTCATGAGCCCACGCCGGAGCACCCTCGCTCATGAGTGCAGCTGGATGGCCTTGCGCATCGTCTCGCGCGCCCGCCCGCGGTCCCCCGCGATGTCGTAGGCGTACGCGAGCCGGAACCACACCCGCCAGTCCTCGGGCGACGCCTCGACCTCGGCCCGGCGCTCCTCGAACCACGAGTCCGCGGCGTCCCGGTCCACCCGGCCGGACGGCCGGCGCGGCAGGTGCGAGACGTCCGGCAGCAGGCCCTCGGCGTCGAGCTCGCGGGCCATCTTCTCGGTCTCCCACCCGAACCGCAGGTTGGAGTACACGAGCCACACCCCGAGCAGCGGCAGGATCAGCACGCCCGCGCCGAGCAGGATCCCGACCAGCTCACCGGTCTGCAGCAGAGCCAGAGCGCGACCGGTGAGCAGGACGAAGTAGACCGCGAGGGCCGCGATCAGCAGCCCGACGGTGACCCTGACCTTCACAGGTCCAGGTACTTGTCGAGGCCCACGGCCAGGCCGGGGCGGGACACGATCTCCCTCACGCCCAGCACGACGCCCGGCATGAACGACGTCCGGTGCAGCGAGTCCTGGCGCAGCGTCAGGGTCTCGCTCTCGCCGCCGAACACGACCTCCTGGTGCGCGATCATCCCGGAGATCCGCAGCGAGTGGACCCGCACGCCGTCGACGACCGCACCGCGCGCGCCCGGCTCCTCCTGCGTGGTCGCGTCGGGCATCGGGTCCATGCCGGAGCGAGCCGCCGCGATGAGGCGAGCCGTGTGGGCGGCCGTGCCCGACGGGGCGTCGGCCTTGCGCGGGTGGTGCAGCTCGATGATCTCGGCCGACTCGTAGTAGCGGGCGGCGATCTCCGAGAAGCGCATCAGCAGCACGGCGCCGATGCCGAAGTTCGGCGCGATCAGCACGCCGACGGACGGCTTGTCCGCGAGCAGTGCGGCGACAGCGTCCAAACGCGACTGGTCGAAGCCGGAAGTGCCGACGACGCAATGGATTCCGTTCTCGATGCAGAACGAGAGGTTGTCCATCACCACGTCGGGGTGCGTGAAGTCGACGACGACCTCGACACGGGCATCCACGAGCCCGGACAGCGGGTCGTCGGCGTCGAGGGCGGCCACGACCTCCATGTCCTTCGCGGCCTCGACCGCGCGGACCACCTCGGAACCCATGCGGCCCCGCGCGCCGAGAACTCCGACGCGAATCATGCAATCACCTCGTGTACCTGGTCCGGCAGATCGTCGGCATGATCGTAGGGGCCGACCACGGCGGCAGCGACGGGGCGGCGCAGCAGATCACGTGCGAGCGACGCCACTTCGTCGGCGGAGACCTCGTCGATGCGCGCGAGAGTCGCCTCGACGCTCAGGTGGTCCCCGTAGTTCAGCTCGGACTTGCCGATGCGCGACATCCGCGAGCTGGTGTCCTCCAGGCCCAGCACCAACGCACCGCGCAGCTGGCCCTTGCCCCGCGCCACCTCCGCGTCGGACAGGCCGCCACGAGCGACGTCCACGAGCACCTCGCGGATCACGCCGGCGGTCTCGCCCAGCCGATCGGGCTGGCAGCCCGCGTACACGGAGAACGTGCCGGTGTCCGCGTACAGGCCGACGGACGAGTACACCTGGTACGCCAGGCCCCGCCGCTCACGCACCTCCTGGAACAGCCGCGAGCTCATGCCGCCGCCGATGGCCGCGTTCAGCACGTTCAGCGCGAACCGGCGCTCGTCGTGGCGGTCCAGGCCGCGCATGCCGAGCATCATGTGCGCCTGCTCGGTGTCGTCGGTGTGCAGCACCAGCTTGCGGGCGTCGGCGATGCGCGCGCGGCCCGCTCGCGGTGCGACCGCGTTGCCCACCCGCGACAACCGGTCGCCGATCGCCTTGCGCACCAGGCGCATCACGTGCGTGTGCTCGATGTTGCCCGCGACGGAGAACACCATGCGCGGCAACGTGTAGTTCTTCTTGTAGAACGAGTAGAGGTTGTCCCTCTCCATGTCCTGAATGGACTTCTCGGTGCCCAGCACCGGACGCCCCAGGGCATGTCCGCCGAACAACGCCTCGATGAACGCGTCGTGCAGCAGGTCCTCGGGGTCGTCGTCGCGCATCGCGATCTCTTCGAGCACGACACCGCGTTCGGTCTCGAAGTCACGCGGACCGCAGATCGCCTCGAACACCACGTCCGCGACCAGGTCGACCGCCAGCGGCAGGTCCTCGTCCAGGACGTGCGCGTAGTAGCAGGTGTGTTCCTTGGCGGTGAACGCGTTCAGCTCGCCACCGACCGCGTCGATCTCCTCGGCGATGGCGGCGGCCGACCGGCGCGCGGTTCCCTTGAACAGCAGGTGTTCCAGGTAGTGCGCGGCGCCCGCCACCTCCGGCCGCTCGTCACGGGAGCCGACCTGCACCCACAGCCCGACCGAGGCGGACCGCACGCTCGGGATGCGCTCGGTGATGACCCGCAGGCCGGAGGGCAGCATGCTGCGCCGCACCTCGGACCCCTCGGACATCTCGAGCACCCGCGTGCTGCCCGGCCGCTGGAGGTGCCCCAACCGTCCGGTACGCGGACGGCCGCGGGTGGATGCACCCGCGGCCGTCCCCTTGTCTGTCACGCTCACTGCGCGGGAGCCGCCTCAGCAGCCTCGGTGGCCTCTGCGGCCTCCGGGGCGTCAGCCGGCTTGGCGGCGTCGTCGTCGTTCACGACGACGAGGCTGATCTTGCCGCGCTGGTCGATGTCGGCGATCTCGACGCGGAGCTTGTCGCCGACCTTGACGACGTCCTCCACCTTCGCGATGCGCTTGCCGTTGCCCAGCTTCGAGATGTGGACGAGGCCGTCCTTGCCGGGCAGCAGCGAGACGAACGCGCCGAACGCCGCGGTCTTCACCACGGTGCCCAGGAAGCGCTCGCCGACCTTCGGCAGCTGCGGGTTCGCGATCGCGTTGATCATGCCGATCGCGGCCTCGGCCGACGGGCCGTCCGCCGCACCGACGTAGATCGTGCCGTCGTCCTCGATCGAGATGTCGGCACCGGTCTGCTCGGTGATCGAGTTGATCATCTTGCCCTTCGGGCCGATGACCTCGCCGATCTTGTCGGTCGGGATCTTGACCGACGTGACGCGCGGAGCGTAGGCGCTCATCTCGTCCGGGTCGGAGATGGCCTCGGCCATGACCTCCAGGATGGTGTAGCGCGCGTCGCGGGCCTGGCCCAGCGCCGCCGCCAGCACCTCGGACGGGATGCCGTCGAGCTTCGTGTCGAGCTGCAGCGCCGTCACGAACTCCTTGGTGCCCGCCACCTTGAAGTCCATGTCGCCGAAAGCGTCCTCGGCACCGAGGATGTCGGTCAGCGCCACGTAGCGGGTCTCGCCGTCGACCTCGTCGGACACGAGGCCCATCGCGATGCCGGACACCGGGGCCTTCAGCGGGACACCGGCGTTGAGCAGCGACAGGGTCGACGCGCAGACCGAGCCCATCGAGGTCGAGCCGTTGGAGCCGAGAGCCTCGGACACCTGACGGATCGCGTACGGGAACTCGTCACGCTTCGGGAGCACCGGCATGAGCGCGCGCTCGGCCAGTGCGCCGTGGCCGATCTCGCGGCGCTTCGGCGAACCCACGCGGCCGGTCTCACCGGTCGAGTAGGGCGGGAAGTTGTAGTGGTGCAGGTAGCGCTTGTGCGTCTCGGGAGACAGCGAGTCGATCTGCTGCTCCATGCGCAGCATGTTCAGCGTGGTGACACCCAGGATCTGGGTCTCGCCGCGCTCGAACAGCGCCGAGCCGTGCGTCCTAGGGATCACGGCCACCTCGGCACCCAGGTCGCGGATGTCGGTGAGGCCACGGCCGTCGATGCGGACGTTGTCGCGCAGGATCCGCTGGCGGACGAGCTTCTTGGTCAGCGAGCGGAACGCGGCGCCGACCTCCTTCTCGCGGCCCTCGAACTGCTCGGCCAGCTTGTCCAGCGTGGCGGCCTTGATCTCGTCGAGCTTGTCCTCGCGCTCGTGCTTGCCCGCGATGGTCAGCGCCTGGGCGAGCTCGCCCGAAGCGGCGGCCTCGACGGCCTCGAACGCGTCGGCCTGGTAGGCCGGGTACGTCGGGTACTCGCCGGTCTCCTTGGCGGCGACCTGCGCGAGCTGCGCCTGCGCCTCGCAGAGGACCTTGATGAACGGCTTGGACGCCTCGAGACCGGCGGCCACGACCTCCTCGGTGGGGGCGACGGCGCCCTCGCCGATCAGGTCGATCACGTTCTCGGTGGCCTCGGCCTCGACCATCATGATCGCGACGTCGCCGGACTCGACCACGCGACCCGCGACGACCATGTCGAACACGGCCTTCTCGAGCTGCTCGTGCGTCGGGAACGCCACCCACTGGCCCTCGATCAGAGCGACGCGGACGCCACCGATCGGGCCGGAGAACGGCAGGCCGGCGAGCTGCGTGGACGCGGACGCGGCGTTGATCGCCACGACGTCGTACAGGTCGGCCGGGTTCAGGCTCATCACGGTGATGACGACCTGGATCTCGTTGCGCAGGCCGTCCACGAAGGACGGGCGCAGCGGACGGTCGATCAGGCGGCAGGTGAGGATGGCGTCCGTGCTCGGACGGCCCTCACGCCGGAAGAACGAGCCGGGGATGCGACCCGCGGCGTACATGCGCTCCTCGACGTCCACCGTGAGGGGGAAGAAGTCGAAGTGTTCCTTGGGCTGCTTCGACGCCGTGGTGGCGGAGAGCAGCATCGTGTCGTCGTCCAGATACGCGACCACGCTTCCGGCGGCCTGACGCGCGAGGCGCCCGGTCTCGAAGCGGATGGTGCGCGAGCCGAACTTGCCGTTGTCGATAACGGCAGTCGCCTCGTGGACCTCGATGTCCGTCATTTACTTGTTGCTCCTCGTCTTTTGGACACCGCTACGCGCGTTCTGACGAGGCCGGTCTTCGATCGAAGTCCCCTGGGGCGTTTCCACCAGGGGGCCACTACCGAGGACCGGCGAAAACTGCTTCGCGCGCTGCGGGCCCTGTTTTGTTCGTCTTTCAACCAGGGGTCTGTATACACCCGGCTGTACGCCGAGGGGGAGTGACCGGCCGGTCACTCCCCCTCGGCAAGTATCACCTGCGCAGACCGAGGCGCTGGATCAGCGCGCGGTAGCGGTTGATGTCCACCTTGGTCAGGTAGTTCAGCAGACGGCGGCGACGGCCGACCATCAGCAGAAGACCACGGCGGGAGTGGTGGTCGTGCTTGTGCTGCTTCAGGTGCTCCGTGAGGTCAGCGATGCGCTTGCTCAGCAGGGCGACCTGGGCCTCGGTGGAGCCGGTGTCGCTGTCGTGCAGACCGTACTCGCCGAGGATGGACTTCTTCTGCTCCGTGGACAGTGCCACTAGGTACTTCTCCTACATGTTCAGGTCCGTGCGGCCCCACGCCCGCCGAATTGCTGGCCGGGGTAGCCGGTACTGGCCGCCACGGACCGCAGCCAGACCCAACTGGGAAGGTTATCAGGCACGGTGCTCAGCGGCGCGCTGACGTGCGCAAGCCCACCCGTGCGACGGGCGTGTAGACACCATCGGCGCTGCTCACGAGCACTGCTTCTGACGGCTGCCACGGGCTGCTCAGGAACGCCGGCATCGGCTGCCCCCGGTACCCGTACGCCACTGTCAGGTGCGCCTGCCAATTGTCGTTCGCGCCCGCTGCCCTTGCCAACCGATTTAACTCGCCGTCCACTCCCGCCCACAGGATCCTGCCGCGGAAGTCGCCGAAGTCCTTCAGCCGCAGCTGCGGCACCTCGTGGCCCTCAAGTGCCCGGAAACGTTCCTCATCGGCGGTCTCGCCGTGGAAGCAGAGCGTGATGTGCCACTTCTCCGGCTTCGTCCACTCCAGGCCGTGCGTGCGGTCGAGCACCGCTTCGAGCTCCGCGACCACGTGCCGCGGCGGGAAGAGCGCGGTGAAGAACTTCACCTGGCGGCGCGGACGGCCCTGCGGAACAGTTCGGCGATCGCCGGGAAGTCCGCGGACAGCAGGTCCGCGGCCTGCTGGAGCTCGGTGCGGTCGGCGACCCTGCGCAGCACCGGGTACGCGACGCTCTCGTCCCCGTTGACCGGCAGCGAGTCGCGGGACACGGTCGGCTTGGACTCGCGCACGTCGTCGAGCGCCCGCTGCAACGCCTCCGGCGCCCCGGTCGCCACGTCCGGCGTGAGGATCTTGCGCTCGAGCATGATCAGCCGCGCCAGCACGGCGGGGTTGCCGATCTTGGCCCGGCGGCCGCTCATCACCTGGCTGAGCATCGGCGCGCTGATCCCCAGCACGTCCGCGAGCTGGGCCTGCGACACGTTGAAGGCGACGACCAACCGGCGCACGCGGTCACCCAGAGGCTCCCCGTACCACTCCCTCTGCAGGGCGAGGTTGCGCTGAACGATCTTGTGGTCCTCCACCTTGGCCTCTCCCGTAGCCCGCACTCCGACCCGCATCCTGCCAGCCTGCGGACGCCCCCACGGCCGCTTCGCCCAATCTGACGGTCACGACTCAGTCAGCAGTTCCCTCGTTCGGTCTACATCGCGATGCATTTGTTCGAGAAGCGCCTCGACCGAGTCGAACTTCACCATCTCGCGCAGACGGTCGACGAAGTCCACCGCGACCCGCTGCCCGTAGTAGTCCTCGTCCACGTCCAGCACGAACGCCTCGACCCGGCGTTCCCGGCCGGAGAACGTCGGGTTCGTCCCCACGCTCACCGCGGCCTTGAGCTTCTTGCCCTTCGAATCGGTGAACCAGCAGGCGTAAATGCCGTCGGCGGGAACAGCCGCGAACTTGGGCGTCGAGAGGTTGGCGGTCGGGAAACCCAGATCCTTCCCGCGCCCATCTCCTCTGACGACGATCCCTTCGAGCCGGTGCGGCCGGCCCAGCGCCTCCGCCGCCGCCTTGACGTCCCCGGCGTCGATGCACGCCCGGACGTAGGTCGACGAGTAGGTCACCTCGTCAGCGGACACCAGATCAGCCCCCTCGGTCACGAATCCGAACCGCTGCCCGAGCCTGCGCAGCAACGCGACGTTACCCGCCGCCTTGTGCCCGAAGGTGAAGTTCTCCCCCACCACGACAGCCGCCGCGTGCAGCTTCTCGACCAGCACCTCGTGCACGAACTCGTCCGCGGGCATCCGGGAGGTCTCCAGGCTGAACGGCACCACCACGAAGTGGTCGACGCCCAGCTCCTCGACCAGCTCCGCCCTGCGCCGCAGCGTGGTGAGCTGCGCGGGATGGCTGCCGGGCCGGACCACTTCGGAGGGATGCGGGTCGAAGGTCATCAGCACGCTCGGCAGCCCGCGCTGCTCCGCGAGGGCCACCGCCCGCCCGATGAGGGCCTGGTGGCCTTTGTGGACACCGTCGAACACGCCAATCGTCACGACGCAGCGGCCCCAGCCGCCGGGAAGGTGATCTAGTCCGCGCCAGCGTTGCACGGTGATCAGCCTACGTCGCGGCACGACTCGTGGCGTCACCCAGCCGGACTGAGGACCACCACGGGCTTGCACGCGTCGCCCTCGTCCTTCGCCAGCGCGATGACGTGACCGTCCGGCCCGAAGACCCCGTAGGTGCCCTCGAACCCGCCCGCGCGCAGCCGTTGCCCGTGCGAGAGCGCCGACGCCTCGCGCGGGTCGATCTCGCGGCGCGGGAACGCCGTTGCCACCGCGGCGTCGAGGTCCAGCGACAGACCGGGCGTCTCCTCAAGCTGCTGGAGCGTCTTGGCCACGCGGAGGTCGAACGGGCCGACCCTGGTACGCCGCAACGCACCCAGATGCCCGCCGACGCCCAGCGCCGCGCCGAGGTCGCGGGCCAACGCGCGCACGTAGGTGCCGGAGGAGCACTCGACCATCACGTCGAGCAGGACCGTCTTGTCCTCACGGCGCGTGAACAGCACGTCGAAGCGGTGCACGGTCACGGGCCGTGCGGGGATCTCGACCTGCTCACCCGCACGCACCCGTGCGTAGGCGCGCTTGCCGTCGATCTTCACCGCGGACACGGCCGACGGCACCTGCTGGATCGGGCCGGTCAGCTTGGCCACCTCCGCGGCGATCGCGTCGTCGGCCACCCCCGACGCGTCCACAGTGGACAGAACCTCGCCCTCGGCGTCGTCCGTCGTCGTGGACGCGCCGAGCACGATCGTCGCGAGGTAGGCCTTGCTGTCGAGCGCGAGGTGGCCGAGGAGCTTCGTCGCGCGTTCGATGCCGAGCACGAGCACGCCGGTCGCCATCGGGTCCAGCGTGCCGGCGTGCCCGACCTTGCGGGTGCCGAGAATCCTGCGCACACGCGCCACCACGTCGTGCGAGGTCATGCCGTCCGGCTTGTCGACGACCACCAGGCCCGGTGCAACAGAGGGTTTCACGGCGCGAAATCCTAAGCGACGCGCAGAGCGTCCCAACGACGACGCCGCAACTGCACCGGCACCGTCTCACCACGCTCCTCTGCCGCGAACACCGCCGCACGCGCGCGCCGCCACCACACGAGCATCCGCCAGCCGCCCAACGCCAGCACGACGACGCAGAAGCTGAGCGCGACCCGGAACGCCGTCTGCGGCGTCACGAGGTTCTCGAGCAGGTCCAGCAACACACCCACACCCAGTGCCGCGACGGTCACCGCGAGGAAGCCGCCGACGTTGACCAGGCCGCTCGCCGTGGACTGGCGGTGCGACGGGTTGTAGTCGCGGGCCAACGCGAACGCGACGCCGGAGATGGGCCCGCCGACGGTCAGCACGAGGAACACGACCGCGATGACAGGCACCGGCACGTGACCGCCCGGCCACAGCAGCAGCACGCCCCACCCGGCGAACGCGAACGCCAGGAACCAGCCCGCGATCGGCATGCGCCACTCGGGATTGCGAGAGAACAACGCCCCAACGATCGGACTCGACACAATCGCACCGATGACCAGCAGTCCGAGCGTGGACGACGCCGCCTTGGGCGACATGCCCTGCGCCTGCACGAGGTACGGGTACCCCCACAGCAGACCGATCACGGCCGGTGTGGACATGGTGCTGAAGTGCGCCCAGAACCCGAGCCGGGTGCCGGGCACGCTCCACGCCTGCCGCACCTTCGGCCAGATCTTCTTGAGCGGCACGGCTTCGGGCTTGGGAGCCGTGAAGCCGTCCGGCACGTCCCGCAGCCGCAGGAACGCGATGATCGAGTACGCGGCGGTCGCGCCGCCCGCGATGAGGAACGCCCAGGTCCACCCGATCGAGCCAAGCATGAGCGTCAACGGCACCGTGGCGACGAGGTTGCCGACACCGCCCAGCGCGGCCGTGACCGCGACCACCAGCGAGTACTGGCGCGGCGGGAAGTGCGCCGCCACGATCCGGATCACGCTGATGAACGTCATCGCGTCGCCCATGCCGAGCACGGCCCGTGCGACGAGCCCCAGCCCGTACGAGTCGGCGACAGCGAAGAGCAACTGGCCGGTGCCCATGAGCAACGCGGCGATGGTGAGAATTTTGCGCGGACCGAAACGGTCCACGAGCAGACCGGTGGGAATCTGCAGGAAGGCGTAGACGCCAACCTGCAACACGGTGAACACACCGAGCTGCGCGGGCCCGAGCCCGAACCGCTCACTCGCCTCCAGCCCGGCGACGCCGAGCGTGGTGCGGTGGAAGACGGCGGCGAAGTAGACGAAGACGGCGGTGGTCCAGATCAGCCACGAGGTACGGGTGGCGCGATCGACCGACGGCAAGACGGCACTCTCCCCAGGTCGGAGGCGGGTAGACATTAGTTACATCGCCTAAACAACCTTCTTGGTAACGATTTCATGCCGTGAGGTCGGACACAGCGCCCACCTGGGTGTCAGCTGCGTGGGTGTCAGCGCCGTCGGTGTCAGCGCCGTCGGTGTCAGCGCCGTCGGTGTCAGCGCCGTCGGTGTCAGCGCCGTCGGTGTCAGCGCCGTCGGTGTCAGCGCCGTCGGTGTCAGCGCCGTCGGTGTCAGCGCCGTCGGTGCCGACGGCGTGAGTGCCGACGGCGTGAGTGCCGACGGCGTGAGTGCCGACGGCGTGAGTGCCGACGGCGTGGGTGTCAGCGGACCGCGCCCTCCACCGCCCAATCACCCGATCGTGTACGCCACACCACCGCGACCAGCCGCAACACCATGAACGCCGACAGCCCGGTCCAGATCCCCGCGAGCCCCCACCCGAACACGTACGAGGCCCACACCAGCGGCAGGAACCCGATCACCGCGGACCCGAGCGTCGCCGTCCGCATGAACTTCACGTCGCCCGCGCCCAGCAACACCCCGTCCAACGCGAACACCACGCCCGCGATCGGTTGCAGCGCAACGAAAAACCACCACGCGTTCGGAATTTCCCCCAGCACGCCAGCGTCCGAAGTGAACGCCTGCGGCAAAACCGGTGCCAGCGCGGCGAAAACCACCCCGAGCCCGATCCCGAACACCAGCCCGTACCGAGTGACCTGCCACGCCAGCTTCTCGGCCTGCCGGCGGTTCGCCGCCCCGAGCGCCGCACCGACGAGCGACTGCGCCGCGATCGCCAGCGAGTCCAGCACCAGCGCGAGGAACGTCCACAGCTGCAGCACGACCTGATGCGCCCCCACGGCCGCGACAGACGTCCGCGCCGCCACCGAAGCCGCGCTGATGAAGCACGCCTGGAACGCCAGGCTCCGCAACACCAGATCGCGCCCCATGCCGAGCTGCGCGCGCATCGCAGCCCAATGCGGCCGCAACGGCACGCGTTCGGCGAAGAGCGCCTTGATGAACAACCCGGCCGACAGCAGCTGCGCGACCACGTTGGCGATGGCCGAGCCCTCAAGCCCCCAGCCCGCGCCGTAGACGAGCGCCGGGCAGAGCACCGCGCTGATGCCGTTGCCGATCAGGATGTACTTCAGGGGCCGCCGGGTGTCCTGGACGCCACGCATCCACCCGTTGCCCGCCATCGTGACGAGGATGAACGGCGCCCCGAACAACGCGATGCGCACCCACTGCACCGCGGCATCGGCCACGGCGCCGCCGCCCGCGAGCACCTCCGCCACGGGCCGGACGAACAGCTGCCCGAGCAACACCACCAGCACGCCCGCCGCGACCGCCAGCCACGTCGCCTGGACGCCCTCCTCGACCGCCTCCGCACGCCGCCCGGCTCCGTGCAGCCGGGCCGTGCGCGCCGTCGTGCCGTAGGACAGGAACGTCAGCTGCGTCGACACCTGCGTAAGCAGCACACCGCCCAGTGCCAGGCCGGCCAGTGGCAGCGCGCCCAGGTGCCCGACCACGGCCGTGTCGACGAGCACGTACAACGGCTCGGCTGCCAGCACCCCCAGTGCGGGCACCGCCAGCCCGATCACCCGCCGCGCGGGAACCCGATCCTCCACACGACCGAACCTAGGTGGTCGGGAAGCGCACTCCATCTCTTTAGCGATGGAAAGCACTCACCTCCTGTTCCGCTCCCCCGCGCGCTTCCTCGTACGCGAGATTCGGTAACAGCGTTTCGGGACACGGTTCACCCGGTTGAGCGACCTGAGCCGCGTCTTGCACGCCTCGTCCGCGGCAGGCGCGTCCGGCGAGCCTTCTGACGGCGACGCCGCCAGATGTCCGCACGAACACGACGGCGCCGAACGAGCTCTCGGGACACGGATCAGCCGTTCGAGCGACCAAGACCACGCCCCGCACACCCGTCCACAACAGCCGCGACCGCGAAGCCTCCTACAGCCGCGCCCGAGAAGCCTTCCGACAGCAACACCATCAGAAACCCGCACGAAGACGACGGCACCGAACGAACCCTCAGGACACGTCTCAGCCGCACGAGCGACCAAGACCACGCCCCGCACACCCGTCCGCAACAACCGCGCCCGAGGAAGCCCTCCGACAGCAACACCATCAGAGACCCACACGAACACCGAACAGATCCGCAGGACGCGGACCAGCCGCCAAAGCCGACCTAAGCCCGCTGCGGCAAGCCGAACACCCGCTCCCGAGCCACCGCGAGAGCCGAGTGCAGAGCTCCCGAGCGCACGGGGTTGGCGGTGATCTGCGCGAGCTGCACCGGAGTGCGCGGCACCACCAGCTTGCGCAGTTCCGACGACACCAGCTCGCACAACGTCTCGCCGCCGGCCTGTGCCACTCCGCCCGACAGCAGCACCAGTTCCGGATCGAGCACGCACACCACGTTCGCCAGACCCAAAGCGATCCTACGAGCGAGGTCTGACAAAAACGCGCGTCCCTCGGTGCCGGTGGTCAGCGCGTGTGCGACGGCCTCCAGGCCGGAGTCGGCGGAGATGCCGTGGGTGGCGGCCAGCGCCACGATGGCGTCGCTGTCCACCTGGTCGCCGTAGCGTCCGCCCGGTACCTGCATCGAGTCGATCTCGCCCGCGCCGCCGGTGACGCCGCGCAGCAGCACGCCGTTGACCACGACTGCCGAGCCGATCTCGTCGGCTGGCCAGAAGAGCACGAAGTTGCGCACGCCCACGGCCTTGCCGGAGCTCATCTCCTCCAGGGCGGCCAGGTTGATGTCGTTCTCGATCGACACCGACGTGCCCAGCAGCTCGCGCAGGGTTGCGGGGAGGTCTACGTCCACGAGTCCCGGCAGGTGCGGCGCGAAGCCCAGGTGGCCGGTGGCGGGGTCGACCGCGCCCGGCGTGCCGACCACGACGTGGGACAGGGCGTCCAGGCGCAGGCCGGCCAGCGCCGCTGCCTTTTGCACGGTCTCGCGGAACGCCGCCAGGGTGTTCTCCTTGGGCATCGGCGCGCTGTGTTCGGCCAGCAGCGAGCCGGTGATGTCCGCGATGGCCACGTCGATGAGGTCCGGCGTCAGCGCTACGGCCGCCACGTGCCCCACGCCGCCGTTGACGGCCCACATCTGGGCGCGCGGGCCACGGCCGCCGCCGCGCAAGCCGGTGCGGACGACCATGCCGTCTTCTTCGAGCCGCGCCAGCAGCTGCGCTGTCGCGGGCTTGGAGAGGCCGATGACCTCTTCCAGTTCGGCGCGTGTCATCGCGCCGCTGCGCAGCAACGTTTCGATGGCCGCCCGGTCGTTGATCTCCCGCAGCAGCCGCGGGCTTCCTGTCCTGGTCATGACTCCACCCGCTCCAACGCGCCCTTGAGCGCGGCGACGACCTGCTCCGCGGCCCCGTCGAACGTGAATCCGGCCGCCAGCCGGTGCCCACCACCGCCGAGCGCCTGCGCCACCTCACGCACATCGACCTGGCTGACGGCTCGTAGCGAGACCGACCAGAACCCGGGCCGCAACTCCTTCAGCACAGCGGCCACCTCGGCCTCGGATGCGGAGCGCACGACGTCGATCACGCTCTCCACCTCCTCGCTGCGCACGTCCCGCGCGTCGTCCATGCCCACAACGGCGTGCACGAGCCCTAGCCCGCCGGCGGCACGCTCGTCCAGCTCGGCCTTGGCGAGCACTCGCGACAACATGCCCAAGTAAGCGAACGGATGCGCGTCCATCAACGGACGAGTGACGCTGTACGCATCGACGCCGGTCTGCAACAGCCGGGCCGCCGTCTCGTGCGCCGCGGGCCCTGCCTTCCGGAAGCCCCCGGTGTCCGTCACAAGCCCGGCGTAGATGCACCGCGCGATCGGCTCGTCGACTTCAACGCCCATCTCGTCGAGCAGTCGAAGCGCGATGAGCGCTGTGGCCTCGGCGTGCTCGTCAATGCAGTGCAACGTGCCGTAGCGCGTGTTCGACACGTGGTGGTCGATGACGATGACGGGCCCCTTGGCCCGCTCAACCCGGTCAGCGAGCGGCCCCAGCCGCTGCAAGCTTCCGGTGTCCATGACGACGAGCAGCTCGGGCTCCTGCGGCACGTCGTCTCTGTGCACCAGCAGCCCGGCCGTGTCCAAGGCCTTCAAACTTTCGGGCACGTCCTCCGGCTCACCGAAGGCCACGCGCACCACGACTCCGCGCCGATGCAGCGCGAGCCCCACCGCCAACGCACTCCCGAGCGTGTCCGCGTCGGGGTTGATGTGGCCGAACAGGGTCACATCACGGGCGTCGGCCAGTAACCGCGCAGCCTCGGCAATGGTGGTGCTCAGGTCATCTGCCACAGGGAGACGTTAGCTGCTCACGATCGCAATGTGCCGCAGGGCACCCACCGACAAGACCATTTCCGCGGTCTGACGAGGTGACCGCGCCTGACAACGCGAGGTGGGGTGGTTCCGTCCCACCCCACACGCGGACGATCAGTCGTCGTCCTCGTCCTCACGAGGCGCCTTGTAAGGATCCGCCTCGCCGGCGGGCTGAGCCCCTGCCGCCAGCCGGGCCACCTCGGCGTCAGCCGCCTGAGCGCGGGCCAGCAGCTCATCCATCTTCCGCGCCGTGTCCGGCACGGTGTCCGTGATGAACGTCAAAGTGGGCGTGAACCGGACCCCGGTCTGCTGCCCGACCATGGACCGCAGCACACCCTTGGCCTTTTCCAGAGCCGCGGCGGCTCCGGCGAGATCGGGCTCGGAATCCAACCGCTCGCCGAGAACCGTGTAGTACACGGTCGCGTCGTGCAGGTCCCCGGTCACCTTCGTGTCGGTGATGGTGACCCGAGCCAGCCGAGGATCCTTGACCTCGTGCTCCAGAGCGGAAGCGACGATCTGCGAGATCCTCTTGGCGAGCTTGCGGGCACGTGCCGTGTCGGCCACGAGCCTCCCCTTCCTAGTCGTCCTCCGGCCCGACGAGACGCGTGCGGGCGGAGAGCAGTTCCAGTTCGGGTCGTCCTGCGACCAGCCTTTCACAGCCGGCCAGGACTTCCCTGACATGCGCCGCATCACCGGAGACCGCGGCAACACCGATCAACGCGCGCCGATGCAGATCCTGATGACCGGCTTCGGAAGCGGCAACTTCGAAGCGCTTGCGCAGTTCGGCCACGACGGGCCGGACCACCGAGCGCTTCTCCTTCAACGAGTGGACGTCGCCCAAAAGCACGTCCAGTTCCAGAGCCCCCACGTACATGGGCAAGATCCTCCAGAAGAAAAGGGTGCGGAGCCACCGGTTAAACGGCTCCGCACCCCCATCCAGGCCTATCAGGCGCGCGGCTTCTCGCGCATCTCGTAGGTCTCGATGACGTCCTCGAGCTTGAGGTCGCTGTAGTTGCCGAGCGTGAGACCACACTCGAAACCTTCGCGGACCTCGGTGGCGTCGTCCTTGAACCGCTTGAGCGAGCTGATCGGGAGGTTCTCCGCGATCACCTTGCCGTCACGGATCAGGCGAGCGCGCGCGTTGCGGCGGATCTCGCCCGACAGGACCATGCAGCCCGCGATCGTGCCGACCTTGGAGGACTTGAAGACGTCGCGGATCTCGGCGCGGCCGAGCTGGACCTCTTCGTACTCCGGCTTGAGGAGACCCTTGAGGGCCGCCTCGATCTCGTCGATCGCCTGGTAGATGACCGTGTAGTAACGGACGTCCACACCCTCGCGGTTCGCGAGTTCGGTCGCCTTGCCCTCGGCCCGGACGTTGAAGCCCAGGACGATGGCGGAACCGGCCACGGCGAGGTTGATGTCGCCTTCGGTGATGCCACCGACACCGCGGTGGATCACGCGCAGCTCGACGTCGTCGCCGACCTCGATCTTCATGAGCGCGTCCTCGAGGGCCTCGACGGTACCCGAGTTGTCACCCTTGATGATCAAGGTGAGAGCGCTGGTTTCCTTCAGCGCCGCATCCAGGTCTTCCAGGCTGACGCGCTTGCGCTTCGCGGCGTTCTGCGCGTTGCGGGTGCGGGCCTGACGACGCTCGGCGATCTGGCGGGCGACGCGGTCCTCGTCGACGACGAGGAACGAGTCACCTGCGCGCGGCACCGACGTGAGGCCGATGACCTGCACCGGACGCGACGGGGTCGCGTCGTGGACGTCGTCGCCGTGCTCGTCCACCATGCGGCGGACGCGGCCGTAGGCATCGCCCGCGACGATCGAGTCGCCGACGCGGAGCGTGCCGCGCTGGACCAGCACCGTGGCGACCGGACCGCGCCCGCGGTCGAGGTGCGCCTCGATCGCGACACCCTGGGCCTCCATGTCCGGGTTGGCGCGGAGGTCCAGCGAAGCGTCGGCGGTCAACAGGATGGCATCGAGGAGGCTGTCGATGTTGATGCCCTGCTTCGCGGAGATGTCGACGAACATCGTGTCGCCGCCGTACTCCTCGGCGACCAGGCCGTACTCGGTCAGCTGCTGACGGATCTTGGAGGGGTTCGCACCCTCCTTGTCGATCTTGTTCACCGCGACCACGATCGGCGCGGAGGCCGCCTGGGCGTGGTTGATCGCTTCCACCGTCTGCGGCATCACGCCGTCGTCAGCGGCGACGACGATGACCGCGATGTCGGTCGCGTTCGCACCACGGGCACGCATGGCGGTGAACGCCTCGTGACCGGGGGTGTCGATGAAGGTGATGAGCCGCGGGTTGCCCTCGAGCTCGGTCTCCACCTGGTACGCACCGATGTGCTGGGTGATGCCACCGGCCTCGCCCTCGTGCACCTTCGCCTTGCGGATGGTGTCGAGGAGTCGCGTCTTACCGTGGTCGACGTGACCCATGACGGTCACGACCGGCGGGCGAACCTGCAGGTCGTCCTCGTCACCGGCGTCCTCGCCGTAGGTGATGTCGAACGTCTCGAGCAGCTCGCGGTCCTCCTCCTCGGGGGACACGACCTGCACGACGTAGTTCATCTCGGAGCCGAGCAGCTCCAGGATCTCGTCGGACACCGACTGGGTCGCCGTGACCATCTCGCCCAGGTGGAACAGCACCTGCACGAGCGACGCCGGGTTGGCGTTGATCTTGTCGGCGAAGTCGGTCAGCGAGGCACCGCGCGGCAGCCGGATCGTCTCGCCCTGCCCCTTGGGCAGGCGGACGCCACCGACCGAAGGCGCCTGCATGTTGTCCATGTACTCCTGGCGCTTCTGCCGCTTGGACTTGCGTCCACGACGCGCCGGACCACCCGGACGACCGAAGGCACCAGCGGTACCGCCGCGGCCTGCGCCGCCGCCACCACCGGGACGACCGCGGAAACCGCCGCCACCACCGGCCGGGGCGCCGCCACCGGCACCGCCACCACCGCCGGGACGGAAGCCACCGCCACCGCCACCGCCGCCACCGGGACGGAAGCCGCCGCCACCGCCACCGCCACCGCCACCGCGGAAGCCGCCACCGCCGCCGCCACCGCCACCACCGCCACCGCGGAAGCCGCCACCGCCGCCGCCCCCACCGGGACGACCGCCGCCACCGCCACCGCCACCGGGACGGCCACCGCCGCCACCAGGGCCAGGACGGTTGCCGGCCGGACGGCCCGGCATCATGCCGGGGTTCGGGCGCGGAGGCATGTTGCCCGGGTTGGGGCGAGGACCGCCCTGACCGGGAGCGGGACGAGGCCCACCCTGGCCGGGAGCAGGACGAGGTCCGCCCTGACCGGGAGCAGGACGGCCGCCACCCTGGGCAGCCGCCGGACGGGGACCGGCAGGACGCGGGTCACCGGGCTTCGGGCCGGAGGGGCGGTCGCCGCCCTGCTCCGGACGCGGGCCGGGACGAGGTCCAGGACGCGGGCCGGGAGCGTTGCCGCCACCGACGCCGAAGGGGTTGTTGCCCGGACGCGGGGCACGCGGGCCGGCAGGCTTGGGAGCCTGCGTGCGCGGCGGCACCACGGACGGGGTCTGCGCACCAGCGGACGCGGCCGGAGCCTGCGGCTGCTGGGGCTGTTGCTGCTGCGGAGCCGGGCGCGGGCCCGGACGCGGGCCACCCGGCTTGCCGCCGGGAGCCGGGGCAGCCTTGGGAGCGGCCGGAGCCGACGCGGCGGGTGCCGGTGCGGCGGCGGCCGGAGCCTCGGGCTGCTGGACGGGCGTGGCCGGAGCCTGCGCGGCCGGAGCGGCGGGCGCGGGCTTGGGGGCCGGGGGACGCGGAGCCGCGGGCTTCGGGCCGGGAACGGCCTTGGGCGCAGCGGGCTTGCTGTCCGTCGTGGCTGCCGGCTTCGACTCCGCCGGGGCGGCGGGCGCTGCGGCAGCAGCGGGTGCGGGTGCCTTGGGCTTCGGAGCGGCCGGCTTGGGAGCCGACGGCTTCGAGGACTTGGCTTCGTAGGCGTCACGAAGCCGCCGGGCCACGGGGGCCTCGACGGTCGAGGACGCGGACTTCACGTACTCACCTTGTTCGGCGAGCTTGTTGAGAACTTCCTTGCTCGTAACACCGAGCTCTTTCGCGAGCTCGTGCACGCGGGCCTTGCCTGCCACTGCTCTCCTTGGTCGTGAGGCCGGCGGGCAAGTCCCATCGACCTCGTCTTAACGTCGCGCGTTCATGTCTTCAGCTTCACGGCTGACTCATGACGGGTCGACCTGCTTCCTTGTTTCTTGCTGACCTCGGGGCTGTCCCGAGGCCTTGTTCCCGTGCTGCTCCAAGTGCTCGCGCAACAAAGCGACGTCGAGTGCCCCCTGGACCCGGAGGGCCCTCGAGAACGCCCGTCGCCGCTCGGCGTTGCGCAGACATTCGAGATCGAAATGCAACCAAGCACCCCGACCAGGAAGCCGCCTGCGGACGTCCGGAACCACCGAACCGTCCACCGCGACCACACGCAGCAGCTCAGAGGGCAACGTCCGGGTACGGCATCCAATGCACGTGCGAACAGGGCCGATGTGTTGGGTGACCGAACCCGACGTTGAACCGTTGATGAGTCTATCCCCTGGAGCTCATTCGGCCGAACTGGATGTGACTGCTCCGGCAGCCGGAGACTCCGCATCGCTGCGGATGTCGATGCGCCAGCCGGTCAGGCGGGCGGCCAGGCGGGCGTTCTGCCCCTCCTTGCCGATCGCCAGCGACAGCTGGAAGTCCGGCACCACGACACGTGCCGTCTTGGCACGCTCGTCGAGCACCCGTACGGACACAACCTTCGCAGGTGACAAAGCATTCCCGACGAAAGTAGCGGGGTCGTCCGAGTGGTCGATGATGTCGATCTTCTCACCGCCGAGCTCGTGCATCACGTTGCGCACACGGGCACCCATCGGGCCGATGCAGGCGCCCTTCGCGTTCACGCCGGAGACCGTCGAACGGACCGCGATCTTCGAACGGTGACCTGCCTCACGTGCCACCGCGGGGATCTCCACGGTGCCGTCCGCGATCTCCGGCACCTCGAGGGCGAACAGCCGCCGCACGAGGTTCGGATGCGTCCGCGAGAGAGCGATCTGCGGTCCGCGCGCACCGCGGGACACGCTCACGACGTAGCACTTGATGCGCTCGCCGTGGTTGTACTGCTCCCCCGGCACCTGCTCGGCCGGCGGCAGCACGCCCTCGGTGTCGCCCACCTGGACGACGACCATGCCGCGGGCGTTCGCGCGGGCGTCGCGCTGCACCACACCGGCGATGATCTCGCCCTCCTTGGCGGCGAACTCGCCGAAGGTGCGCTCGTGCTCCGCGTCGCGCAGGCGCTGCAGGATCACCTGGCGCGCGGTGGTCGCGGCGATGCGGCCGAAGCCTTCCGGAGTGTCGTCCCACTCCTCCTGCACCGCGCCGTCCGGACCCAGCTCCTGCGCGAGCACGCGCACGACCCCGGTCTTGCGGTCGATCTCCACTCGCGAGTGCGAGTGATGCCCTTCGGTGTGCTTGTAGGCGGTCAGCAGTGCTGACTCGATCGCCTCGAGGACCGTCTCGAAGGGGATGTCCTTTTCACGTTCGATCGCCCTGAGGGCGGCGATGTCGACGTTCACCTCGGCTCCTCCTTCGGTGCTTTCCGAGTGAGCCGAGCCAGTTCTTCGACCGGCGGCTGCTTGAACTCGATCTCCATGACCGCGCGTTCGATGTGGCGGTACTCCACGCGCTTCAGCTCGCCCTGGTGCAGCAGCTCGACACCGGTCTCGTCGCACTCGCCGACCCGGCCGAACCACTCGACCTGCTCCGGCTGCTTGATCTTCACGAGACGCAGGTGCGCGCGCTTCCAGTGGCGCGGGCGGGTGAGCGGGCGGTCGACACCCGGCGAGGTGACCTCGAGGGTGTACGGCCCGTTGATCAGATGGTCGTGCGCGTCGAGCGCGGCGGAGACCACCCGGCTCGCCTCGGCGACCTCGTCGAGCCCGATGCCGTCCTCGCCGTCCACCACGACCTTGACCAGACGGCGGCGCCCAGCCTGATTCACGTCGAGTGCGTCGAGGTCGAAGCCGATCGCTTCGAGCGCTTCCCGCACAACGGGTGCTAGCTGCGCGGCAAGCTCTCCGCGCGGCGGGCTGGACACGTGGTGTCTCCTTCAGTTCGAACGCATGAAAACCCCGGCCGACGGTGTTTCGGCGGCCGTGGACGCCCAGACTATCTCCTTTGCCCGCCTCCCACCGCGCCGCACGGCTGCTGGCAATATGGGTTCGCGTGATCTCCGAATCGGTCAGCCGCCGCCGTGTGCTGTTCGCGGTGGCCGTCGCACCGCTCGCCGTTGCGTGCACCACAGAACCTCCCGCGCCACCGCCGCCGGACCCGTTGTCGGCGCTCGCGGCTCAGGCCCGTGCGGACGCAGCGCTGGCGAAGACGCTGACCACGGTGCCCGCGGCCGCGGAGATCGCCAAGGCTCGTGAGACCCACGCCGGCCTGCTGCAGGCGGAGGTCGACCGCGAACGGCCCCCGCTCTCCTCGACGGCCCCGCCGGCGCCCACCATCCCGCCCACTCCGCCGGATCCGCTGGCGGCGCTGCGGACCGCGCTCGACGACGCGGTGCGCGAGGCGTCGGCCCTCGTCGCCAAGGTGCCCACCTACCGCGCCGGTCTCGTCGGTTCGGTGGCCGCGGGCTGCGCCTCGCTGCGGGAGGTGCTCTCGTGAACGTGGACGCCGTTCAGACCGCGCTCGGCACCGAGCACGCGGCGTTGTGGACCTACGGCATGGTGGCGGCGTTCCTGGGCAACCAGGCCGCTGCCGTCGCGGAGGGCTCGAACGCGCACCGCGCGCGCCGGGACACGACCGAGCGGTGGCTGCGGGACCAGAACGCGACGCCGAACCCGCCCGCCGCCGCCTACCTGCCGCCGTCACCCGTCTCGGACGGGCCGTCCGCGCTCGCGGCGCTCGTCGCCGTCGAACAGGACACCTGTGCCGCGTGGCGCGGGGTGCTGGAGCGCACCGACGACGCGGCGCTGCGGACCACGGCGCTGGAGGCGCTGACGACGGCGGCGGTGCGCGCGACCCGGTGGCGCAAGGCCGCCGGAACCACCCCGGCATCGATCGCGATGCCGGGTGTCGCCTCCGGCTAGCCGGTTAGCTGCCGAAGGAGGACGCGAGCCTGATCGCGTCCGCGGAGACCTTCTTCATCTCCTTGTTGTGGGTGAGCGCGTCGGCGGACTTGACCGGCGAGTCGGACTCGACGATCACGACCAGCTGGTCGCGCTGCTCGGAGGCGTACCCGCCGTTGGCCAGCGTGGTCAGCGGCGGCACGCTGATCGCCTTGTCCAGGACCAGGTCCTTGACGTTGCCGGTGCCGTCCTTCTGGGTCAGCTCCCGCAGCTGCCTGGCTTCGTCGGCCGTCCGCATCTTCACCACGGACACCGACGAGAACACGGCCCTGCCGTCGGGCAGCTTGGCCGTGTAGAAGGCCCGCGTCAGCTGCAGGCACGGCGTGGTCTTGAGGAACGCCTGCGTCTGCCCCGTCGCGTGGGCCGCGCAGTCGCTGTCCTTCACCGGCTCCGGCAGCTGCGGCACGGTGGTGAACTCGAACTCCCCCGCGGTCTTCTGCGGCTGCGCCACGGGCTGGTCCACCGGGTCCGACGGCTGCAACACCCACCACACGAACCCCGACACCACCGCGACGCCGACGAGCGCCAGCGCCTTGCCCACCCACGTCGTCCTGCGCGGCGGTGACGGCGGCTGCGGGGGCAGCTGCCCCTGGCGGTTGTCCATGATCGACTGGAGCTTCATCAGCTCGTCGGCCGGGTAGAGCGGCGCGGTGTCGGTTGGCCTCGGTGGGAAGCGAGGCAGGTTCTGGGTCACCTCTTCAGGTGACTGGCGTGGTTCCGACACAAGGACCCACGGTAACGGACGGCGGTCAGCCAAGCGCTTTGAGCACCCGATCCACGTCCTCGACCGTGTTGTACAGGTGACAGGCGAACCGCGTCCTGCCTGCGCGAATCGACGACACGACGCCGGGGATGTGGGGCACGTCAACCGAGACGATCGCCGAGCCGTGGGGGCTGAGTCCCAGTCCGGTCAGCAGGTGATCCGTCAGATTCACGCAGTGCGCGCGCACGGCCTCCAGGTCGAGTGTGGCGATCCACGGGAGCGCCACGGCGGCACCCACGTGTGCGAACCATGTCGGCGAGAGGTCGAACCGCCGTGCGTCCGGACGGAGCAGCAGCTCGATCCCGTAGTTCTCCTCGGTGCTGTACCAGTTCGCGGCCACCGGTCTGAGAAAGTCCATCCGGTCCGGCCGCACCGCCATCCAGGCCGCGCCGCGCGGTGCCATCAGCCACTTGTAGGCGACACCGACGACGAAGTCGGCCCACGCCAGCGACAACGGCATCCACCCCGCGGCCTGCGAGACGTCGAGCAGCACCGGCTTGCCCGACGCCCGCAACGCTTCGAGGTCCGCGATCGCACCGTCCGCCGACTGGACCACGCTCAGCGCGACGAGATCCGCTTCGTCCACAGTGGACACGATCTTGTGCCCGGCCGCGACAAACGGCAGCGTCACGCTGGTGAACTCGCCGTCGTGCAGGAAGACCTTCGAGCCCGCCGGCAACGCCTGCGCGACCATCGACACGAACTGCGAGACCGTGGCGCCGCATGCGACCGATGTCGCGGGCACCCCGATCAACCGGCCGAACGCCGCACGTGAGGTCTCGACGACCTCGTTGAAGGACGACGACGTGTCCTGGCCGCGCCGCCATCGTTCGTGCGAGGCCGCGACCGCGTCGGCGACGTGCCGCGGAGGCACGCCGATGGACGCCGTGTTGAGGTAACCGGGCTCGATGTCGAAGACCGCCCCGAACGCCTCACGCATGGGCGAGCTGCTTACCGCGCTTACGTCGCGCGTAGACCTGCTTCTTCACCTTTGCGATCACGGTTCCATCCTGCCCCACGACGTCCGTCTCGAACCAGATCAACGCCTTCTCCCCGGACGCGGTCTGGTCCAGCACCCGCTCGACGTGCTCGTCGGTCAGCCGGAACTCGGCGTAGACGGTGCCGCGGCCGGGCGCGACGAACTCGATCTCGCCCGCCTGGTCCCACACCACGTGCTCGCCGCCGAGCTGGTTGAACAGCAGCAGCACCCAGAACGGGTCGGTCATCGCGAACAGCGAGCCACCGAAGTGGGTGCCGAAGAAGTTGCGGTTCCACGGGCGCAGACGCATCTTGACGCGCGCGTACCGGTAGTCCGGCGAGATCTCGACAACGCGGATCCCGGCGAACAGGAACGGCGGCCACAGGTTCATGCCCAGGCGCAGGCGGCTTGCCTTCATAAAAAACAGTGTTACACAACGTCCGCCAGACTGTCCGCAACTTCCTGCGGCGAAGGCATGTGACGTATCTCTTCCGCCATCTGACCTGCAGCTTTTCTGTGTTCTCCGTCCATCGGCAACAGTCGTGCGCACTCCGCGACCGCCTCGGCACTCACCGCGTCCGGCCGCACGCCCGCACCGGCTTCGACGACAGCGGCGGCGTTGCCGAACTGGTCGGCGCCTTGTGGCAGCACGACCTGTGGGACCCCCTCGGCCAGAGCAGCCAGCATCGTGCCGCTGCCGCCGTGGTGGACGACGACGTCCGCCTGCCTGATCACCTCGGTCTGCGGCAGCCACGGGTGCACCGTGAGGTTCGGTGGCAGGCCGGTGAGCTGGACGCGGGGTGCGGCGACGACCACCTGCGCGTCCAGCTTCCCGAGCTCCGCGATGGCCGTGGTGAGCACGGACTCCGTGCCGAACGCGGTGCCGAGCGTGAGGTAGATCAGCTTGTCGTGGGTGCGCTGGGGCACCTCATCGGGAGCTGAGTGCGGCACCGGCCGCAGCAGGATGCGGTCGTCCTGGAAGCCGGCGTCCTGCAACGAGGGCGGGCAGATGTCGATGTGCCTGCCACCGTCCGGGCGCGTGAGCCCGATGCCGTCCGGGAACATGCGGCCGAAGCCGTGCCACAGCACCGGGAACGCCCGCCTGCGCGCCTCCTTGAACACCTCGGGCACGGCCCACCCGCTGATCACCAGGTCGGGCAGGAGGCGTTCCAGCTCCGGCCTGATGTCCTCGGCGTAGATCTCGCCGAAGACCAGGCCCGGACGGAACGGCTGCAGCCCAAGCCTGTTCAGCTCGGGATGCATCTCGTCGCCGACCGCGAAGTGGACGTCGTGCCCGGTGTTGCGCAGTGCCAGCGCCAGCGGGGTCAACGGGTAGGTGTGGCCGACGGTGGCCATGCTCGCGAAGAGCACGCGCATGACGCGAATCTACGCGGCGACCGCTCCGTACCACTGCCACTGCTCTCGTCGCGGCACGCCGGGTAGCTCACCGCGTCCGGTGCACCACAGCAGCAGCGCGAACGGGTCGGAATGCCGTGGTGCGTCAGGGAACAGCCGCTCGACCACGGGCGCGCAGTGCTCTGACCGCCACTCCACGCCGAAGGCCCGAGTGATGTCGTGCGTGTGCATCGTCAGCTCGGTGATGCCCATCGCGGCGAACCCGGCCGCGTCCGAAGTGCCCCACGGGTGCCACGCCCGCGCGTCCGGAGTGGCCGCGGCGACTGTGCGCGACAGCAACGTGGCGGCGGTCGCGACACCCTCCAGGCAGTGCTCCAGGGACTCGGCGCGCAGGCTGCCGTGCAGGCTGGTCCAGCGGCGCTCCGCACGAGTGGTCAACAGGGCCGTGTAGCCGAGCAGGCCCTCGACGACGTGGTCGAGCGTCACGCGGCAGGACCAGTTCAAACCGTTGGCGTGGCGGGAGAAACCGTCTTCCGGCAGCGTGCCCAGGACCCGCACGCAGTCGTCGGTCGTGGCGTCGAGCAGTGTGGACCAGTCCATCTCAGGCCGCCCGCAGCAGTTCGATGATCCGGGCCCAGCCGTCCGCGCCATGACCGGATTCGACCGCCCTCCGCGCGTAGTCGTGCAGCAACCGCGGCAGCGCCGCGTCGACCTTCCGCACTTCGCTGGCGTGCACGAGGTGGTCCAGCGTGGCCAGATGTACGTCGAGCGTCGCGTCCGAACCGGGGTAGGAACCGGAGTCGACCTGCGGCGCGTAGCTGCTGATGAACCCCGCGACCGGGCCGAGCCAGCGGGTGGCCAGCGGCGTGAAGTGCTCGGCGGTGGCGCCGTCGGCGGTGACGAGTGCGGTGGCGTGCAGCCACCCGGTGAGCGTGGACCACATGATGCCGAGCAGTGCCGTGTCGTACAGGGCGGCCAGGCCGGGGTCTGCGCCGAGGTTGATCGGCTCGGCCAGCGCCGACAACAGGCCGGACGCCTCGGCGAGGGCGTCCTGGTCGCCGCTGTAGAGGATCATCGAGCGCTGGTCGCCGATGCCCGGCGGGGTGGTCATGATGCCGCCGTCGACGTAGCGCCCGCCGCGCCCGGCCATCTCACGGGCCTGTTCCGGTGAGCCCGAGGTGAGGTTGACCAGGATGCCGGGCAGCTCGGGGTCGAGGATCTCGGTCAGTGCCGGGTAGTCGAGCACGCAGGCCACGACGACAGGTGCCGAGCGTTGCGCCTCCACGGCCGAGCTCGCCGCCTGAGCCCCCTGTGCCACCAACGGTTCGGCTTTGGCGGGCGAGCGGTTCCAGACCGTGACGCGGTGCCCGGCGCGCAGGAATGCCTCCGCGAGTGCCGAACCCATCTGACCGAGGCCGAGCACGGCAACATCGGATCGCATTGCGTTGTCCCCCAAGGGTTGTGGTTGATGTTCACCACCCTCGCAAGTCGCGCCGCGCACCGACAGTGGCAGAAATGCCTCCTGTCGAACGATTGCTGCCAGCTAGCCTGGTGGCATGAGCGTGGTGGCGATCTTGGTGACCGACGACGACGCGCCGGCTCTCTGGGACGTGTACGAGGCCGGGCTGGCGTGCGTGGTGTTCGGCGTCGACCACTTCGATCCCTGGTACACGATGCGGTTGTGCGGCCTGGACCCCGCGGCACCGCGGGCCGGGAACGGCTGGACGCTCAACCCCGAGCACGGCCTGGAAGGTCTGCACGGGGCGGACACGATCATCGTCCCGTCCGTCCCGCAGGCCGTTCTCGACGGGACCGAGCCGCTGAACCCGTTGCTGGTCAAGGAACTCCAGGACGCGGCGGACCACGGCGTGCGCATCGCCGCGTTGTGCAACGGAGCGTTCGTGCTCGCCGAAGCCGGGTTGCTCGACGGCCGCCGCGCCACCGCGCACTGGTCCTACACGGACCGTCTGGCCCGCCGGTATCCGCGGGTCGAGGTCGACGACTCCGTGCTCTACATCGAGGACGGCAACGTCCTCACCAGCGCGGGCGCGGCCGCCGGGCTCGACCTGTGCCTGCACCTGGTGCGCCAGGACCTCGGCGCGCACGTGGCCAACCAGCTGGCCCGCAAGCTGTGCGTGCCCGCGCACCGCACCGGGGGCCAGGCCCAGTTCGTCACCCGGCACGTGCCCGAGACCGACGACGACAGCATCGCGCCGGTGCTGGAGTGGGCGGTGCGGCACCTCGAACGGCCGCTCACCGTCGCCGAGCTCGCCCGCCGCGCCGGGATGAGCCAGCGCACGTTCTTCCGCCGCCTGCATGACGCCACGGGCAGCACGCCGTTGCAGTGGCTGCTCGCCCAGCGCGTCGCCCACGCCCAGGCGTTGCTGGAGACGACCTCGCTGTCCGTGGAACAGGTCGCTGGGCGGTGCGGCCTGGGGACGGGGGCGAACCTGCGCCGCCACTTCACCGCCCATGTCGGTGTCCCGCCCACTGACTACCGTCGCGCTTACACCGCTTGAAGGGACCACCTTGGGAACCAACCGCGAGAAGATGATCAACGGCGAGCCGTACCTCTCGATGGACCCCGAACTGGAGGACGACCGGCAGCGGGCCCAGCGCCTGATGATCCGCTACAACGCCTCCGAACCGGGCGACTACGAGGGCATGCACGCTCTGCTGAAGGACTTCGTCGCGGAGATCGGCGAGAACACGGTCCTGTTGCCCCGCCTGCAGATCGAGTACGGCTACAACACGCGCATCGGCTCGAACAGCTTCATGAACTACGACGGCATCATCCTCGACTGCGGGCTGGTCACCATCGGCGACAACGTGATGATGGGACCGCGCGTGCAGCTGCTGACGGCGTTGCACCCGATAGAGGACCACGAGGCCCGGATCGCGGGCTGGGAGACGACCGCGCCGATCGTCATCGGCGACAGGGTGTGGTTCGGCGGTGGCGTGATCGTGTGTCCCGGAGTCACGGTCGGCGACAACACGGTGGTCGGCGCCGGCAGTGTCGTGACGCGTGATTTGCCTGATCACGTGCTCGCGGTCGGCAACCCCGCCCGGATCGTTCGTAAGATCTGAAGCCATGCGCAGCGAGGAGATCCAGATCCGCACCGGTTCCGAGGAGGTCGTCCACGACCTCACGCGTGAGTGCGAGCGGTTCCTCGACGACGAGACCGGCGACGGCCTGCTGCACGTGTGGGTGCCGCACGCGACCGCCGGCGTCGCCATCATCGAGACGGGTGCGGGCAGCGACGACGACCTGCTGACCGCGTTGGAGCGCATCCTGCCCCGCGACGTGAAGTGGCGGCACCGGCACGGCACCCCCGGTCACGGTCGTGACCACGTGATGCCCGCGCTGGTGCCGCCGTACGCGACGATCCCGGTGCTAGGCGGTGTGCTGGCGCTCGGGACGTGGCAGTCCATCTGCCTGGTCGACACCAACGTCGACAACCCCGTCCGGACGGTCCGGCTGAGCTTCCTTGCCGGCTAGCAGCAGCACCAGGCCGACGAGCGCGATCCCGCCGAACACCCACCACTCGGTGCTGATGGAGCCGTCGTACATGAGGCTGCGCAGGCCTTCCGTCGAGAACCGGAACGGCGTCCACGACCACAGGACCGCCTTGTAGGCCGGGTTGAGCAGTTCCGGCACCTGACCCGCCACCGCGGGCGCCATCAGGTAGAGCAGGCCGAGAACGCCCATCGCGCGGATGCCGAGGTGCTTGAACAGCCCGGCTTGCAGCAGGGCGAACGACACGGCGACGGCGAACATGAACGTGATCGCGGCCGCGCCGAACGTGACGCCCCACCACGCGAGCAGGCCGATGACCGCGCCGACGACCAGCACGGACGTGGTGAGCGCCGACAGCAGCCGGAACCGCCTTCCCTTCAGCACCACGAACAACAGCCCGGCGACCATCCCGCCGACCCACAGCAGTGCGCTCGCGGCGAGCGGCGCTGTGCGTTCGGCCGCTGTGACGGCCAGGGTCTCCGTCTTGACCGGCAGCCCGGCGCCCTGGGCGACACCGGTCAGCACCTGCTGCGCGACCTGCGTGCCGGACGGGTTGACCGCGGGGTTGAGCCGGATCGTCGCCTGGCCGGGTGAGATCTCCAGAACCCCGTAGACCTCCTTGTCCGCCAGCAGGGTCCGGGCCTCGGCCGCGTCCACGGCTCTGATGTCGACCTCGGCCGAGTCGGCGGCTCTGACGCGTTCCGCGATCGGCGGAGGCGCCACCACGGCGAGCGGGACGTCGTGCGGGTGCACGGTCGCCTGCACGCCGAATGTCAGCAGTCCCAGGAGAAACGCCACCACCGCGCCTGCGACGGCGGTGACCAGCGCGGTGCGCATCACTGACCTCCATTTGTTCATCACACGTTGAATTTGATGGAACGGTACGCCCGGCGCACCGTCGAAGTCAACGCTTGATGAATTAAGCCCCGTCAGACCCACCAGGTACCGTTTCCCCGTGACTTACCCAGGTGGCGGCGGACAGGGCGGCTGGAACGACCAGCAGGGCTGGGGCCAGCAGCAGGGTGGTGACTACTCGGGCGGTGGCTACCAGGCCGGCGGCCCTCCGCAGACGGGCGGTTTCTCCCAGCAGGGCGGCTTCCCGGACCAGGGCGGTTACCCGCAGCAGGGCGGCTTCCCGCAGCAGGGCTACGGCCAGTACGGCGGCCTGGGCGTCTACGGCGGCTTCGACAGCGAACCGCCGAAGAGCAAGAAGACCCTCTGGCTGGTGCTCGGCGCCGTCGTGCTGGTGCTGCTGGCCGGCGGCGGCCTGACGTGGTACCTGCTCTCGCGCGGCTCGGGCGACCCGAACGCGCAGAACAACCCGACCACCCCGACCAGTGCCTCGTCGCAGCCGACCACCGGCGCCTGCAAGAACGAGGGCGTGCAGTGCGTCGAGACGTCGCTCGGCTACAACTACGAGGTCCCGAAGAACTGGGACGTCGTGAGCGACGCGCGGATCCCGATCGACAAGTTCCCCGGCATCTCGCTGTCCGCCGTCACCACCTACGGCGACTACGAGTGCGAGGGCAAGCCGTTCACGAAGGGCACCAACGGCGGCGCGCTGCTCCCCAAGGGCGACATCAACCAGACCGCGACCGACTTCACCAAGGCCGTGGCCGAGCAGTTCTACGCGTCGGGCGGCACCCCGCAGGTGACGCTGACGCAGCCCAAGGCCGTGCAGATCCAGCACACCCAGAAGGACGGCAAGAAGGTCGTCGTCGAGGGCGTGCAGGTCGACGCCACGATCACCCAGTCGGCCAACAAGTGCCTGGCGAGCAAGGGCGCGGTCAAGGTCGTCGTGCTCAACGGCAGCAACAAGCTGCACGCGCTGGTGGTGAACGGCGACCTGGAGGGCGGTGGTGGTGGCACGAACCCGCCGCTGCCCAAGGAGGCCGAGCTGCAGAAGATGATCGACTCGCTGGTGCCGACCACGTAGTCCGGTCAGCGACCGTCAGCCGACAGCACTCGCACCGCTGGGCGCCGTCCGTCCCTGCACCGCGACCCGTGCCGCGAGTGCGTCGGTGACGTGGGCCGCCGACCCCGCCCCGACCGGCGGCCGGCAGGCGGTCTCGTGCATCTGCCCGCGCGGCGCGACCCGCCGTGCCCGGGTTCCCGTGCCGTTCGTCGAGCGCGAACGTGAACTCCTTGTGCTGCAAGGGCTTCTGGACGAGGTTCGCGTGCGCCGCCGCCCGCACTTCGTGACCGTGCTGGGCGAGGCGGGCGTGGGCAAGACCCGGCTGGTCTCCGAATTGGCCGCCGCCTGCACGTCTCCGGTCATGGCGTTGTGCGGCACCGCCACCGCTTTCGGTGACGACCACGGCTACGGCCCGTTGTCCGACGTCGTGCGCGGCTTCGCGTCGCCCGAGAACCTGCGCGCCGCTCTGTCTTCTTTGGTCGGTGCCGCAGAGCTGGCCGATCGGCTGCACTCGAGCCTCGCCGGGCTGGCCGGGACGTCGCCCGAGGTGCCGGCCGACTTCCCGGCGTGGCGGCGGTTCCTGGAGGAGATCGCCGATTCCGGGCCGCTGGTCGTCTTCCTGGAGGACGTGCACCGGGCCAACGACATCGTGCTCGACTTCGTGGAGGAGCTGAGCGAACAAGCCGGCTGTTTGTGATCGCCACCGCGCGGCCGGAGCTGTTGCAGCGCCGTCGTTCTTGGTTCGGAGGCAAGCGCAACGCCACCACGATCAGCTTGGAACCGTTGTCGCACAACGGCACCCACAGCCTGTTGAACTCGCTGCTGGAGGCTCGGGAACTGTCCGCCGAACTGCGGCAGGCCCTGGTCTCGTGCGTGGGCGGCAACCCGTTCTTCGCGACCGAGTACGCGCGGATGGTGTCCGACCCGCGCATGCCTTGTGTGCACAACGATGGCGGCCTGCCGATGCCGCCTCCCGTGCGCAGTGTGATCACGGCTCAGCTGGACTCACTGCCACTGGCGGTGAAGGCAGTCCTCGGGGACGCCGCCGTGGGAGGTGATCTCGTGTCCCCCGGCGCGGTGGCCGCTACCGGTCAGCGAGAGCCCGGTGACGTCGCCAAGGCGCTGGAACTGCTGGAACAACGGGACTTCCTGCGCCGCCAGGGCCGCAACAGCGAGACGGGCGAGATCGAATACGGCTTCCGGCACTGCCTGGTGCGCGACGTCGTGGCCGACCAGCTGCCCCGCGCGGTGCGTTCGGAGAAGCAGGAGCGTGCCGCCGCCTGGTTCGCGGAACCCGCGTTGGACCTGATGCCGCTCGTGGACCGCAGGGCGGGCTGACACGGCAAAGGCCGCCTCCCCGGCACGGGAGAGGCGGCCTTTGCTCGTCGTGTCAGTGCTGCGGAGCCCGGCGCGGACGGCCGGTGCGCTCGGTCCGGCCGAAAGCACGGCCGCCCTCTGAGCGCTCCGAGCGGCGCGGGCCGCTGCGGAGCTCGCCGCTCTCACCGGAGGGACGACGCGGTCCACTGCGGAACTCGCCGCCCTCGGTACGACGGCCGGAGCCGCCGCGGTACTCACCGCGGCCACCGGCGGCCGGGGCGCCGAAACGGCGTCCGCCACCGCCACCGCGACGGGCCGGCTTCTCGCGCTCGATCACCGGCTCACCGCTCGGGGTGCGGGCACCCGTGATGCGGATCAGGTCGTCGTCGCCGGGGCGCACCTTCGTGCTCTCCGGGCGGATGCCCGCACGGGCGGCCATGCCCTGGACGGCGCGCCGCTGGTCGTGCGTGACCAGTGTGACGACCGTGCCGGACTGACCGGCGCGAGCCGTGCGGCCGGCGCGGTGCAGGTAGTCCTTCGGGTCGGCCGGCGGGTCGACGTGCACGACGAGCGAGACGTCGTCCACGTGGATGCCGCGGGCCGCCACATCGGTCGCGATGAGAACCGGCGTGGTGCCCTCGCGGAACTCGCCGAGCACGCGGGTGCGGGCGCTCTGCGCCTTGCCGCCGTGCAGGGCGCCCGCGTGGACGCCGACGGAACGGAGCTTCTTGGCGAGGCGGTCGACGTGGTGCTTGGTGCGCACGAACATGATCGTGCGGCCCTCGCGCGCGGCCACCTCGGTCACCACGTTCTGCTTGTCCTCAGCGGACACGAACAGCAGGTGGTGATCCATCGTCGTGACGCTCGCGGTGGCCGGGGCCACCGAGTGCGTCACCGGGTTGTGCAGGTACTGGCGGACCAGCTTGTCCACGTCGCCGTCGAGCGTCGCGGAGAACAGCAGGCGCTGGCCGTCCTGCGGGGTCAGGTCGAGGATCGCGCGGACCTGGGGCATGAAGCCCATGTCCGCCATCTGGTCGGCCTCGTCCAGCGCGGTGATCTCGACCTGGGACAGGTCGCAGGTGCCCTGGCGCACGTGGTCGGACAGACGGCCAGGCGTGGCGATCAGCAGGTCGACGCCGCGGCGCAGGTGATCGATCTGGCGCGGGAACGACGTGCCGCCGACGACGACGCGGCACCACATGTTGAGCGCGCGGGCGTGCGGCATGAGCGCCGTCTCCACCTGCATCGCGAGCTCGCGGGTCGGAACCAGGATCAGGCCGCGGGGCTTGTGCGGCGTCGAGCGGCCGCCCGCGAGGCGGCTCAGCATGGCGAGGCCGAACGCCAGCGTCTTGCCGGAGCCCGTCTGGCCACGGCCGAGGATGTCCCGGCCCGACATCGCGTCGGGCAGGGTGGCGGCCTGAATGGGGAACGGTGCGGTGATTTCGTTGGCGACGAGCGACTTGATCAGCGCGTCTGCCAGGCCGAGCTCAGCGAACGAGGGCAGCGGGCCTTCCGGCAGCGTGCTCTCGAAGTGCTCGGCGACGATCGGCTCCTCGACCCGCGCCTGCGGACGGGAGTTGCCCTGGCGGCCCGAGCGGCGACGCGGCTTGCCGCGGCTGAAAGAGCGCTCGGAACGACCTTCGGACATTGATGGCAAAACAAACCTCCGGGACATGGCACGTCTCGAGGCTGCCCCGCGCGCTACCGCGGTGCCGATCACAAGGACGGGCCCGGCGTGAGGGTCACGCCGCTGATGAGTGGGTGGAAACACCGGTCAACGGCCGTCAAGCCTTCATCGGTGTACAGCACAGTCTAGCTGATCAATGGCCATGCCTTGCGCGCCCGGCAGTGTCGTTGGACACGGCCGGGCGCGCAAGGTGGGTCACGCCATACCCGCGACGTCCAGCAGCGTCGCCACCAGCGCAGACGGGTCGGCGATCTCCGGCGGGAGGCCGCGCGAGGCGAACCAACCGCTGATGTTGCGGACGTCGCGGTCGAGGAACTCCACGCCGCGGGGGTTCGCGACGAGGTCGACCACCTGCGGCAGGTCGATCATGATCAGCCTGCCTTCGTGGACCATCAGGTTGAACGCGGACAGGTCGCCGTGCGTGAGACCCGCCTCGGCGAGCGTCATCAGCGTGGCGACCAGCTGGCGCCACAGGTCGAGCAGCTCGTCCTCGTCCGGACGCGCCTGCGCGAGCCGCGGTGCCGCGTTGCCCTCGTCGTCGCCGATGAACTCCAGCAGCAGCTCGGTGCCGCTGCGCTGCACCGGATACGGCACGGGCGCGCCGATCTGCCACAGCCTGGCGAGCGCGGTGAACTCCGCGACCGCCCACTGCTCCGCGATCAGGTTGCGCCCGAACGCGGTGCGGTTCTGGATGGCCCGCATCTCGCGGGACTTCTTCATCCGCCGGCCCTCCAGATATCCCGCGTCGCGGTGGAACATCCGGTGGTCGTTGCTGCGGTAGCGCTTGGCGGCGAGCAGGCACGCCTTCTCGCCCATCGCGCGTTCCAGCAGGAAGACGTCCGCTTCCTTGCCGGTCTTCACGATGCCCAGCTCGCGGTCGACCGCGGCCAGCTCGGTGACGAGCCAGTCCGGGTGCGGCCTGGGCCCCTGCTCGGCGTCGCCCCACGTGGACCAGCGGTCGCCGTCCTCGGGGGTGTCAGCCGTGCTGAGCTGGTCCTCGCGCAGTCGTGCGATCCGCAGCTTTTCTTCTTCTGTCATGCGGCCGCGACGCGTTGGCTCCGTGTCGTCGGCGTTGGCGCGCTTACCGCGCTTTCCCTTGCGCCGCATGGTGTCGGCGTCGTCAAAGGAGGATTCGAAACGCTCGTGAAGATCGTGCTCGCGCACGGTGGGGTCTCCCGGAAGGTGAAGGTGACCGCCCCACTGGCGCTCTGCGATCAGACGCTGCTGATCAGGCGCGAGGGGCGGGAGGACGGGTCGCGGTGCCACGTCCAAAGACAGGCTCAGACACGACGCACCTCCTTCGTTCCTTCTCGCCGCGTGTCGGCTCGCTGAAGCTTGCCCGGTCCCCTCGGGGGCCGCAACCGAATTAACCGGTGATCAGGTCAGCGGTCTTCTCGCCGGTCGGCACGATCGTGAGCCCGGCCTTCTGCGCGAGCTTGACCAGGCCTTTCAGGTCGCCCGGCTCGGTCTTGCTCGTCGCGATGGCACGGGCGAGCAGGCCCTTGTGCGCCTTGTTGAAGTGGCTGACGACCTTGCCCTCGCCGGTGACCACCCGGACGACGACGGCGTGCGGGATCCTCGCGAGGCTCGAGTACGCGCCGGAACGCAGGTCGACGACGAACTCGTCGGCCTGCCTGAGCACCGGCTCCAGCGCGGGCTTCCACACCGTGCGCAGGCTGCCGTGCGACGGGAGCGTGCTGCCGCCGGACAACCGGTACGCGGGCACCGGGTCACCGCCGCGGATCGCCCCGAACAACGCCGACGCGACCGCCAGCCGTTCGAAGGCCCGCTCCTGGTCGGCCTTCCTGAGCGACGGGAAGTCCAGGTTGTCGTAGAGCACGCCGGTGTAGCGCAGGAGTGCGGGCGTCGTCTCTGACGTGCGCAAAGCCGCGTTGCGGTGCACCTCGTCGACCTGGCGCTCCGAGATGTCGAGCGCCTTGAGGCTCGCCGGGACGTCCGTCGCGAGGTCGGCCAGCGCGGACACGAGCTTGTCGCGCACGGGGTTCAGCTCGGGGAAGGACAGCGCGTCGAGATCGAGCGGCGCACCCTCGCCGCCGATCGCCTTGGTCTCCGACGGGGGAAGCAGCACCAGCACGGTTGGCAAGCGTAGGCCAATGCGGGAAAACCGCTGGACCGGCGTGGTGCTCTGGAATGCGTGGACGCTTTGGACCGTCTCTACGACTCGCTCGACGCCCGGCTGCGCCCGGAGGACGTGGCCGTCCTCGTGCGGGAGGCGCTGCCCTCGTTGACGCGCCGCCAGCGCTCGGTGATCAACGAGGTGGCGGCGCACGCGAGCCGTTGGCACGGCTTCACCGGTATGAGCACCGACTACGCCCGCCCTGTCGGTGCCGCGCGGCAGGTCGCCGCGACGCGAGTCGTGTTCGGTGTGGACACCTGCCCGGTCGACGCCGACGATCCCGTCTCCGTGCTGGAGTTCGCGTCGTTCGTCGGTGCCGAGATCAACTGGGACCCGGACCGCGCCGACTTCCTCGCCGACCGGCTGAACCGCGAGGCGCGCGCCGCCGCGGGCATCGAGCTGTCGAAGCGCCAGTACAACCGGCGCTTCCGGATGCTGCGCCGGCTCTCGGCGAAGGCGTCGAGGCTGGAGCGCGTACGTGAGCTGCGCCGCCTGACGCTCATCGCCTCGGCCGGATTCGTCGGCGCGATCGACCGCGACCGGTTCCGCGCGGATGCCGACGCCGCCTGCTTCATCGCCTACTACACGGCACGGCGCAAGCTGCGTCGTGAGTTCTCGCTGACCGGCCGCGTGAATCCGTTCGACCAGGTCGCGGAGGCGTTGCTCGCGCGATGCAGGGCTCGCGGCGACACCGACTGGGCGATGATCGCGCTGGCCTGCCCGGCCTGGGAGGTCCTGCGCCACCTGCGGCCGGACCAGCTCGGCGAGCTGCTCGGCCGGTGGTCGGCGGTGACCAGGTCGGTCGCGGGCCTGCTGGCCGGGCTGTGGCGTTCGTCCGAGATCGACAAGGCGACCATGGTCGTGCGCACCGGCGTGGACTCGTCCAGCTGGAACGCGCTGGCCGGCGCCTACAACGCCGCACGCAACGGCTGGATCGCCTGCCTGCACGCCGCGGGTGTGCCGGATCTGCTGGACCACGCGTGGCCGGGCAAGGTCATGCGCGTGATGGCCGCCGACCTCGCCTTCTGGCACCACGAGGCGGGCGGCGGCCTCCACCCGGACACCTCGGTGTGGTCGCGCCTGCCGTTGCCGTGGGAAGTGCTCGACGGCACAGCGGTCTGCACGCGCGCCGATGTGGAGGCGGCGTGCCGCGAGCACGGCGTCGACCCGGAACGCTCCGGATGGACCGCACCCCGCGCGCACGCCGCGATCGCGCGCTTCCGCCCCACCCCGGAGCTGGTGCACGGCGTGTCCGTGTCGGACCCGGTGTGGGCGATGGCGTTGCGGCACGCTCGGGTGTTCAGCGGCAAGCCCGTCCGCACCGGGGTATTCGGTGGACAGGACGCCGCCGGCTGAGCAGGCTGGCCCTCGTTCGGCTGTAGTTCAGCGGTAGAACGCCCGGCTCGGGACCGGGTGGACGCCGGTTCGAGCCCGGCCGGCCGGACGCGTGGAACACGTAGCTCAGTGGTAGAGCCCCGGCTCTCATCCGGGAGGACGCCGGTTCGAGCCCGGCCGTGTTCTCCGTGGTGTCTCAGGACGCCTGCAGCGTCAGGTACGCGAGGCCCAGCGTGCCGCGCCAGCCGCGCAAGCGGTGGGCGCGGTGCGTGTCGGCCTTCGTCCTGATCTCGTCCGCGTGCTCGGAGTCCGGGTTGTCGCGCAGCCAGCGTTCCCACGCCAGGGCGTGCCCGTTCTCGAACACGTCCCACTCGTCGAGGCTCGCCTGCTCCACCGCGAGCAGCCGGTAGCCGTGCTCGTGCGCGAGGTCCACCAGGTCGGCGAGCGAGCCGTACTGGTCACGCGGGATCGGCATCGCGGCGAGCTGCTCGTCGGTCGGCTCGCGCTCCCAGAAACCCTCACCCAGCAACAGCTTCCCGCCCGACCGCAGCAGCTGCTTCGCCGCCGTGAGCGCGTTCGCCGTGTGCTGCAACGGATCTCCGCCCCACACCTGGCTGGCACCGTTGACGATGATCACGTCGACAGGCCTGCCCGGTTGCCACTGGGCGACGTCGGCCACCTGCAGGCTGACCCGGTCGGCCAGGCCTCGCGCTGCGGCCGTGGCCTGGGCGTGCGCGATGGCGGTGACGTCGAGGTCGACACCGGTGCCGGTGGCGGTGGGCGCGGCTTCGAGGGTCCGCAGCAGGAACTCCGCCCAGCCGCAGCCGACGTCGAGCACGTGTGCGTCGTCGAGCGGGTGCAGGCTGCGGATGAGACGCTCGGCCCGTTCCTCGGACAGCGGTCCGTGGAAGGTGAGGTCCTCGTGCAGTGGCGCGATCTCTGGTTTCGTCATCGCACGCAGGATGGCGTTGCCGCCCTGTTCCGGACAACGGCTTATTCAGTTGTTGGGGTCATCGCCTCCCCGTAGCTTTCATTGACGTGGAACTCGTGTGGCGCGCGCTCACGACAGCGGACATCCCTGCGGTGGCCGCGCTCTACTGCGCCGTCGAGGCGGTCGACGACACCGGCGAGTTGCTGTCCGAAGAGGACTTCGCCGAACGGTTCGACGAGACGGACCTGCCGGGCGGGTCGCTGGCCGCGCTCGTGGACGGCGCACTCGTGGCGTACGGCTTGGTCGCGCTGCGGGACAATCCCGTGAACACGCACCGCGTCCGGCTCGACGGGGCCGTGCACCCGGACTTCCGCCGCAACGGCATCGGGCGGCAGCTGCTGCAGCGCCTCATCCCGTTGGCGCGCAAGCTGCACACCGCACGCCACCCGGCCATGCCCATGGTGGTGAACACCATGGTCGAGAGCCGCTGCGCAGGCCACGTCGCACTGTGCGCCGAGCTCGGCTTCACCGCGGACCGCTACTTCAACGAGCTGGAGGTGGCACTGGGCGAGTCACTCGCCCAGGTCCCGATCCCGCCCGCCTACGAGATCGTGCCGTTCTCCGCTGCCCGCGACGAAGAAGTCCGCGAGGTGTGCAACGCGGCGTTCGCCGGCCACTGGGGTTCGGTCGAGCGCAGCCCGGAGGAATGGGCGGCGTCGTTCACCAACAGCAAGCGGTTCGTTCCGGAGACCTCCTTCCTGGCGCTCGCAGACGGCGCCGTGGCCGGTTTCGTGCTCTCGCGGCACTACCCGGTGGTCGAGGAGCTGACGGGCGTGCGCGAGCTGTGGATCGGGGACGTCGGCACCCTGCGGGAACACCGCGGGCGTGGGGTGGCCTCCGCCCTGCTGAGCTGGACGCTGGCGCAGGCGAAGGGGCAGGGCTACCAGCGCGCGGGGCTCTCCGTGGACTCGGCCAACCCGACCCGCGCACTCGGCGTGTACGAGCGCGCGGGGTTCGAGCTGAAGCGGACCTGGATCGACTACGGCCTGCCGGTCTCGCTCTAGACCTCTTCGCCGTCCTGGGCGACGCAGAACTCGTTGCCGTCCGGGTCGGCCAGCACCGACCAGGTGAGCCCCGGCATGCTGTGCACCGCGATCTCGGTGGCCCCGAGCCCGACCAGCCTGGCCACCTCCGCCTTGCGGTCCGGCACGTGCGAGTCGAAGTGGACGCGGTTCTTGCCCGGCGTGGCGTCCGGCACCTGCTGGATGCCCAACGCGGGGCCGTTCTCGGTGTTCGGAGCGAGGACGATGAACTCGCCCCAGTCGTTCTGGACGGTGGTGTTGAGCGCCGCCGTCCAGAACTCGGCGAGCTTGCGCGCGTCGCCGGTGTCGATGGTGATCATGGCAATCGTCAGGGACATGCTTCCGGACGCTACTCAGGGGGTCTGACAATTCCAGGTCCGCGCTGGTCAGAGCCCAACAAACCGACCGCCCGCGATTTCGTCGGCAGCGCAACCAGTACGCTGCCCCAACAGCCCGTGAACGAGGAGTACCCACCGTGATCACCAGGATGTCGTCGCTGTTCCTGCGAACCCTTCGCGAGGACCCGGCCGACGCCGAAGTGCCCAGCCACAAGCTGCTGGTGCGCGCCGGCTACGTCCGCCGCGTCGCGCCGGGCGGGTACTCCTGGCTGCCGCTGGGTCTGCGGGTGCTGCGCAACATCGAGGCCGTCGTCCGCGAGGAGATGGACGCGTTCGGCGCGCAGGAGATCCAGTTCCCCGCCCTGCTGCCCAAGGAGCCCTACGAGGCGACCAACCGGTGGGAGGAGTACGGCCCCAACATCTTCCGGCTCAAGGACCGCAAGGGCGCCGACTACCTGCTCGGCCCCACCCACGAGGAGCTGTTCACGCTCACCGTGAAGGGTGAGTACAGCTCGTACAAGGACTACCCGGTCACGCTGTACCAGATCCAGACCAAGTACCGCGACGAGGCGCGTCCCCGTGCGGGCATCCTGCGCGGCCGCGAGTTCCTGATGAAGGACTCGTACTCGTTCGACCTGACCGACGAGGGCCTGAGCAAGTCCTACCAGGACCACCGCGACGCCTACATCCGCATCTTCGACCGCCTCGGCCTGGAGTACGTGGTGGTGTCGGCGACGTCCGGCGCGATGGGCGGCTCCGCGTCCGAGGAGTTCCTGGCCGTCGCCGAGACGGGTGAGGACACCTTCGTCCGCAGCACCGAGTCGGGCTACGCGGCGAACGTCGAGGCCGTCACGACCCCCGCGCCCCCCGAGCAGCCGATCGACGACAAGCCCGCCGCCCAGGTGCACCACACGCCGAACACGCCCACCATCGAAACGCTGGTGGACTTCCTCAACGCGAACACCGACCGCAAGTTCACCGCGGCCGACACGTTGAAGAACGTTCTCGTGAAGCTCAAGCACCCCGGCAAGGACTGGGAACTGCTCGCCGTGGCCGTCCCCGGCGACCGCGAGGTGGACTTCAAGCGCCTCGAGGCGGCCTTCGAGCCCGCCGAGGTCGCGATGCTCGAGGAGTCGGACTTCGCCAAGAACCCGTTCCTGGTCAAGGGCTACATCGGCCCGGGAGCGATCCAGGCGAACGGCATCCGCTTCCTCGCCGACCCCCGCGTGGTGCGCGGCACGGCCTGGGTGACCGGCGCCGACAAGGCCGACCACCACGTCGTCGACCTCGTGGCAGGCCGCGACTTCACCCCCGACGGCGTCATCGACGTCGCCGAGGTCCGCGAGGGCGACCCGTCGCCCGACGGCAAGGGCGTCCTCGTCGCCGCGCGCGGCATCGAGATCGGCCACATCTTCCAGCTGGGCCGCAAGTACGCCAACGCGTTCTCGCTCGACGCCCTGGGCCCGGACTCCAAGCCCGTCCGCATCACCATGGGCTCGTACGGCATCGGCGTCTCGCGCCTGGTCGCGGCCATCGCCGAGCAGTCGCACGACGACCGCGGCCTGATCTGGCCCCGCAACGTCGCGCCTGCCGACGTGCACGTGGTCATCGCGGGCAAGGACGAGACGCTCGTGTCCGCCGGTGAGGACTTCGCGAAGCAGCTGAGCGCGCGCGGCCTGAAGGTGCTGCTGGACGACCGCAAGGCGAGCCCCGGCGTGAAGTTCGCGGACGCCGAGCTCGTGGGCATCCCGACGATCCTGGTGATCGGCCGGGGGCTCGCCAACGGCGTCGTCGAGGTGAAGGACCGCAAGTCCGGAGACCGCGTCGAGGTGCCGGTGGCCGAGGCTGTCGACCACCTGGTCCAGGTCGTTCGCGGCTGATCCCTGTTTCGTCCGAACGCCCGGCCGGGTTCTCCGGCCGGGCGTTCGTCGCGTCTAGGGTGCGGCATGGGGCGGAACTGGTACCTGCTGTGGAGCGGCAGCGCGATCTCGGCGCTCGGCGACGGCATCTTTCTCGCCGCACTCCCGCTGCTGGCCGCCACACTCACCCAGGACCCGAAACTGATCGCCGGGGTCAGCTTCTTCGGATCCCTGCCCTGGCTCCTCGCCTCACTCCCCGCAGGCGCAGCCGCCGACCGCTACGACAGCCGTCGTCTCCTCCTCACCGCCCTGTGGATCCAATGCGCGCTCATGGCGGTCCTCGCCGCCTTCCACAGCGCGCACATCGCGTTCCTGTACGGCATGGCGTTCCTGATCGGCACCGCGGAGAACGTGCCGAGGGCGGTGGGGCAGCCGCTCATCAAGGCGACCGTCGAGAACCACCTGCTGGAGCGAGCCAACGGCAGGCTGTTCGCGTCGCAGGCGGTGGCATTGCAGTTCGTGGGGCCGCCGCTGGGCGGGTCGTTGTTCGCGATCGCGGTACCGGCACCGTTCTGGGTCAACGCGCTGACGTTCGCCACAGCAGCACTGCTGGTGACCAGGATGCGCACGAGGCGGCAACCTCGGCCGGCCAAGCCGAAGGTCGTCGAAGGCCTGCGGTGGTTGATGAAGCACAAGGCGCTGAGAACGGTCACGGTCGTGTCCGCGACCACGAACCTGTGCATCGCGATGACCATGGCGACGCTGGTGCTGTTCGCGCAGCAGAGGCTGGGGCTGACGAACGCCGGATTCGGGGCGTTTCTCGCCACGCTCGCGTGCGGTGGCGTCGCCGGTGGGCTCCTCGCCGAGCGGATGCTCGCCAGGTACCGCCACACCGTCGCGGTGACCGTGGTGCTGATTCCGTTGATGTGGCTGGGAATTGCGACGCTCGCCCGTGATCTGCCCACGGTTGCGGTGTTCGCGGTGGTCAGCTCGTTCTGCACCGCGGTGTGGGGTGTGGCCACGGCGGCGTTGCGGCAGCGGGCGGTGCCCACGAACCTGCTCGGACGCGTCAGCAGCGCGCAGACCCTGATCACCTGGGGTGTTCAGCCGGTCGGCGCGCTGCTGGGCGGACTGGTCGCTGACCACTTCGGGCTGCTGGCGCCGTGGTTCGTGGCCGTGGGGCTGCGAACCGCGGTCGGCGTGGGCAGCCTCAAGCCGCTACGCGATCACTTCACCGGCGCGGCCTTGAACGTCCACTTGGCCGCGTCCCCCGAGCAGGACGCCGCCTTGCCCGAGGAGTCCCGGTAGCACTTGGTGTTGTGCTGCATGTCCGAGATGGTCTTGTTCGGGTTGATGGACCACTGCTGGGCCGGGCCGCCGTCGCACTTGCGCAGCACGACCTTGCCCGACGACAGGGTGGTGCACAGCTGCGGTGAGCCCTGCTCCATGAAGGCGCCGTGGAACTTGAACTGCTGCGGGGCGGAGCCGTTGCACACCGCCGTCGTCAGCTGCGAGCCGGAGGCGCCGCCCTGGAGGCACTTGCCGGTGGCGACGTTCTTGTACTCGCCGTTGGTGGTCTTCGGCTTGGCGCCGCCGTAGCACTCACCGGTCGCGGTGTTGAAGATCGGCGTCGGGTCGACGGTCAGGTTGGACGGCGGGTTGATGATGGTTTCCTCCATCACCGGCTTGCCGTCGGGGTGGTAGTTGGTCAGGGCGTCTTCGCAGTCGATGACGTTCATGGCGTTGCCGCCCTTGCCGCCGACCCAGGCGTCGAAGTGCCACAGGCGAGGGCCGCCGTTGGGGCCGTTGCCGTCCCAGTCCTGCTCGCAGGAGGAGCAGGAGTCCTCCATGATGAAGTACTTCTTCACGCGCGGGAAATAGATCTTCGTGCCCGGCTTGGCTTCCTTGCGGGACGTCGCGAACGTGATCGGGTCCGACCAGGTGCCCTTGCCGCCGGCGGTGTTGTGGATCTGCGGGTAGGCGATGTTACCGCCGGGCGGTGTGTTGTCGTACCAGCCGTAGAAGGTCCAGAAGACCTGTTGGGATGCCGCGGTTGCCGGGGATGAAGCGAACAAACCGGACATGATCAGCAATATGCCTGCCGCCACAGACAGGGCGCGTTTCATGCGTGCCTCCGCAAGAACCGGTGGACTGAGGCGGCGTGATTGCAGAGTCCACCGGTCGCGCGGCTTTTGTAAAGAAACTTATCTAACTATTTGCGGAAGCAAGGCCCGCGACCGGGCCCACGACGATGATCGCCGGCGGGCGGACCTCCCAGCGCTTCACGTCCTCGGCCAGCGAGTCCAAAGTGGACCGGAAGACGCGCTGGGCCGCCGTGCTGCCCTCCTGGATCACGGCGACGGGGGTCGAACCGGGGCGGCCTTCCATCAACGCCGTGGCGAACGCACCGGCCCGTTCGACGGCCATCATCAGCACGACGGTGCCCTGCAGGCGTGCGATCGCCGACCAGTCGACCAGCGAACGAGGGTCATCTGGGGCAACGTGACCCGAGACGACGACCACCTCGTGCGCCACGCCTCGGTGTGTCACCGGCACACCGGCCAGTGCGGGCACGCCGAACGCCGACGTCACGCCCGGCACGACGGTCACCGGGATGCCGGCCTCCGCGCACGCCAGGAGCTCCTCGAAGCCGCGGCCGAAGACGTACGGGTCGCCGCCCTTCAGCCGGACGACGAACTTGCCCTCCTTGGCGCGGTCGATCAGCGTCTGGTTGATGAACTCCTGCGTGGCCGCGCGGCCGTACGGGATCTTCGCCGCGTCGACCACCTCGACGTGTGCCGGCAGTTCCTCCAGCAGCTCGCGCGGTGCCAGGCGGTCGGCGACGACCACGTCCGCGTGGGCCAGCAAACGCTTGCCCTGCACGGTGATCAGTTCGGGGTCGCCGGGGCCGCCGCCCACCAGCGCCACGCCGACCGGCGGAGCTGCCTGGTCCGCGATCCGGCCGTCGCGCAGGGCCGCCACGAGCCCGTCGCGAACGGCGGCCGAACGGCGGTGCTCGCCGCCCGCCAGCACACCGAGCACGAGGCCGTCGTGCGTGCCGACCGCCGGGGTCACGGCCGTGCCCTCCACGGCGATGTCCGCGCGCACGCAGAAGACGCGCTGAGCGAGCGCCTCCTCGCCGATCTGCGTGTTCACCTGGACGTTCGACGTGCAGGCCACCACGTACCACGCGCCCTCGACGTCACCGGGCTGGAAGCGCCGCTGGTGCCAGGTCAGCTCCCCCGCGTCGACCATGCCCTGGACTGCGGGTGTGACGGACGGCGACACGAGCTCGACGGCGGCGCCGCTGGCGATCAGGCGGGGCAGGCGGCGCTGAGCGACCGTGCCTCCGCCGACCACGAGGACGCGCCGGCCCCGCAGGTCGAGGCCGGCCAGGTAGTGCTGTTCAAAGGGCATGCGTAGAAGCATCCACACCGGACCGGCCGTGTCCAGCCGAAGGGAACATGCTCACAGCCGCAGCAACTCGAAAGAGGTGGCCAGCACGCCGCCGAACCGCTGCCCGACGGCCTCCGCGGCGCCGCGGAGGAACAGTTCCGGATCCGCCATGTCGCCGCTCAGCGCAGCCAGATACGCCTTGTGCGCGCGTAGTGACGCCACCGAAGCGTCGAACGAGTCGGTGATGTCCACGGCGTGAGTCGACATCGGTGAGGACGCCGCCGCCACGTACTTGACGCCATTCCACGGCTCAAGGCCCAGGTCCTGGAAAACCCACCGGTTGCCCGCGTCCCGGACGGCGTCGACGGTCGCGCGGCCGACCGCGATGTGGTCCGCCATGTTCAGCGCGCCACCCGGCCACGTCTCCCGGAAGTTGCCGGTGATCACGAACTCCGGCCGGTGCCGGCGGATGGCTGCCGCGATGTCGCGCCGCAACGGCACGCCGTACTCGATCACGCCGTCCGGGTGGTCCAGGAACTCGACGACGGAGACCCCCACCGCCGCGCACGACGCGATCTGCTCCTCGACCCGCAACGGCCCGGCGACCGACGGTTCCATCGAGTCGATGCCCGCCTCGCCACGGCACGCCAGCACGTACGCGATGTTCTTGCCCTGAGCGGTCCAACGCGCGATAGCGCCCGCGCCGCCGTACTCCATGTCATCGGGATGAGCGACGACGACCAGCGCGCTCGACCAGTCTTCCGGCACAGCTTCCAGATCAGCCATGCCCAGCAGGATGCGCGTGACCACGCACGCGCTGCAACCGACCTACCAGAACGGCCACCACACCGTCCGATGCGGATCGGTGTGGTGGCCGTCGAAGGCTTGCCGGTGCTACAGCTGGGCGTTGATGACCGAGTAGTACGGGGCGATGCGGCCGTACACGCCGGGGTAGCCGGCCGCGGCACAACCGCGACCCCACGACGTGTCACCGATGAGCTTGCCACCGAACACCAGCGGGCCACCGGAGTCGCCCTGGCAGGTGTCCACGCCACCCTGCGGGAAGCCCGCGCACACCATGGAGGTGTTGCTGTACTGCGAGTACGCGGACTTGCAGGTCGCGTCCGAGGTCAGCGGCACGTTCGCCTTGAGCAGGTACCGGGAGGCCGAACCACCGGAGGACGTGGTGCCCCAGCCGAGGATCAGCGCGGAGTTGCCCGCGGCGTACAGCGCGGTGTCGGCGGGGGTGGCGAGCGGCAGGGTGGCCGAGCTGATGTTGCGGTCCAGCGTCAGCACGGCGACGTCGTAGCCGGCGGTCGCGGTGGTGTAGCTCGGGTGCACCCAGATGCGGGTCACGCTGGCCACGGTGCCCGCGGTGCTCTGCTTGTCGTCACGGCCGTGCACGACTCGCGTGCTGGCGGGCGTACGACCCTTCACGCAGTGAGCGGCGGTGACGACCTTGTTGGCCTTCACCAGCGTTCCGCCGCAGAACTGGGAGCCGGAGGTCGACGCCAGGTAGACGACCCAGGGATAGGTGGAGGTGCTGGCCCTCGTACCACCGACGATCATCGGTGAGACGTCGGCGCTGGCGGCCGGGGCAACGAAGAAGATGCTCGCGAGAGCGGACACCACGACGGACACGATCAGGCGATGCAGGGTTTTCGCCATGTTGCCAGTCCTTCCCGATGACGCTGTGTGTGCAGGGTGTACAGCGACGGCACACACAGCGTCACGGTCGTGGAATCAAACGCACAACCGCCACTAGTCGTTACGGGCGATTTGACATTTGACTACGAGATGCCGCGGGCCGTGAAGGCCGCCTGCACCACGGCCGCGTCCCCGTCGCCGTAGAGCTTCTTCGCCGCCGCGACGGTCGCCGCGGCGGCCGCCGAGAACGTCGTCGAGGGGGCGTACGAGAACTGCGACTCGAGGACGATCTTCGCCGCCTTGTCCCGGCCGAACGCCTTGAAGACGTCGAACAGCGCCCGCGACCAGATCTGGCCGTCGTGGTGCACGGAACCGTTGCGGTCCGCGTACTTCAGCTCGGTGTCGGTGCGACGCAGGCAGTGCGGGGTCCCAGGCGCGTAGGACACCGCGTCCCAGTCCGCGATGCACGCCAACGGGGTGGTCGCGGTGTCCTGGGAGTCGGCCGCGGACATGATCAACGCCCACCAGTCGCCGAAGCCCTCACCGATCGAGCGCGACTCGACGTTGGTGCCGTAGCCGGGCACCTGGGCGTCCTGAATGGCGTGGCCGAGCTCGTGCCACACCACCTCGACGTCCTCGGCGTCGTCCACGCCACCCGTGCCGAACGTGATCAGGTCCTTGCGCGGGTTGTAGTTCGAGTTGTCCGCCGTCAGACCGAGGGTCGTGATGTCCTGCTGCTCGTTGTTGACGTTGGTGAAACCGAGGCTCTGGATGTACTTCTGCGACTCGGTGACACCCCAGTAGGCACTGACCTGCTCGAAGAGGTCGTTGCTGCGGGTGTAGCTGAAGTCGTTGGTGCTGCTGAACGCCAGCTTGTTCTTGGTTCCCGTGATCTGGGCGTACGTGCCCTTCAGGTAGCCGGAACCGTCCAGGCCGGACAGTGTGACGGACCGGTAGGCCGCGCTGGGCACGGCCGAGTCCTCGTCGTTCCCGTCGACCAGGTTCTGGTTCTGCTGCGACGACACGGGGTTCGGGCTGAACACCTTGCCGGTTCCATCCGCGTGCACGAGAAGGCTCTCGCTGTGGACGACCGCTCCGGTCTCCGCGTGCACGAGCGTGCGTTCGGTCGTGTCGCCCGAGATCACCTCGTAGACGAGCCCCGTACCGGGCAGCACCGACAGCTTGGCGTCCTGCGGCGCCGCGACCTTGCGCTTCGCGTGGTCCGCGGTGACAGCGGGCGTGGCGTCGATCGTGCCGACCGCGATCCGGCCGTCGTCCACGGTCTTCACGCCGGTCGCCTTGTCGACGTGCTCGACGTAGTAGGCGCCCAGCACGGGTTTTCCGTCGTAGGTCTGCTCGTACCAGGTGTGCGTCGCGAGCAGGGAGTCGCGGACGGTGAGCAGACGCAGACCTTCCTTGGGCGCGGCGGCTTGGGCGTTGATCGCGAGCAGGGACAGGGCGACGCCTGCCGTGCAGGCCACCGCGACGAGACGACGGGATCTCATGCCGGTCTCCGATGCACTCGGGCCCGCAGGGTGGGCCGTGTGCCTGGCGACGCTAATTCGAGAGATCCTGAACCAAGACCCTACGAAAGGAGGAAATCTGTTACCGGTCCCAGACCCCGGGAACAACAACCACGTCGGCTTCGACCGGATCGTCCAGCGTCGGCCCGGCTCCGAACGCGACGAACGCGACCGCCGCACCACGGGCGGCCAGGTCGGACGCACCCTCGTGCCGGATCTCGGTACCGGAGCGCAGCAGGGACGAGACCGCGTCGATCGCTTCCGGCGTGCCGACGACGAACGCCGCGCGCCTGATCTCCGCCTCCGCGCGCGGTGTGCGTTCCTCTGACGCACCCGGCCCCAGCCCGATCAGCGCGAGCCTGCCGCGCGGCAGCACCCGTGCCGCGGCCACCGTCACGTTGTCGCGCTTGAACTTCTCCGCCGCCAGCTCGATCGGGGCGCCGTGGCCCAGGATCTGCGCGCCGCGCAACGCCGCCGCTTCCGCCACGCTCGCGGTGCCCATCGAGTTGCGCACCACCGAACTCGGGTTCGGCACGCCGATCTCGGCGAGCTCCTCGGTCGGGAACGTCAGCAGCTCGGCGGTGTCGCCGTGCCAGAAACCCCAGTCCTCCACGGCGTCCACGATGCCGGGCTCGTCCGCTTTGGCTTCCGCGGTCGCGAAGGCCTTGATGGCACGCAGGTCCAGCCCGCCCTGCGCGTCCAGTTCCGCCAGCGCGGCGCCGACGCTCGTGGCCGACGCTCCGCGCGTCGAGCCCACGCCGACGATGAGCGTGCGAGGCACGATTCGCAGCACGTTGTCCTTGGAAGCGGCGGCGCGGTCGTCGATGATGATCATCCACGTGGCGTCCTCGCCGGCCGGGACGACGTTGGGCGGCAACGCGGGCAGCGGGAAGCCGAGCGGATTGCGCAGCACGACCTTCTCTCCCGCCTCGATGGCGGCGGCGCAGCCCTCGACGTTGCCGTCTGCGGTGGCGTCGAGCTGCTCGACGAGCTCGTCGAGCACCGAGTCGATCGACGGGCCGCCGGTCACGACGGGCGTGCGGTTGAGCAGGTCGGCGACGTGGTGGGCGAGCGCGTCGGCGTCACCGGCGAGCGCCACGACGAAGTGCTGGTCCACGCAGACCACGGCGGGGTCGGATCGCTTGTCCCGCAACAGGGGCGCGATCAGGCGGACCGCGGAGCCCGCGTCCAGGAAGAGGACGGCTCCGCCCAGGCGGGACCACAGCCGTTGCACGGCGGGCTTGACCGAGCCGTCCGGGACGACCGCGTCCGCACCCAGCAGGCCTGCGAGGTCTGCGGCGTCGCCACGCTGCGCCGCTCCCGCGAAGACACCGATCACTTCTTGCTTCCCCACAGCACCGTCACCGGAACGGCCGGAGCGAACCCCGAGTCGAGCAGGCGGGAGGCGGTCCAGTGCACGCCCTCCACCTCGTAGCCGGCGGCCTGCAACGCGTCACGGGCGGGCACGATCTCGTCCACGCTCTCGGTCACGACCACCACGCGCCGTGCGCTCACGGCCGCGCACGCCTTCACCTCGGCAAGCTGACCGCGGCCGACGAACACCGCGTCCGGGCGCGGCAGCGAAGCCGTGTCCAGCTCGGCTTCCTCGACGCGCACGTCGACGCCGTGCGCAGACGCGTTCGCGATGATCCGCACGCACTGCACGGGATCCGGTTCGACCGCGAGCACGGCCGCACCCAGGCGTGCGCACTCCACGGCCACCGCGCCGGAACCGGCCAGCACGTCCCACACCAGGACACCGGGCCGCGGGGCGAGCCTCGCCAGCACGAACGCGCGGACCTCGGCACCGAGCACGTGCGAGCGGCTGGCGAACTCCTCGTCCGGCAGCGCCCAGCCGTCGCGGGAGGTGAGGAACTCGTTGTCCGCCAAGCACAACACGGCGTCCGGCGCGGTCCAGCGCCTGGTCACCGCGTCACGCGGGTCCACAGTGGTCAGCTCGCCGGAGTCCGCCACCGTCAGCGTGCGGCGCCACCCCGCGAGTCCCGCGCCGATCTCGGCGGGGCCGATGCCGTCGGCGAGCTTGACGATCACGGCGGAACGGGCGCGGCACACGTTCAGCGCGGGGCGCAGGCCGTCTGCCGCGTCGACGATCTCGGCGGGACGGCCGGCTGCCTCCAGCAGCTTCTCCACTGTCATCAGCTAGTAGGCCTCTTGGGTTTGCGGGCGGCGGGCTTCTTCTTGGCGGGAGTCGAGGTGGAAGCGCGCACGGTCGTCGGCTTCGTCTTCTCCGCGGCGACGACCGTCAGCTTCGGCTTCGGCGCGGCCTCCTCAGCCGGCTTGCGCACGGACTGCTGTATTTCCTCGACCGCGGTCCACGCCGGGTTCGGCTCGGCGGCGGGGGTGGCGGGGATGGCGGCGGGGACCGGTTCGTCGGGGCGCGTCGCGATGCGCGAGGCGGCGCGGCGCGACCAACGGGTCGGGCGGGCGGCACGGATCGGCTCGTCGACCGACGCCGCGGCCGAGGTGGAGACGCGCCGGGTGGGCGCCTTCACGGCCGCACCGACCAGGAACAACGTCGGGCGGTACAGCTTGTGCTGCTTCACCACCGACTCCAGCTCGCCGACCGTGGTGTGCACGACCAGCTCGTCGGCCTGGCTGACCTTGTACGCGACGACGACCGGCGTCTCGGCCGAGTAGCCGCCCTGCAGCAGCTTCTCGACGAACTGGCCGGTGCGCGCGCCCGAGACCGTCGCGGCCATCGTGGTCTGCAGCGCGGCGAACTCGGCGACCAGCTCGCTGCTCTCCGGCGAGACCAGGACGGCCGACGAGGCCTCGGTCAGCGTGATCTCGCGGCCGATCTTGGCGGCAGCGGCGGCGACGACGGACACGCCGGGCACCACCTCGACGTCCAGACCGAGCCGCACGCACAGGTCGTGCTGCTCCTGCACGCCACCACCGGTCGCGGCGTCACCCGCGTGCAGCCGGACGACCGCCTGACGCGACGCGGCGGCGCGGCGGTACAGGTCCGTGATCTCCTCCTGCGTGACGCGGGAGAAGTCGACCAGCTCGGCGTCGGCGCGGGCGTGCTCGCGGACGCACTCGGCGTCGATCGCGCTGGGAGCCCAGATGACCACGTCGGCTTCCGCGATGCGGCGCGCGCCTCGGAGAGTGATGAGGTCGGCGGCGCCCGGACCGGCGCCGACGAAAGAAACCCGACCGGTCGTCGTCACGACAGCTCCACAGGGGTTTGACGAAGGCTTAGGCGAAGACCGTACCGCCTCCCGCCCGTGCCACGAACGGGTGGCAGGCCCGCACGAACCGGGCTACGGCTTCCGGATCACCTGCGGGGTGCGTGTGGAGGTACGAAGCGTGCACTCCCCCGGCCACGAAACCCTCCGTGACGGGCCGGGAGTCGACGCCGCGCCAGTGCCACGCGGGTGGCGTCGAGTGCGGTGTGGACAGCTGGGTCCGGTGGAACTCGTGGCCGGTCACGCGGCTGCCGGGCGGGTGCAGCGGCGAACTGGTGGACGCGACGGCGTCCCGGTAGCCCAGGGTCAGCTTCGGGGTCATGAACCCGTCGGCGTCGAGCACGCCGCACATCGGGTGCCCGTCGAGTGATCTCGCGAGGTAGAGCAGCCCGCCGCACTCGGCGTGGACCGGCGCGCCCGATCGAGCGAACCCGGCCACGGCCTCGCGCAACTTCGCGTTGGCGGACAACGCTTCCGCGTGCTGCTCCGGGAATCCGCCCGGCAGCACAAGACCTGCGGTTCCTTCCGGCAGATCCTCGTCGTTGAGCGGATCGACGACGGCCACGGCCGCACCTGCCGCTTTGAGCACCTCGACGTGTTCCGCGTAGCCGAACGTGAAGGCCGCTCCACCCGCGACCGCGATCAACGGCTCACCGGTCACCGCTTCGACCTGCGGCTCCCACGCGGCCACGGCCATCGACGGCACAGACGACGCGAGCGCGCGCACTGCGTCCAGGTCGACGTGCTTGGCCACGGCGGCGGCGATCGCGTCGACGGCGGTGATCGCCTCCGGGCCGTGCTCCGCCGCCGTCACGAGCCCCAAGTGCCTGGAGGGCAAGGAGAACTGCGGATCGCGCGGCAGCACTCCGAGCACGTCGAGGCCGACCTCGTCGCAGGCAGACCTGAGCACCTGCTCGTGCCGTTCCGACCCGACCTGGTTGAGGATCACGCCGCCGAGCCGGACCGTCGGGTCGTAGCCGCGGAAGCCGTGCAGCAGCGCCGCGAGCGACCGGCTCTGGCCCCGCGCGTCCACCACGAACAGCACCGGCGCGTTGATCAGCTTGGCGACGTGCGCGGTCGAGCCGACGCCAGCGGTGTCGACTCGACCGTCGAACAGCCCCATGACGCCCTCGACCACGGCGATGTCGCACCCCTTGGCGCCGTGCGCGAACAGGCCGGGGATCCGGTGCTCGCCGACCAGGACCGGGTCGAGGTTGCGCCCCGGCCGCCCGGTGGCCAGCGAGTGGTAGCCGGGGTCGATGTAGTCGGGGCCGACCTTGAACGGAGCGACCCGCGACCCGGCGCGGCGCAACGCGGCCATGAGGCCCGTCGCGACGGTCGTCTTGCCACTGCCCGAGGCGGGAGCGGCGACGACCAGCCTGTTCACCACTCGATCCCCCGCTGGCCCTTCTGCCCGGCGTCCATCGGGTGCTTCACCTTGGTCATCTCGACCACGAGGTCGGCGGCGTCGACCAGCTGCTGCGGCGCGTACCGGCCGGTGATCACGACGTGCTGGTGGCCGGGGCGGTTGACCAGGGTGTTCACCACCTCGTCGACGTCGATCCAGCCCCAGTGCAGCGGATACGTGAACTCGTCGAGCACGTAGAAGCCGTGGCGTTCCGACTCGAGCCTGCGGGCGATCTCCTGCCAGCCCTCGAGCGCCGCGGCGGCGTGGTCGGACTCGGTGCCCTGCTTGCGGGACCAGGACCAGCCCTCGCCCATCTTGTGCCACTCGACGGCGCCGCCCTCACCGGTCTCGTCGTGCAGCCTGCCGAGCGCCTTGAACGCGGACTCCTCGCCGACCTTCCACTTGGCGGACTTCACGAACTGGAACACACCGATGTCCCAGCCCTGGTTCCAGCCTCGCAACGCCATGCCGAACGCCGACGTCGACTTCCCCTTCATCTCACCGGTGTGCAGCATGAGCAACGGCCGGTTGCGACGCTGCCGCGTCGTCAGGCCGTCCTTCGGCACCTCGGTGGGCTGTCCCTGTGGCACTTGGGTTTCTCCTTACGCGGCGCGGACGACGCCGGCGAGCTGGTCGGCGCTGAGCTGGTCGAGGCGGACGCAGGTGCCCTGCAACGCCTCCGCGATCTTCTGCGCGAGGCCGAGGCGGATGTGGCCCTGTTCGCAGTCCACGACGACGACCGCGGTCTGTTCGAGCAGCCCTGCCGCTTTCAGCGCGTCCTTGGTCGGGTCGCCGCCGAGTCCGCTCGACGTCGCCCTGCCGTCGGTGAGCAGGACGACCAGCGGGCGTTTCCGCGGGTCGCGCAGGCGTTCGATCTCAAGAACCTTGTGCGCCTTGAGGATGCCGTCCGCGAGCGGGGTCCTGCCGCCCGTGCGCATCTTCTTCAGACGGGTCGCCGCCGCGTCGACGGACGTGGTGGGCGGCAGGGCGACCTCGGCGGCCCTGCCGCGGAACGTGATCACGCCGACCTTGTCGCGTCGCTGGTAGGCGTCCCGCAGCAGCGACACGACCGCACCGCTCACCGCGGACATCCGCTGGCGCGCGGCCATCGAGCCGGAGGCGTCGACGACGAACAGGATGAGGTTGGACTCCTTGCCCTCGCGGACCGCCTTGCGGAGGTCCGCGGCGGTCAGCAGGAGTCCTGGACCGCTGCGGCCGCGCGCCTGCTGGTGCGGGGCCGCGTTGGTGAGGGTGTCGACGAGGTGCAGACCGCTTCCGTCCACTTTGGACGACCGGACGATCCGGCCGGTGCGGGCGCGGGCCCTGGACCGCTTGCCGGGCGCGCCTTCACCGACGCCGGGAACCTCCAGCAGCCGTGCCTTGAACGCCGGGGCGGGTTCCGGAGCCGGGCGGTCGTTGGGCGCGTTCCCGTTGCCGGCCGGGCCTTCCTGCGGTTCGGGCAGCTCACCGCCGCCGGGACTGTCGTCGTCCGGGCCGTCGGGTTCCTCGGCGTGCTCGGCCGCCTGCCGCATGGCGTCCTCGAGCTGCTGCTCTTCGATGCCGGGCTCGTCGAACGGGTCGCGGCGGCGCCGGTGCGGCAGGGCGAGCCGGACGGCGACCTCGACGTCCGCTTCCTCGACCTCCTCGGAGCCGCGCCACGCCGCGTGCGCAGTGGCGGCACGGGCGACGACGAGGTCCGCGCGCATGCCGTCGACCTCGAAAGCCGCGCAGACGGCGGCGATCCGGCGCAGCTCACCGTCCGGAAGGGACACCAGGGGCAGCTTGGCGCGCGCGTCGGTGATCCGCCGCTTGAGCTGGACGTCCTCCTGCGCCCACCTGGCCGCGAACGTCACGGGGTCGGCCTCGTAGGCGAGCCGGCGCCTGATCACCTCGGTGCGGACGCCGACGTCCCGCGCCGCCTTCACCGCCACCGTCAGCCCGAACCGGTCGAGCAGCTGCGGCCGCAGCTCCCCCTCCTCGGGGTTCATGGTGCCGACCAGCAGGAACTGGGACGGGTGCGACACGGACACGCCTTCGCGCTCGACGTGCGCACGCCCCATCGCGGCGGCGTCGAGCAGCAGGTCGACGAGGTGGTCGTGCAGCAGGTTGACCTCGTCGACGTAGAGCACGCCCCGGTGCGCGGCCGCGAGCAGACCGGGCTGGAACGCCCGCACGCCCTCGGTCAGCGCCTTCTCCAGGTCGAGCGAGCCGACCAGCCGGTCCTCGGTGGCACCGACGGGCAGCTCGACGAGCCTCGCGGGCCGCCGCTCGCCACCGTCGTGCGGCGCGTCGGGGCAGTCGGTGGTGCCGGGAACGCAGCCGAAACGGCAGTTCCTCGACACGTCCAGCTCCGGCAGCAGCGCGGCCAGGGCACGCACGATCGTCGACTTCGCGGTCCCCTTCTCGCCGCGGACGAGAACACCGCCGATGCCGGGGTGCACGGCGTTCAGCAGCAGGGCCAGCCGGAGGTCGTCATGTCCGACGACAGCCGAAAAGGGGAACATGCTCGGCAAAGTCCTTCCTCGGGTGTCCACGCCCGTGGTCGGTGGTTGAAGAGGGGGACGAGTTCCTGACTCCCGGAGCGGGGTCCGGTCACAGTCGCGGGCACGGCGCCGGATTCGCACCGGCTTCCTCGCGCTCCCCTCACAGCCCCGGCATCGTCGCACTTCGCACCTGCCGGTCCAACAGCCAGGTGAGTTACGTCGCCCCGAGAAGTGACTCCGGCAGGCGGACGGGCCGGGTTTCGGCCCCGATCGCCGGGTCGGCAGTGGATGGGGTGATCAGCAAACGCTTGCATCCGCCGCCAAGTACATCCGGCTGCCGGCACGCGGCGGGAGCGACGGTCAGAGCAGGCTCTGAAACTCCGCCCAAGCCTCCCGCACCTCGTCCGCCGTCCACTCCATCGCCGGCCCGGCAACGGTGACCTCGGTCTTCGCGAGGCTCCCGTCCTGCCAGAACGAGCCGAGGAACTTCCCGCTCAGCTCCGTCAACCTGGCCGGGTCACCCGGCAGGTGGAACGCGAACTGGTGGGTGTGCGGCTCCGGCAGGCCCATCGCCTCCGCGACCACCTTGGCGTGAGCGACCTGCGCGCCGAGCTTCGGAAGCACGGTGTCCAGGCCGTGCATGGCCGACAAGGCGGCCGGCCACTGCTGGAACAGCATGCCTCCGTAGCGGTGCCGCCAGACGCGCGCCTGGTCGACGAAGTCCTGGGTTCCCGCCAGCGCGGCGCCGGACATGCCTTCGAGCGACTTGTAGAACGAGACGTAGACCGAGTCGAACAGGCCGGCGATCTCCGGTAGCGGCTTGCCGAGGCCGAAGGTGCTCTCCCACAGGCGGGCGCCGTCGAGGTGACGACCGCGTCCCGTTCGCGCGCCTGGTCCACCAGCGTGGTCAGCTCGTCCCAGGTGGGCAGGATGAAACCGGCCTCGCGGTCCGGCACCTCCAGCAGCAGCGTCCCGTAGGGCTCCGGGCAGGTGGCCACCTCGGAGTTCGGCACTTTGATCGGGCGCAGGCCCGAGAGGACCGTCAGCGCGTCGTCCTCGTGGTTCAGCGGGTGCGCCTGCGGGTGCATCGCCACGATCGGGTTGTGCGTGCGGTCGGCCCAGCACTTCAGCGCGATCTGCTGGGCCATCGTGCCGGTCGGCACGAACAGCGCGGCCTCGGTGCCCAGCAGTTGCGCGACCCGCTCCTCCAGCGCCGCCACCGGGCCTCCGTCGCCGTAGCGGTCGGGCTCGACGTCCGGTACCGGGCCGAGCTCTTCCAGCAGGGTTCGCTTGCGGACTCCGGAGAGCTGACGGTTCAACACCAGGGCATCAAACCTCAGCGGCCAGCGTGTCCGCGAGTGAGACAACACCCGCCCGGATCTCGGCCGCGGTCATGCCCTGGTCGAGCAGGAACGCGATCTGCTCGCCGCGAAGCACGGCCAGCAGCGCGTGCGCGTTGAAGGTGGAACCGACCAGCCGGGCCAGGCGGTCCACGGTGAGCCGGAAGTTGCCCTCGCAGCTGCGCACCGAAGTCCGTTCGACGGCGATGACCAGCGGCAACGACGCCAGCACGTGATCGAACAGCTGGCCGGCGAACTCCGCGGCGGTGCGGCACTCCAGCGAGGCGACCTTGATCCACGACGCCGCCGTGGAGTCCACCACGGCCTGGGTCAGGCCCGCCTTGTCGCCGAACCTGCGGAACACCGTGCCCTTTCCGACACCGGCTGCCGCCGCCACGTCGTCGATCGAGACGGCGTCGATGCCGCGCTCGCGGATCAGCTCGGTGGCGGCCGCCAGGAGCGCGGCTCGGTTGCGGGCGGCGTCGGCGCGTTCCAACGGTTCTCCTTGACTTAAGCGGACCGGTAGTCCGTACAGTAGCAACCGGACCGACGGTCCGCTTATTGGGGAGGAAGACGATGAAGGCAGTGCGGTTCCACGAGTTCGGCGGCCCCGAGGTGTTGCGGGTCGAGGAGGTGCCGGACCCCGCAGGCGACACGCTGGTCGACGTCACCGCGATCGGGCTCAACTACGGCGAGACCGTCATCCGGCGCGGCAAGGGGCGTGAGCTGTTCCCGTGGTATCCGGGACCGAGCCTGCCCGCGGTCCTGGGCTCGGAGGTCGTCGGCGTCACGGAGGACGGCCGCCGGGTCATGGGCGTGCCGCGCGACGGCGCCTACGCCACGAAAGCGGTGATCGAGAACCCGATCGACGTGCCCGGCGACGTCAGCGACCACGAGGCCCTCGCCCTCCTGCTGCAGGGCACCACCGCGGTGGCCGCGACCAAGGCGGTGCGAATCCAGCCCGGTGACCGGGTGCTGGTGGAGGCGGCGTCCGGCGGTGTCGGCACGCTGCTGGTGCAGCTCGCGGAACGGGCGGGAGCGACGGTGCTGCAGGCGTCCAGCAAGGGTGGCATCGGCTACGACTGGGACGGCCTGGAGCCGGTGGACGTGGTGTTCGAGTCGATCGGCGGCGAGGTCGGCAGACGCGCGTTCGAGCTGCTCAAGGACGGCGTCGGGCGGATGGTCGTGTTCGGGTACGCCAGTGGCGAGCCGCTGGACGTCACGGCGAGCGACATCTTCCGCAAGGGCGTCGCGGTGATGGGGCTGCCCCGGAACACCACGCCCGAGGAGGTGCTCGGGCTGAACCTGAAGCCGGTCCTCGGGGACGTCTACCGGCTCGACGAGATCGCCGAAGCGCACAGGGCGCTCGAAGCCCGCACCACGAAGGGCAAGCTCATCGCGCGACCGTGACCGACTTCGGCGCCCGGAACGACAGCAGGTTGAGCCACTCGGGATCCTCGCCGGTCAGCCGCAGCGAAGGCTCGTGAGCAGCGACGGTCCGCAGCACCACCGCCGCCTCCAGCCGAGCCAGCCCGGCGCCGAGGCAGAAGTGGCGGCCGTAGCCGAAAGCCAGGTGCCGCGGATCGCTCTCCTTGCCGCTCAACAACAACACGAGCTCGGCACCGGCAGGCACGCGCACCCCGGACAGCACCACCTCACGAGCGGTGAGCCGCCGCCAGGTCACCACGGGCGTGTCGGTCCGCAGCACGTCCTCGACGAACGACTCGGCGACGCCGGGCTCCGGCAGCCGGGCCCACAGCGAACGGTCCTGCAACGCACGCCGCAGAGCCGTGGAGAGCAGCTGGGTCGTCGTCTCCTGGCCCGCGATCAGCAGGAAGTAGCAGAGGCCCGCGGAGTCCTCCGCGGACACGCCGGCGTCGGCGAGCGCGCAGAACAGCTCGCCGTCCCGCGCGTGGTAGCGCTTGATCAGCCACTGGTGGAAGTCGCCGACGTCGTCGACCAGCTCCAGCTGCCGCTCACGGGAGATGTTGCCCCAGAAGAACTCCAGCGACCCCGAACTCCACCGCTTCAACGTCGGGATGTCGACGTTCTCCAGGCCGAGCAGCTCCATCAGCACGATGGCCGGCAGATCCCACGCGAGGTCGCCGACAAGATCATTTCGCCTGAGATCTGAGCCACCCAGCCGTTCCAAAACCAGGGCACGGATGCGAGGCTCCGCAGCGGCGACACGGGCGGGCGTGAAGAACGACGCGACCAGGCGCCGCAGACCCGCGTGCGACGCCGACCCGTTGTTCGCGAGGGTCGGCGGCAACGAGAAGCGGGCCCTCACGAGGGCGCGCAACGCGGCGGGCGCGACCGGGGTCACCGCGGTCAGGGCGTTGTCAGGCAGAAACGTAACGGGATCGGCGAGAACCGCGCGCACGTCGTCGTAGTCCGACACCACCCAGCGACCGTCGCAGAACTGCACCGGCGAGGTGAGCTCGGCACGCGTGAAGGTGAACAGGTCCACGAGCGGCACGCTAGTCGGCGGATGGGAGACTCAGCCGGTGACGGTGAGCACAACTGAGGCGATTTCCAGTGGTGGTGAGTCGACGTTCGACTGGATCGACGTCCGCTCTGAGGCGCGTGCCAAGGCAGGCCTGACCCGGCGGGTGCGTCCGCGCCAGGCCGGCTCGACGGACCTCGACCTCGCCAGCAACGACTACCTGGGCCTCGCCAAGGACAAGCGCGTCGCGGGTGCCGCGGCCGCCGCCACGCTCAAGTGGGGTGCGGGCTCGACGGGCTCGCGCCTGGTCACGGGCTCCACCGAGCTGCACGCCGAGCTGGAGTACGAGCTCGCGAACTTCTGCGGCGCGCAGTCGGCACTGGTGTTCAGCAGCGGGTACGCGGCGAACCTCGGCGCGATCACCGCGCTCACCGGCCCCGGCACGGCGATCGTCGCCGACCAGCACATCCACGCGTCGCTCATCGACGGCACGCGCCTGTCCAAGGCGGACGTCGTCGTCGCGGACCACTGCGACGTCGGCAAGGTCCGCCACGCGCTCGAGACCCGCGGCAAGCGGCGCGCGATCGTCGTCACGGACTCGGTCTTCAGCGTCGACGGCGACATCGCGCCGCTCGGCGAACTGCACGAAGCCTGCCGCGCGACCGGTGCCGCGCTCGTCGTGGACGACGCGCACGGCCTCGGCGTGGTCGGGCCCGGCGGCCGCGGCGCGGTCGCGGAGGCGGGCATCATCAAAGCGCCGGACGTGATCACGACGCTGACGCTGAGCAAGTCGCTCGGCGCTCAGGGCGGAGCGGTGCTCGGCCCGAGCCGGGTGATCAGGCACCTGATCGACACCGCGCGCACGTTCATCTTCGACACCGGCCTCGCGCCGAGCAGTGCGGCGGCGGCGCTGGCGGCCATCAAGGTCCTGCGCGAGGAACCGGACCGCCCCGAGCGCGCGCTCACCGTGGCGCATGAGCTGAGCAACCGCCTGAAGGAAGCCGGTTTCCAGGTCAGCACGCCCACGGCGGCCGTCGTCAGCGTGCGGGCACCGAGCCCGGACCAGGCCTTCCAGTGGGCCGAGAACTGCCGCACCAACGGCGTGATCGTCGGCTGCTTCCGGCCGCCGTCGGTGCCGGACCAGATCAGCAGGCTGCGGCTCACCGCGCGCGCCGATCTGACCGAGGCCGACATCGAACGCGCGGTGCGCGTGATCAGGGAGTGCGCCGCATCCGCAGGTGTGGAATCCCGTCCTCGATGAACTCCGCACCTTCGGGCACGAAACCGAACGACGCGTAGAAGTCCACGACGTACGTCTGCGCGTCGAGCACACACGGCGCGTTGCCGACGTCGACCAACGCCGCATGCATGAGCCTGCGGCTGAAGCCACGGCCACGTGCCATGCGTGCGGTGGCGACGCGTCCGATGCGGAACGTCCCATCGGGCTCCTCGAGCAGCCGCAGGTACGCGATCGGATCGTGCGACCCTTCAGCTTCCAGCCAGAAGTGCCGCGTGCCCTGGTCGAGGTCGCGGCCGTCCACGTCGCAGTAGACCGAGTTCTGCTCCACGACGAACACGTCCTGACGCAGCCGCAGGATCGCGTAGAGCTGGGAGGGACTCAGGTCGAGTCCCCACTGCCGGCGCAGTGTCGCCGAAAACGGTGTGGTTCGCACCAGACCTTGGATATCAGAAGCCCAGCGTCGACCGGTAGTGAGCGAGACGGGTGTAGACACCGGGTTCATCTGCCCGTGCGCACCCGCGTCCGAACGACACGACGCCCGCGAGCCTGCCGCGCACGACCAGCGGCCCGCCCGAGTCGCCGGTGCACGCGTCCCGGCCGCCGCGGCCGGCGCAGAGCATCCCGCCCGGCCGGTAGTCCGGCTCCTTCAGGACGCACTCGGAGTCGGACAGGATCGGCACCGTCACCTTGCGCAGCGTCATGGCGGGCGGGGTGTTCTCGGCCGTGCGGCCCCAGCCGAGCACCGTGCCCTCGTCACCGGCGTCGCCGAGCGCGATCGTCCGGTACGGCAACGGGCGGGCGAGCGTCAGCACCGCCACGTCGTCGCCCTTCGTGACCTCGCGGAAGCCGGGGTGCCGCCACACGCCCGCCACCGCGGCCTCGGTGCCGTCGGTCTTCACCCGCAGGTCCGTGCGGCCGGCGACCACGCGCAGCTGCTCGGCCGGGCGCTGGTTCCTGCCCATCACGCCCTTCAGCGTCGCGCAGTGCGCGGCCGTCACGACCTTGTCCGCGGCCACGAGCGCGCCGCCGCAGATCAGCTGACCATCAGGGGTGGTGATCGCCACAACCCACGGGGTGTCCGCCACCCGCGCGGGTGTCCCCCCGACGATCGCATCAGCCGTCGACGCACCGCTGACCAGCGCGATCACCGCCGCGAGCACGGCAAACCGCTTACCCCTCACGGACCACTCCCCGTTGCACCAGGTGGACGATTGGTCACCAACCGTAGCGACCACGCTAGGACGACGTCAAAACCGGAGATTCTCGTGTTAGTGTCCAATCTGGCCGGAGATTTTGCGGCCAGTGGCGTAGATCACGGGGGTATGTACGGTGTTGTTCGACTTCGGCCAGGTTCCGGCCTTCCTCATCGCGTGCGCGGTCGTCATCGTGACCCCCGGTGTTGACGCGTTCCTGTTGCTGCGCACGTCACTGCGGTCCGGCACCCGCTCCGGCCTGCTCGCGCTGGCGGGCATCCACTCGGCGGCGGCCGTCCAGGTCGCGCTGGTGATCTCGGGTCTCGGCGTGGTGCTCGCGCAGTACCCGGTGGTGCTCACGGCGCTGCGCTGGATCGGTGCCGCCTACCTGCTCTACCTGGCGGTTTCCATCACACGCGGGCTGCTGCGGCGCTCCGGCGACGAGCCGGAGGAGGTCATGAGCGACCGGCCGTTCCGCCAGGGCTTCCTGACCAACATCACGAACCCGAAGATGATCCTGTTCTCGCTGGCGTTCCTGCCACAGTTCATCGGATCGGGTGAACCGGCACCGCAGCTCGCGATGCTGGCCGTGCTGTTCCTCGCGCTCGCGGCGGTGTGGGAGCTGATGATCGTGCTGGCGGCCTCGCGCGTGGCGGGCCGGCTCAAGCGACCTGGTGTGACGACCGCGCTCGACGCGGTGTGCGCGGCCGTCTTCCTCACCATGTCGGTCGGGCTCGTGGTCTGAGCCTCAGGCGAGGTGGAAGATCCACCTGCTCATCTGCGGCGCCTTGCCGAAGAGTCCCTCCGGGAAGTGCCCGATGCGGTCGACGAGGGGCATGAGGTACTTGCCCCTGTCGACGTTGCGAAGCCGGTACCCGCCGAACGCGTCGGGCCCTTCCAGCCGCCACTGCTGCGCCGTGTCGGCCGCGGCGCAGTCCCCGCGCAGGTCGACCACGTTGTCGTAGTGCTGGTCCGGCGCCGCACGCAGACAGCCCGTCGGGGTGCGCAGCCCGATCACGCCACCGCCGAGCTCGACCCGCTGGAACGCCGAGCCTGGGCAGTCACCCGTCGCGACGCCGTTGGGGCAGCGCCCGAACTTCTGCGAGCTCTCCAGCGTCACCAGGGCGCCGGTGGTGTCGGGCAGGACCGGCATGCGGCCTGCCTCGGCCACCAGCCACCGCTGATGGTCACTGTCCTGCGAGTCCTCTGTGATGATCCCGAAGTTGAACTCGCTGTCGTACCAGGACGTGTCGGCGTACCAGGGCCATGCGACGGCCACCTTCAGCTTCACCGCCCCGGACGGGTCCGGCGCCAGCTCCCAGCGCTGGTACCGGTCGGTGTCGTCGCACTCCTCGCCGGTCAGGGACCCTTCGCCGCGGATGCACTTCCGGTCGGCGACGTTGCGCAGGAAGAACTGGTTGCCCGCCGCGGGTACCCGCTCCCACCGCTGGTTCGCCGCACCGGTGCAGCCGGCCATCTCGACCAGGAACGGGTCGATCGTGCTCGCCGTCATGCACTGGCCCCGTGCCACGTTCTTCAACTCGATGATCGTGTTCCCGGCGGGCTCGGCGCTCGCGGGAACCGTGGTCATTGCCCCCAGGGTGATCGCGGCCGCGATGGCGGCGGCGACACCCAATGATCTACCAGTCATACCTCTGCAGGGTAGTCAGCTGATCTTGGGAGCGGCGCGCATTCCGATGTAGCAGTAGCCGTTCGCGAAGACGACCGGCATGAAGTCGTCCTGGAACGACGAACCGGCGCCGGTGGCCGCGAAGACGTTGTGCGACACGGGGATCAGGTCCATGTCCATGGACGGGTAGATGGCCATGTCGTCCACGAACTCGTAACGCGCCCTGCGGTCGTTGATCGTGATGACCACGCCTTCGCGCTTGTAGACACCGTTGTAGGGCGTCATGTCGACGTCGAAGGGCTCGGCGGGCGGCGCGAACGGCGGCGGCATCTCGACGCCGAACCGGCCGAGCAACGAACGCAGGATCGCCGACGACAACGGACGCGCGCCGCCGCCGTTGGTCAGCAACGCGATGGCGATGCCCTGCTCTGGGATCACCCGCAGGTAGGCGTACTGGCCGGTGGCGGCACCGTCGTGGCCGATGCCGGGCGTGCCGGTGAAGTCGTACAGCGTCCAGCCGAGACCCCAGCCGTCCGCGCCCACGGTCCACCTGTCCGGCACGTCGACCTGCCGTTCCTGCATCAGGGCAACGGTTTCCGGCTTCAGCGCCGACCCGTCGAGGTGCGCCCGCACCAACCGGACGACGTCACCGGCGCTGGCGAACACGGCGGCGCCGGGGCCGGCGGCACGCGGCATCAGGTCCCAGACCGGCGTGGGCTCGCCGTTGAAGTGCCCGACCGCGGCGCGGAACCGCAGCACCTCCTCCGGCAGCGTCATGGTGTGCGTGAGGCCGAGCGGGGTGAGCACGCGATCGGCGAGGGCCTTGTTCCACGTCGTGCCGGTGAGCACCTCGACGATCCGGCCGAGGACGACGTAGCCGGCGCCGCTGTAGGAGACGGTCGAGCCGGGCGGCACGTCCTGGCCGAGCTTCACGCACGCCTCGACGTAGCGCTCGATGCAGTCGTCGCCGCGGCCGGTGTCGGGCTGGAAGTCGCCGCTCAGCCCGCTGGTGTGGCTGAGCAGCTGCCGCACGGTGATCTCGCTCGTCGCGTCGGGGTCGGCGACGCGGAAGTCCGGCAGCACGTCGGCCACCCGCGCGTCGAGGTCGAGCAGGCCCTCCTCGACCAGCGACATCACCAGCGTCGCCGTGTAGATCTTCGCGACCGAACCGAGCTGGAAGACCGAGTCGGTGGTCACCTCCACCCCGGTGCCGGTGTTCAGCACGCCGCCGGCGAACTCGTGGATCTCCCCGTCGACCAGCACGGCGAGCGTGGCGCCGGGAACGTCGTGCTCGGCGCGGAGGGTGTCGAGCAGCTGGAAGGGCTCAGCTCCCGCGCGACGTGACGCGCGGCCCCGGTGTCACCATCGCGCCGGGCTCCCCCGCCAGAGAGATCTCTACGATCGGTTTCGTGGCGGATCGGCTGGAGGCTCTGCGCGACGCGCTGGCCGCGCGTCCCGGCGATGCCGTGCCGTTCGACGCGCTGGCCGCGGAGGTGTGGCCGGACGAGCTGCCGATGCACCCGCGAGCCGCGTTGCGCACGCTGGTCAGCAGGCTGCGCGCCACCGAGCAGGTGATCACAGAACCGACCGGGTACCGGCTCGTCCCCCGCCCTCCCGCGCCGTGTCAGCTGCCGGCCGACCTGCCGGACTTCGTCGGCAGGAGGGAGGAGATCGCACGGCTGGAGCTGATCGACGCGCCGGTGGTGGCGATCACCGGGCTGCCCGGTGTCGGCAAGACCGTGCTCGCGATCAGGGAGGCCCACCGGCTGCGCGAGCGATTCCCCGACGGACAGCTCTACGTCAACCTGCGCGGGTTCTCCACCGGGCCGCCGATGACGGTCCAGCAGGCGCTGGCGCGGTTCGTGAAGGCGCTGGGCGGCGGGCCGGAGGACGACTACCGCGAGCTGCTCAGGAACCGGCGCGTGCTGGTCGTGCTCGACAACGCGACCGCGGACGTGATCGAACCGCTGCTGCCCGCCACGCCCGGCTGCGCCGCGGTGGTCACGAGCAGGCAGGACCTGCCGCAGTTCGCACAGGTCAAGCTCGGTGTGCTGACCGAGCAGGAGGCGCACGAGCTGCTCAAGGGCATGCGGATCGACGGGGACACGAGCGAGCTGATCAGTCTCTGCGCACGGTTGCCGCTCGCGCTGCGAATCGCGGGCGCCAACCTCGCCGGGCGGCACCTGCCGGACTACGTCGAGGAGCTGCGCGAGCACCGGCTCAGGGCGTTGGAGATCGAGGACGACGACACGGCCGTGCAGGCCGCGTTCGACCTCTCGTACCGGAAGCTGTCCCCGCGGGCGCGCCGGACGTTCGACTTCCTCGGCGCGGTACCCGGCCCGGACATCCCGGCCGGTCTCGCCGGCGACGCGATCGGCGAGCTGGTCTCGGCCAACCTGGTGCAGCAGAACGGTGATCGCCACCAGCTGCACGACCTGCTGCGCCTGTACGCCCACGAACGGGCCACCGCGGCGGATCGGCAGGCGGTCTTCGAGTGGTACCTGGCGCGCGTGGACGGCGCCGACGCCGAGCTGAACGCCGGCTACACCCGGCTGCTGCCGCCCTCGGCCGACCGGATCCCGTTCCCGGACCGCGAGGCCGCGATGACGTGGTTCGAGACGGAGAGGCTGAACCTGGTCGCGCTCGCCCAGGACCGTCCCGACGCCGCGCTGGTGGCGGGGATGCGCGCGTACCTCCTGCTGTCCGGTTACTACGGCGAGCTGCGGACGATCGCCGGTGCCGCGCTGGCCGGCGGCGAGACCGGGCAGCGGGCCGCGGCGATGCGGGTCTGCCTCGCCTACCTCGACTGGCGGTTCGGCGAGCACCGGACGGCGATCGCGCACTGCGAGCGGGCGATCGCCGAGTTCGAAGCCGCCGGCAGGCAGGCCGAGCAGGCGACGGCGCTCAACATCCTCGCCGGGATCTACCACGACATCGGTGAGCTCGGCCTCGCCCGCGAGCACCTCAGCGCGGCACTCGAACTCTACGGGCCGAACGGCATGCACGCCCAGCTCATCGGCGGTCTCGGCAACCTCGGACTGGTGGAGCTGGAGCTCGGCAGGCTCGACTCCGGCGAAGAGGCGCTCAGGAGATCGGTCCGCCTCGCCCGCGAGATCGACGACGTGCAGCACACGTCGAACGGCCTCAACAACCTCGGTGTCGTGCTGGCGGCACAGCACAAGCACACCGAGGCCGAGGAGGCGTTCCGCGAGGCGCTGGAGCTCTCGCAGAAGCACGGAATGCGGCCGGTCGAGATGTCCGCGCGGGTCGAGTACGCGGAACTGCTCATCGCGACCGACCGGCGCGACGAGGCACGCGAGCACGCCGCACGAGCGCTCGAACTGGCCGGAGCCGACGACCTCTTCATCGAGATCGACGCCGGCCTGGTGCTCGCCGAGGTGAACCGGTCGGTCGCCGAGTACGACGAGGTGCTGCGCCGGGCGATCGACGCCGAGTTCCGCATCATCGAGGTGCGCGCACTGGCGGGCAAAGCCGCGTTGCTGAAGGACAAGGCGTTGTACGACAAGGCCATCGAACGAGCGGAGAGCGCGGGCCTGCGTTACCGCGCGAACCTCTTCCGCGAGCTCAGCTCAGGTATGTCCTGACGCGCGTGTAGACGCCGGGCGTGTTCGGACGGGCGCACCCGATGCCCCACGAGACGATCCCGGCGAGCCGGCCGTCGACCACGAACGGGCCGCCGGAGTCGTCGATGCACGCGTCGACCCCGCCCTCCGGATAGCCCGCGCAGAACATCGCCGTCGCGTCATAACGCGCGTAAGCCCCCGAGCACTGCGCGTCCGCCATGATCGGAATCGAGGCCTTGTGCAGCAACGGGCTCTTGTTCGTGTCGCCCTCCGCCTGCCGTCCCCAGCCGTACACGACACCGACGTTGCGCGCCGCGTACACGGCGCTCGTGGCAGCAAGCGGCAGCACTTGGTACGGCATCGGCTGCACGAGCGTCAGCAACGCGATGTCCTTGCCGCGCGAGGGCGTCGAATAGCCCTTCGCGATCTGGTAGTGCTTCACGACGGACGTGCTGCCGCCGTCGGTGCGCAGGTCCAGCCTGCCGCCGACCACGGTGATCGAGCTGGGTTTGCGCCCGTACACGCAGTGCGCGGCCGTGGCGACCAGACCCGGCCCGACCAGCGCGCCTCCGCAGAACTGGTAGCCGGACGACGTGGTCAGGGCGACCATCCACGGCGCCTCGGCGGCGTCGTCCACCACGACACCGCCGACGATCCTGGGGGCAGCGTGTGCCGGGGTCACCGCGATCACGATCAGGGCCAGAACCGCTGCCAGCAGACGCATGCACCCCACTGAACCCAGGGGTCTACGGGTCGACAACTCCAGGCGGCAAAGCATCCACGACCGGGTGAAGATCCTTGGCGTAGCGGGAGATCCGGACGTACACGCCCGGCTTGCCCCTGCGCGCACAGCCCTCGCCCCACGAAGTGACACCGACGAGCTTGCCGTCCGCGACGACCGGACCGCCCGAGTCGCCCTGGCAGGTGTCGATCCTGCCGCCCTCGAAGCCCGCGCAGAACATGTCGGCCCGCACGAACTGCGGGTAGGCGTCGGCGCAGTAGGCGTCCGGCAGCACCGGCAGCGTGGCCTGCAGGAGGTAGCGCGACGTCTTGCCGTTCTCGCTGGTCCGGCCCCAGCCGAGGGCGCGCAGCTGCGTACCCGGCTGGTAGAGCTCCCGATCGGCCGGCTCGGCCAGGGGCAGCGGGGTGTACGACAGCGGGTTCCTGAGCGTCAGGACGGCCACGTCCTCGCCCTCGTCGGCCGAGACGTACTGCTTGTGGATCCAGATGTCCGCAGGCGTGACGGTCACTCCGGCATCGCGGTCCTGCTTGTCCTCGCGACCGGCGACAACGCGCAGGTCATGCGGCGCACGACCCAGCGCGCAGTGCGCCGCGGTGAGCACCTTCGTCGGCGCGACGATGGTGCCACCGCAGAACTGGAGGCCGTGGTCGTCGGTCAGGTAAACGGCCCACGGGTTGGCCTCGATCGAGGCCCGCTCGCCGCCGATGACCTGCTCACCGGCGGCAGCGGTGCCTGTCGAAGCCATCACCGCGCAGAGAACCAGCACCAGGAGTCGTCGCATGACTCCACATGGTAGCTACTCCGCTGGACCGTTCGGAGCAACTTTGCTCCAGACCTTGCCCGCGGCACCCATGACGGCCTCGCCGATGTCGTTGATCGTCTTGATCAGCGGGTCGGCGGAGTTGGTCATGGACTCCTTGTACGAGCGGGCGGCGGCCTTCACGTCGTCCGTGAGGTTGTTCGCCGGCCGGTCGTCCTCACGACGCAGGTAGGTGCCGGTGAGGATCTCGCGGTACTCCTCGGTCGCCGCCCAGCGCTGCAGCTCCGCGGCACGGATCACGGCCATCGGGTGCGTGCGGCGTTCGGTGTGCAGGAGCTTGAGGACGCTGTCACGGATGTCCTCGACCTCCTCGTACTCCTTGGCCTGGGCGAGGAACTCGGCGATGTCGACCTGGCCGCCGAGGTCACCCGCGAACGCGAGGTGGGCCCGCAGCGCCGCCTGCGGGTCCTGGCAGGCCAGCAGGCCGGCCCGGTCGCAGGACAGCTCGGTCTTGCGCTGCCACTCGAACAGTGCCGCGATGACAGCACGCATGGCGAACGCACCCGCCGGCATCCAGCCCAGCGCGAACTGGAGGTTGAGCAAACGGGCGAGGATGGTGTTGTAGAGCCCGTGGCCGGACATGGCGTGGCCGGTCTCGTGGCCGATGACCCAGCGCATCATCTCCGGGTCGAACAGGTCGACCATGCCCGTGGTCAGCACGATGAACGGCTTGTCGATGCCGATCGTCTCGCCCATGACGACCGGCGAACGCCGCACGAAGAGCTCTGGTGGCTCCTCGAGGTCGAACGTGGCCGCGACCTCGTTGCGAATCCGGTCGAGCTGCGGGTACTGCTTCGGGCCGACGCGAACCGACGAGGCGACCTGGATCAGGCGTTCACCGCGCTCGGAGAACGCCGCCGCGACCGCCTTGATGATCGGCGCCACGGCTGGCACGGCGCGGAGCACGGCGAGCGCGCCCCGGTCGGCCGGATGTTCGTAGGCGCGCGGGCTGATCCCCGGAAAGCGCACCCTCGATGACTGCTCAATATCCCCCGTCACGTCACCCAGGTTAGACACGATCCGGACAAGGGTGCACGGAATCGGCTCCGGACCGTTGCAAACTTGCGCGGTGAGCAGCGACGAAGACACCACGGTTCTGCCGTTGCGCGGTGGAGCCACCGCGACCCTCGTGCGCCGGCGGGCCGCGGCCAACGACCGCGGCGCGATCCTCTACGTGCACGGGTTCGCGGACTACTTCTTCCAGGAGCACGTCGCCGGGCACTACACGGCCCAAGGCTACGACTTCTACGCGGTCGACCTGCGCGGATACGGCCGGTCGCTGCGCGACGGCGAGCTGCCGAACTACACGACCGACATGGCCGTGTACTTCGAGGAGATCGACGCCGCCATCGCGAAGGTTCGCGAAGAGCACTCGCGGGTGGTGCTGATGGGTCACTCGACCGGTGGGCTCACCACGTCGTTGTGGGCGCATGAACGGCGTGCCAGCGACTTGATCAACGCGCTGGTGCTGAACAGCCCGTGGCTGGACGTCGTCGAGCCGCCGTTCATCCGCCAGGTCGTGAAGGTGATCGGGCGGGTCGCGCCCAAGGTGAAGATCCGCGCGAACCTCGGCGAGGCGTACGGCGCGGCGATCCACAGCTCGCGCAACGGCGAGTGGGACTTCGACCTGACGTGGAAGCCGCTCGCGGGCTTCCCGGTGCTGGCCGGGTGGATCCGGGCGATCCTGATCGCGCAGGAGAAGGTCCACAAAGGTCTCGACGTGCGCGTGCCGGTGCTCGTGATGCACTCCGACAAGAGCATGCTCAACGCGCGCGAGTGGAGTGAGGACGTGTCCAGGGCCGACGCGGTGCTGGACGTCGAGGGCATGAAGAAGTGGGGTCCGAAGATCGGATCATCCGTCAAGGTCGTCGAGATCAAGGCGGGCATGCACGACCTGTTCCTGTCGCCTGAGCCGGTGCGTGCGGCGGCTCTGGCCGAGGTCGACGAGTTCCTCAAAACGACTTGACCTCCTCATAGGTCGAAGTTCGAGACTGGTCGTCATGAACATCGACTTCAACGCCTGGTACGCGCTCGAAAGCGCGATGCAGGACGAGAAAAATCGTCGCGTCAGCCGGGCGACGTTGAAGCGCGTCGCCCGGTTCGCCCGGCCGCAGCGGCGTTCCGTGTACGTGCTGCTGGCGATCAGCTCGGTCGCGGCGGTGCTCGCGGTGGCCTCACCGGTGCTGGCAGGACGCGTGGTCGACCAGATCGTCGGTGGCCGTGATCTCGGGCTGGTCGTGTGGCTCGCGCTGGCGATCGCCGGCGTGGCGGTGCTGGAGGCCGGGTTCTCGCTGGCCGAGCGGTGGCAGTCGGCACGGGTCGGCGAGGACCTGATCCTGCGGCTGCGCCAGGCCGTCTTCGACCACGTGCAACGGATGCCGATCGCGTTCTTCACCCGCACGAGGACCGGCGCGCTGGTCTCGCGGCTGAACAACGACGTGATCGCGGCGCAGCGGGCGTTCTCCGAGACGATCTCCGGTGTCGTCACGAACGTCATCGCGCTGGTGCTGACCCTGGCCGTGATGCTCACGCTGTCGTGGCAGGTCACGGTGCTCGCGATGCTGCTGCTGCCGATCTTCCTGATCCCGGCGCGGCGGATGGGCAAGCGGCTCGCGTCGATGCACCGCGAGGCGGCGAACCTCGACTCGGCGATGACCACGCAGATGACCGAGCGGTTCTCCGCGCCGGGTGCGACCTTGATCAAACTGTTCGGCCGGCCGTCGCTGGAGAGCGCCGAGTTCGGGGCGCGGGCGCGGCGGGTGCGCGACATCGGCGTGCGGACCGCGGTGGCGCAGTGGCTGTTCCTCGTGGCGTTGACGCTCGTCTCGTCGCTGGCGCTGGCACTGGTCTACGGGCTGGGCGGGTACTTCGCGATCGCCGGCCAGATGGCGCCGGGCACGATCGTGACGCTGGCGCTGCTGCTGACGCGGTTGTACGGGCCGTTGACGGCGTTGGCCGGTGCACGGGTGGACGTGATGACCGCGCTGGTGTCGTTCGAGCGGGTCTTCGAGGTGCTGGACCTGCCTCCGTTGATCAAGGAGAAGCCGGACGCCGTCGCGGTGCCCGACGGGCCGGTGTCGGTGGAGTTCTCGGACGTGAAGTTCGCCTACCCGTCCGCGGACAAGGTCTCGCTGGCCTCGCTGGAAGAGGTCGCTGCGCTCGACACCCGCGGTGGCGAGGAGATCCTCGGCGGGGTCTCGTTCGTCGCCGAGCCCGGTTCGCTGATCGCGCTCGTGGGCGCGTCGGGTGCGGGCAAGTCGACGATCGCGTCGCTGGTGCCCCGCCTGTACGACGCGGACTCCGGGTCGGTGCGACTGTCCGGTGTGGACGTTCGCGATCTGTCGTTCGACTCGATCCGCGAGACCGTGGGCATGGTGACGCAGGACGGGCACCTGTTCCACGAGTCGATCGGGGCGAACCTGCGGCTGGCGGCTCCCGCGGCCACGGACGAGGAGCTGTGGGACGCGCTGCGGCGGGCGCGGCTGGCGGACCTGGTGTCGTCGCTGCCGGACCAGTTGGACACGGTGGTGGGCGAACGCGGCTACCGTCTGTCCGGTGGTGAGCGGCAACGACTCACGATCGCCCGGCTGCTGCTGGCCAAGCCGCGCGTGGTGATCCTCGACGAGGCCACCGCGCACCTGGACTCGCGATCGGAGGCGGCGGTGCAGGAGGCGCTGGTCGAGGCGCTGGCCGGCCGGACGTCGCTGGTGATCGCGCACCGGCTGTCGACGATCCGGGCGGCGAACCAGATTCTCGTCGTGGATCGCGGGCAGATCGTCGAACGTGGTACGCACGAGGAGTTGCTGGCCCTCGAAGGCCACTACGCCAAGTTGTACCGCACGCAGTTCAGTGAAGAGCCGATCGGAGCGCCGTGACCATTCCCTCGCCCGACAACCTCTACCCGTTGCCCGACATCGCCCGCACGGTGCTGCTCAAGCCGTTGGTGAAGAACCCGCAGATTGAGATCGGCGAGTACACCTACTACGACGACCCTTTTCACGCCGAGGAGTTCGAGCGGCGCAACGTGCTCTACAACTTCGGCACGGAGAAGCTGGTGATCGGCCGCTACTGCGCGCTGGCCGAGGGCGTCCGGTTCATCATGTCCGGCGGCAACCACCGGACCGACGGCGTGTCGACGTTCCCGTTCACGATCTTCGGCGGGCTGTGGGGCGAGAAGACGCTCGACATCGCGCTGGGGGCGCCTTCTCGCGGGGACACGGTGGTGGGCAACGACGTCTGGATCGGCTACCAGGCGTTGATCATGCCGGGCGTGCGCATCGGGAACGGGGCGATCATCGCGTCGGGGTCGGTGGTGGTGTCGGACGTGCCGGCGTACGGCGTGGTCGGCGGCAACCCGGCCAAGCTGCTGAAGAAGCGGTACAGCGACGAGGAAATCGAGCTGCTGGAACGCATCGCGTGGTGGGACTGGCCGGTGGAGAAGGTCACCGAGCACGTCCGCGTGATCATGTCGGGGACGCCGGCCGATCTCGCGGAAGCCGCGGAGTGAAGGCCCTGCTCATCACCGGGCCGGTCGGGGTCGGCAAGACGACGGTGGCCGAGGCCGTCGGCGCCAGGCTCGTCCAGGCCGGGGTCCCGCACGCCGTCATCGACCTCGACTGGCTGAGGCACTGCCGGCCCAGCCCGGCGGACGACCCGTTCCACCTCGAACTGGAGCTGCGGAACCTGAGCGCGGTGGCACGCAACTACGTGGACGCGGGCGTACAACGCCTGGTGCTGGCGGGAGTGCTGGAGAGCAGAGCCGATCGCGCGCGGTACGCCGAGGCGATCGGGGCGAAGCTCACCGTGTGCCGGTTGAAGGCGGACCTGACGGTGATCCGGAAGCGACTCGTCTCGCGGCACCAGCACGACTCCGATCTGGGGTGGCACGTGAACCGCGCCGCGGAGCTGGAGAAGCTCTTCGCATCGGCCTGGGTCGAGGACTTCGTGGTCGCCGCCGACCAGCCCGTGGCCGAGGTGGCCCAGGACGTGATCTCGTGGTGGCTTGCCGCGGAACGACTTCCGACCGGTTAGCCTCGGCGCCGTGACCGGCTACGCGGAGGTCCCGGACGAGATCGTGGAGCGTCTGCGGGTGGTGTGCGGGGCCCTGCCCGAGGTGGTCGAGGAGAGGGCCTGGCGGGGCACCCGCTGGCGGGTCGGCCAGCGGGCGTTCGCGCACGTGCTGGAGGTAGAGGCCGGTAGGCCACCGTCCTACGCGGAGGCCTCCGGCAAGTCGGACGGCAGCGTGCTGACGTTCCGGGCGGCGGGCCCGGAACTGGCGGCGTTGAGCAACGCGCCGCACCCGTTCTTCAGTCCTCGGTGGGCGGCGAACGTCGTCGGGCTGGTGCTCGACGACGACACCGACTGGGAAGAGGTCGAAGAGCTGCTCGTGGAGAGCTACCTGGTGGCGGCTCCCAAGCGGCTCAAGGTCGGAGATCGATTCGATGGCGTCCGAGTGAACTTTCGCGACGGACGCCGCTGATCGCGCGATCATCGGCACATGGAGTACGACCGCTACTGCGACCTGACCATGCGCGGCGGCACGACCAGCGGCGTCGTGTATCCACTGGCTGTCGCGTCACTGGCGCGCCACTACGAGTTCAAGCAGATCGGTGGCGCGTCCGCGGGCGCGATCGCCGCGGGTTTCACCGCTGCCGCCGAACGAGGTCGTGCGTCCGGTGGCTTCGAGAAGCTGGCGGCGCTGATCGACTGGTTCACGTCCGGCTCGGGTGCGGACCGGTGGCGGCTGGCGCAGTTGTTCCAGCCCACCGACAAAACGCGGGCGCTGTACCGGATCGTCGTGGCGACGATGCAGAAGCGCGAGACGACGGGGCGCAGTGCGATCTCGTGCCTGTTCTTCGCGTTGCTGGGTGCCGTGGGGATGCGCGCGAAGACCGTGCTGGCGCTGATGGCGTTGCTGTGGCTGGGCGGGCCGGTGCTGTGGTCGGCGTGGCTCGCGCCCAAGGCTTATCCGTCGTGGCTCGCGACGCTGGTCGTGCTGCTCGCGTTGGCGTGCATCGTGTTCGCGCTGTGGCCGTTGCGGGGCAGTCTGCCGTGGATCGGGTGGGTGTTCGTCGCGGTGCCGCTCGTGCTCGGGCTGGCGTTCTCCCGGCACTACGCGACGGCGGCGGTCGTGCTGCTGGTGTGGCTGGTGCTGACGCTGGCGGCGGTCAGCGCGCTGACGGTCACCTACGGGTATGCCATGCAGCGGTACCTGAAGAACAACGCGCGGTCCATCCACTTCGGACTCGTACCCGGCACCGGTGACTTCACGCCGTCCTGGCTCGACCGGCTGGCGGGTGTGCCGAAGTCGACGGGGGTTCCGCCGCTCGCCGACTGGATCGCCGACCAGCTCGACGCGCTGGCCGGCACCTCGCACGCGTTGACGTTCGGCGATCTCGGCGACATCAACCTCGTCCTGATGACGACCGATCTGTCTCAGGGGCGGCCGTACCGGTTGCCGTTCAAGGAAAGCTGGCAGTACTGCGAGGAGTGTCTCGGGTACGTGCTGCCGCGCCGGGTCGTCGAGCAGATGAACGGCGCCGAGGCGGACTCGAACTGCCCGCTGCACGAGCGCATGCCGTTGCGGTCGCTGCCCGCACGGGACCAGCTGCCGGTCGTGCTGGCCGTGCGGATGAGCCTGTCGTTCCCCGGCCTGATCGCCGCCGTGCCGCTGTGCCGGGACGGGCGCGTGCACTGGTTCTCCGACGGCGGCATTACCAGCAACTTCCCCATCCACTTCTTCGACTCGCTGCTGCCGCGCTGGCCCACGTTCGGCCTTAGCCTGCAGTCCTACCCGAACGGCGACACGGCCGAGGTGTGGCTGCCGGAGCAGGACGCGTCGACCAAGGGCACGCGCTACGCGTCGTTGACGTCAATGCCGCGCTTCCTGCTGTCCATCCTGGACACGTTCCTGGACTGGCGGGACACCATGCAGTCCGGGCTGCCCGGCTACCGCGGTCGGATCGCGCACGTGCGGCAGGCCGACGACGAGGGCGGCACGAACCTGTTCATGCCGCCGGCCACGATCAAGAAGCTGGCGCTGCGCGGCCAGCGTGCCGGTGACCTGCTGCGCGAACGGTTCGAGCAGCAGCACAACACCGACCGCTACCGCTGGATCCGGCTGCGCCTGGCCCTGCGCGAGTACCAGGAGCTCGGCGCGCAGGCCGAGGACCGCGAGGCGATGTACTCCGAGCTGCTCGCGCGGTTCCAGATCCCGGAGGCGCTGCACGAGTGGTTCCGCACTCCCCCGGCCGGCGGTGACCCGTACCGGGCGGAGATCGAGCTCGCCCTGGACGACGTCGGCAGGCTGAAGGACGACGGACCGTTCGACGGCGTACCGCCCGTGGATCCGGATTTGCGGCTGACACCGCCCGAGTAGGCGGGTTAGCCTGAGTTCATGACGCGATTCAGCCACCCCCGACCCGCGGCGGTGGCGCGCGCCTAGAACCTTCCCGTTGGTCGGGGGACTCCGCAACCCATCCGACCACGCAGAACGGGAAACCCATGTACCGCACCGATGAACTCGTGCACGCCCTGAACGTCCGCGACCTCACCGACCCCGCGCAGGGCCCGCACGCGATGCAGCTGCTGATCGCCGATCTCAAGACCGCGCTGGACAACCCCGAGGAAGTCCGCCACCACCCGCTCGTTCCGGTGGAGCACAACTACGAGCACCTCGGTTATCCCGCCGACGCGGTCACCAGGGACGCCCGCTACACCAGGTACGTCAGCGAAACGTGCATGCTGCGCAGCCACACCACGGCGATGATCCCGCCGGCACTGCGCACCGCCGTTCCGGACGTCACGCTGCTCTGTCCGGGCCTCGTCTACCGCCGCGACACGGTCGACCGCCTGCACACCGGCACACCGCATCAGCTCGACGTCTGGCGGATCTCGCACAACGAGGAACGGTTGGAAGACCTCATCGACACGGTCGTCACAACGTTGTTGCCCGGCAAGCGATATCGCACGATCGACGCCCAACACCCGTACACCACGCACGGCAAGCAGATCGACGTGTGGCACGACGGCCAGTGGGTCGAGGTCGGCGAGTGCGGGCTGGCCGCGCGTCACGTCCTGAAACACCACCCGCACGGCCTGGCGATGGGTCTCGGGCTGGACCGGATCCTCATGCTGCGCAAGGGAATCCCGGACATCCGCCTGCTGCGCAACGGTGACCCGCGCATCGCGTCGCAGATGCTGGACCTGGCCGAGTACCGCCCGATCTCACGGCATCCGGCCGCGATCAGGGACATCTCGATCATGGCGCACGAGAGCGAGGACATCGAGACGCTCGGCGACCGGATCCGCGCGCTGGTACCGGAGGACGTCATCGAGGAGATCACGATCCTCGGCGAGACGCGGACGGAAGACCTGCCGGAACACGTCCAGCGACGGCTGGAAGCCAGGCCTGGCCAGAAGAACGTGCTCATCCGCGTGACGATGAGGGCGCCGGAACGCACCCTCACCGACCGCGAGACGAACAAGATGCGGGACCGCCTGCTTCAGGGCTTGCGGGCGACAGCGCCGTAGATGGCCGTGTGGTCCTCGAAGGAGTCCGGGCGCCAGTCGTTCACCGGCACGACGCCCGGTTCCAGCAGTTCGAGCCCGTCGAAGAACCTGCTCACCTCGGCGTGCGTGCGGATGGCGAGCTTGTTGTCGGAGCTGCTGTAGATCTTGGCGATCTCGCGGGCCTCCGCCCTCTCCTCATCGCTCAGGGTGTCCCAGGTGGCGTGCGTGATCGCCAGGTACGAGCCGGACGGCAGCGCGGCCATGTACTCGGCGACCTTGCCGTACGGATCGTCCTCGTCCGGAACGAAGTGCAGTGCCGCGATGATCAGCACGCCGACCGGGCGCGAGAAGTCGAGGTGCTCGCGGGCTCCGGCCAGCACCGTGGACGTCGCGCGCAGGTCGGCGAGGAGCGCGGTGGCGTGGTCGTTGTCGGCCAGCAGGGCGTTGCTGTGCGAGACGGCGACCGGCTCGACGTCGACGTACACGACGCGGGCCGACGGGTTGTCCTGCTGGGCGATCTCGTGGACGTTGCCCACGGTGGGGATGCCGGAGCCCAGGTCGAGGAACTGGTCGATTCCCTCGGCGACGAGGTGGCGGACGACCCTGCGCAGGAACGAGCGGTTCGCCTGCGCGCTCTGCGCGACGCCCGGGAAGATCTGCTCCACCTGCTTGGCGGCAGCACGGTCGGCTTCGAAGTTGTGCGAGCCGCCCAGGTAGTAGTCGTACATCCGCGCCACGCTCGGACGTGTGACGTCGACCGTGGCCGGGACCCACTTCAGCTCTTCCATCACGGGCGCATCCTCGCTCGTGTGCACACGGGTGTCCACCGCCAGCCGAGTGTGCACGGATCGTGTCCTGGCTGCTCGCTGACAGCGAACACCTGAAGGGAACACCACCACGCTCCAGTTGGTTGAGCGGTACAGACTCAACTTTGGAGGGTGATGTGATGGGCGAGACGTTGGCCCTGCCGGTGCTGCCGCTCGACGACGTTGTGGTGCTCCCCGGCATGGTGGTGCCGATCCGCATCTCCGGTGCGGACGCCAGCGCCGAGGCCCGCGCGGCCGTCGACGCGGCCACGACCGCGGCAAATCATCAAGTGCTCCTGGTCCCGCGTCTGGACGGGAAGTACGCCTCGGTCGGCACACTGGCCGAGATCGAGCAGGTGGGACGCCTGCCCGGCGGCGAGCGCGCCGCCGTCGTGCGCGGCACCAAGCGCGTGCGCATCGGCACGGGCACGACGGGGCCGGGCGCGGCGCTGTGGGTGAACTCGACGATCGCGGACGAGTCCCCGATCACCGACCGGACGCGGGAGCTCGCGAAGCAGTACCGCGCGCTCGTGACGAACATCCTGCAGACGCGTGGCGCCTGGCAGATGGTCGACTCGGTGCAGCAGATCAGCGACCCGTCGGCGCTGGCCGACCTCGCCGGTTACGCCTCCTACCTCGACGAGAAGCAGAAGATCTGGCTGCTGGAGACGAGCGACGTCACCACCCGGCTGGAGAAGCTCGTCGAGTGGGGTCAGGCGCACCTGACCGAACTCGACGTCAACGAGACGATCGCCAAGGACGTCAAGGAAGGCGTCGAGAAGCAGCAGCGGGAGTTCCTGCTGCGCCAGCAGATGGCCGCGATCCGCAAGGAGCTGGCCGAGCTCGACGGCAAGCCGGCCTCCGAGCAGGAGGACTACCGGGCGCGCGTCGAGGCCGCGAGCCTGCCGGAGAAGGTCGAGAAGGCCGCGCTGGCCGAGGTCGACAAGCTGGAGCGCACCTCCGAGCAGTCGCCCGAGGTGGGCTGGATCCGGACGTGGCTCGACACCGTTCTCGAGATGCCGTGGAACGAGCGGACCGAGGACTCCTACGACATCAAGGCCGCGCGTGAGGTGCTCGACGCGGACCACTCCGGTCTGGACGACGTGAAGCAGCGCATCACCGAGTACCTGGCCGTGCGCAAGCGTCGTGCCGACCGCGGCATGGGCGTCGTCGGCGGACGTCGTTCCGGCGCCGTGCTGGCTCTCGTCGGCCCTCCCGGCGTCGGCAAGACGTCGCTCGGCGAGTCCGTGGCACGGGCGATGGGCCGCAAGTTCGTCCGCGTGGCGCTCGGTGGCGTGCGTGACGAGGCCGAGATCCGCGGTCACCGCCGCACGTACGTCGGCGCGCTGCCGGGCCGGATCGTCCGTGCGATCAGCGAGGCCGGTTCGATGAACCCGGTCGTGCTGCTCGACGAGATCGACAAGGTCGGCTCCGACTACCGCGGCGACCCCACGGCGGCGTTGCTCGAGGTGCTGGACCCGGCGCAGAACCACACGTTCCGCGACCACTACCTGGAGGTCGAGCTCGACCTCTCGGACGTGGTGTTCCTCGCGACCGCGAACGTGCTGGAGTCGATCCCGGCGCCGTTGCTCGACCGCATGGAACTGGTGCAGCTCGACGGCTACACCGAGGACGAGAAGGTCACGATCGCCAGCGAGCACCTGCTGCCGCGGCAGATCGAACGCGCCGGCCTCGAACCCGAGGACGTCACGTTCGACAAGCCCGCGCTGCACCAGCTGGCGAGCGAGTACACGCGGGAAGCCGGTGTGCGGCAACTGGAACGGGCCCTCGCGCGGATCCTGCGCAAGGTCACCGCGAAGGTCGCGCTGGGTGACTCGGAGCTGCCCGTCACGGTCGACCAGCCGTCGCTGAAGTCGTACCTCGGCAGCCCGAAGAACACGCCGGAGCCGGCCGAGCGCACCTCGGTTCCCGGTGTGGCAACGGGTCTGGCCGTCACGGGTGTCGGTGGCGACGTGCTGTTCATCGAAGCCTCGCTGGCCCCCAAGGACACCGGCGCGTCCGGCGTCACGCTGACCGGCCAGCTGGGCGACGTGATGAAGGAGTCCGCGCAGATCGCGTTGTCGTACCTGCGTTCGCACGACGACAAGGCGGCGGCCCTGGAAGGCCGTGGAGTGCACATCCACGTGCCGGCGGGCGCGGTGCCGAAGGACGGTCCGTCGGCCGGCGTCACGATGACGACGGCGCTGGCGTCGCTGCTGTCGGGCCGCCCGGTGCGCTCGGACGTGGCGATGACGGGTGAGATCTCGCTGACCGGCCGGGTGCTGCCGATCGGTGGCGTCAAGCAGAAGCTGCTCGCCGCCCACCGCGCGGGCATCACGACGGTGCTGCTGCCCCAGCGCAACGAGCCGGACCTGGAGGACGTGCCGGAGTCGGTGCGGGAGCAGCTGACCGTGCACTTCGTCTCGGACGTGGCCGAGGTGCTGGAGCACGCGCTCTCGAAGGAGGTCGTTGCCACCGTTGCGGCGTAACGGTTTCCAGCTGGAACCCCTCGTGGGGCAGTAGCGGCGACTACTGCCCCACGAGGCTTTTCCGCTTACAGGCCGACGTCGATGACGAGCCTGTTCGGGTTCGTCAGCGTGAAGACCCGGTGCCAGGCGTTGGCATTGGTGTAGCCGACGGCGATGCCCAGCGTGGCCTCGAAGTCGCACGTGAGCGCGACCCTGTTGACGGGGTTGAGGTTGGGCGTCGCGAAGTTCCGCGACCCGGTGTAGGTCGGGTTGCCGTTGTCGTCGTGCGCGGCGGCGCCGATGAGGGTGACCGCGAGGATCTCCGTGCTGCCCGGCATGTCGACCGGGTTGCCGGAACCGCAGTTCGCGACACTGGTGACCTCGCGGACCCGGTGTTCCGTCGGCAGGCCGGACAGGTCCAGCACCACCCGGCTGAAGCCGGGGTGCTGGCCGGTCCTGATGTTCGACAGCGTGGGCGTGCTCTGCGCCGACGCCAGCGGGACGAACGTGAAGACCGTCAGCACTGCCACCAACACCGCGACCAGACGTCTGTTCATCTTCGTGCGCCCTCTCAGGGCTCCTTGACACTCAATTGGACGTGACTCGGAACACAGTTGCGTCAGTGCTTGATGTCGACCACGTACCGGAGGGGGTTGTCCAGGAAGTAGGCCTCGTAGGTCGCGTTCCGGTGCCCCACACCGATCGCGATCGACAGGTCCGCCTCGAAGTCGCACGTGAACACGACGCTCTGCGCGGTCCCCAGTCCCGTCGTGATGTTGCGCGGCCCCGTGTAGGAGTGCCCGTCGGCCGGCTGCAGCCGCACCTCCAGGAACTCCACGCCCTTCGCCGCGATCGGCTTGCCGGAGCCGCAGCTCACCGGCTCGGCGATGGGCTGGACGCTGTCCTGCGGCTTGCCGCCCGTCAGGTCGAACACCACGCGGTCGAACGTCGGCTGGCGCTCCGTCCGGACGTTGGTCAGCTGTGCGTGGTCGGCCGCTGATGCCGCCGGAACGACGCTCAACGCCATCCCCGCGGCGATGAGCGCTGCTGCGATTCGCTTCATGAAGATCCCCCACTTCACGGTCCTGCTACCCCAGAAAGTCCTCCAGTGGCACTGGAGTCAGTCCATCTTGCTTGGCACGGTTCAGGAACGCGGTGAAATCCTCGACGAAAGTCGTGCGGAAGTGCATCAGCACGATGTCGCCCAGCTTGAGCTTGTCGCCCTGCTGGAACTGCACGCGCCCGTCGTTGACCGCGGCCGTCCAGTTGACCAGCGCCTTGAACCCGCAGCTCGCGGCGGCCTTGCGGGTGTTCTCGTCGTAGTTGCCGAACGGCGGCCGGAACAGCGTCGGGCGCCTGCCGTAGTCGGCGGCGATGAAGTCGGCGTTGCCGCAGATCTCGTGCTTCTGGAACTCGAACGGCTTGCCCTGCATGTTCGGGTGAGTGGACGTGTGGCTGTGGATCGTGGCCGGCAGTTCCTTGAAGTAGTCCTTGTGCCCCTCGGCGTACTTCGTGTTGAGGAACAGCGACGGCCACACGCCCGCGTTGATCATCAGCTCGCGCGCCTTCGGGTGCTGCACCGCGCCGTCGTCGATCGTGATGAACACGTACGGCTTGTCGGTTGGAATGCGCGTGACCACGGGCACCATGCCGTCGACGGTCGCGGGCGCGTGGGCCTGCACCGTGCCGTAGGTGTACGGCGGCTCGAACATCCGCTTCGGCTTCTCGGACGTGGTCGTGGGCACCGGCGAGGACGTCGTGAGAACGGGCCCGCCCGGTTGCTCACCGGCCGGCTGCCCACATGACACCAGCCCGGCAACCAGCACAAACGCAGCAAAGAGCCGCAACCTGGACATCGAATTCCCCCTCCACGCGGAAGACGTCGCGCAGGTCTGCAAGGTTGCACGGGGATAGGCTCGAACTGATCACAAAGAGGAGGAGATCCGATGAGCCTCGAGCGCCCAGTCGCTCCCGACCCCTACCAGCTGCTCCCGAAGGTCGGCACCTTCGACGTCACCTCGGCGGACGTGCGCGACGGCGAACAGCTCCCCGACGCCCAGGTCTTCGAGGGCGGGAACACCTCACCCCAGCTCTCGTGGTCCGGCTTCCCCGCCGAGACGCGCAGTTTCGTGGTCACCTGCTTCGACCCCGACGCTCCCACCCCCTCCGGCTTCTGGCACTGGGTGGCCGTGAACCTCCCCGTCACCACCACCTCATTGGACACCGGTGCGGGCGCCTCCGACGCGACACTTCCGGGTGACGCCTTCCACGTGCGCTCCGACTACGGCACGCGCGCGTTCGGCGGCGCTGCACCGCCCAAGGGCGACCACCCGCACCGCTACTACTTCGTGGTGCACGCGGTCGACGTCGACAAGCTCGACGTGGACGGCGACGCCTCACCGGCGGTCGTCAGCTTCAACCTGGCGTTCCACACGCTGGCGCGCGCGATCATCACGCCGACCTACCAGCACTGAGCGGGCCGGTCCGGCGCACCTGCCCCGCTGCGCCGGGCCGCTCGTAAGGCCCGCGTAACACCTCGTCCGGGAACACCGCCGCGCCCGAGGTGGTTGGATCGACACGTGAGGCACTTCGACCTGGTCATCATCGGTACCGGCTCCGGCAACTCCATCCCGAACGAGGCGATGGCGGACTGGGAGATCGCCATCCTCGAGAAGGGGACGTTCGGCGGCACCTGCCTGAACGTGGGCTGCATCCCCACCAAGATGTTCGTCCACACCGCCGACCAGGCCGCGGCGCCTGCGGGCGCGAAGAAGCTCGGCGTGGACGCCCACCTCGACGCGGTCCACTGGCCGCAGATCCGCGACCGCATCTTCGGCCGCATCGACCCGATCGCCGAGGGTGGCCGCAACTGGCGCGCCAACGAGAACGCGAACGTCACGGTCTACGAGGGCACGGCGAAGTTCATCGACGCGCACACGATCGACACCGGAACCGGCGAGACCATCACCGCCGACCGGATCGTCGTGGCGGCGGGCAGCAGGCCGACGATCCCCGAGATCGCCGACATCGAGACGACCGGCTTCCACACCAGCGACTCGATCATGCGGCTCGACGAGCTGCCGGAGAGCCTGGTCATCCTGGGCAGCGGGTTCATCGCCGCCGAGTTCGCGCACGTGTTCAGCAGCTTCGGCGTGAAGGTCACCATGATCGCGCGCTCCGGCCTGCTGCTGCGGCACGAGGACCTGGAGATCGCCCAGCGGTTCACCGACGTCGCGAGGACGAAGTGGGACGTCCGCCTGCAGCGCAAGACGATCCGCGCGGAGAAGACCGAAACCGGTGTGCGCCTGCACATGGAGGGCCCGGACGGTGCGGAATCCGTTGAGGCGGACCAGCTTCTCGTCGCGATCGGCAGGCAGCCCAACACGGACCTGCTCGACGTGGCCAAGGCCGGTGTCGAGCTGCACGACGACGGCCGCGTCAAGGTCGACGAGTTCCAGCGGACCAGCCAGCAGCACATCCTGGCGCTGGGCGACATCAGCTCGGACCACCAGCTCAAGCACGTCGCGAACCACGAGGCGCGCGTGGTGCAGCACAACCTGCTCAACCCGGACGACCAGATCAAGAGCGACCACCGGTTCGTGCCGGCCGCGGTGTTCTCGAGCCCGCAGATCGCGAGCGTCGGGCTGACCGAGGAACAGGCCAAGGCGAAGGGAATCCGGTACGTCACCGCCAGCCAGGCCTACGCGTCCATCGCGTACGGCTGGGCGATGGAGGACACGACCGGTTTCGCGAAGCTGCTCGCGGATCCCGCCACCGGACAGCTGCTGGGTGCGCACATCATCGGGCCGCAGGCGTCGACGGTGATCCAGCCGCTCATCCAGGCGATGAGCTTCGGGCTGGACGCGAAGTCCATGGCACGTGGGCAGTACTGGATCCATCCGGCCATGCCGGAACTGGTCGAGAACGCTCTGCTCAACCTGCCGCTGGACTGAAAGGCCTTGCTCGGCAGGGACTTCCGCCGCTGCCGCCGGTCTCGCTGACCGAGCAGGATGCAGCGATGACCGACAGAGTCCTCGTCGCGCACACCTCGAAGATCGCCGCCACCGACGAGATCGCCCAGATCATCGGCACCGAACTCGCCGGCTGCGGGCTGAGAGTCACCGTGCTCTCCGTCGCCGCCGCCGACACGCTGCACGGGTTCGGTGCCGTGATCATGGGCGACGCCGCCGCACACGATGCTCATCGGTTCGTGCGGCGGCACAAGGTTTCCCTCAGACACACACCCGTGTGGTTGTTCCATCGCGGCATTCCGCCCGTACCGAACGATGTCACCCGCATGGTGCGGAAGCTGGGGGCCAACGGGCCGGTGAGCTTCGACGGTGCGGCACCGGACTGGAACCGGGCGAAGGCATGGGCCCGCTACCTCGCCGATCAGCTCACGGTGCTGCACCGCGGTTTCGCCTCCAACTAGACCTGGATGATGCGGACGTTGTTGCCGGCCGGGTCGCGGAACACGCAGTCACGCGCACCCCACGGCTGATCGGTCGGCTCCTGCACGACGTCGCCGCCGCCCGCCTGCAGCTTGTCGAACACGCCCTCGATGTCAGGCGTGGACAGCTGGATGTAGCCGTACGAGCCGCCTTCGATCATCTCGGCGATGGCGGTCTTCTGCGTGTCCGTGAGGCCCTCGGCCATCGCCGGCGGTTCCAGCACGACGGAAGAGCTCGATCCGGCCGGGGCGACCGTGATCCAGCGCATCGTGCCCTTGCCGACGTCGCCGCGGACCTCCCAGCCGAGCAGGTCGCGGTAGAACGCCAGCGAGGCGTCGGGGTCGGTGTGCGGGAGGAACGTGGCGTGAATGTTGATGTCCATGCCGACAACGCTAGGACCAGCGCAGATGTGACGCTTCTCGATTCCTGACCAGTGGCGCGTCCCGGAACGTTGGCGAGGTGATTCACGCTCGGCAGGGCACCTCGCGGCACCGATGCACCCGTCTGACCGCGAATTCCCCCGGCAACGTTCCGGGCCACACCACTAGATGTACCGCGGCCGGCCGGCGATCATGCCCAGTCCGGTCAGCGCGGCGAGCAGCACGAGCTGCAGCACGAGTGAAACCGTCCACGAACCCGTGGCGTCACGCAGCAGGCCGAACGCGAACGGCCCCGTGGCCGCGATCAGGTAACCGAGGCTCTGCGCCATGGCCGAGAGCCGCGCGGTGTCCGAAGTGGACTTCGTGCGCAGCGACATCACGAGCAGTGCCAAGGGGAACATCCCCATGCCGAACCCGATCAGCACCACCCACAGGCCAGGTGCAGAAGCCGGCGCCACCAGCATCCCGAGCATGCCCGCAAACGACAGCACGCCCAGCGCCAGCACCATCGGCCCCTGGCTGGAGAAGCGCGCGGCGATCGGCGGCACGAACAGGCTGACCGGGACGCTGAGCAGCATCGAGACGGCGAGCAGCATGCCTGCGGTGTTCCGGTCCACCCCGGAGTCCACGAGCATGGCGGGCAGCCAGCCCATGACGGTGTAGGCGAACAGCGACTGCAGGCCGAAGAACACGGTGATCACCCAGGCGAGCGGGCTGCGCAGCAACGACCGCTTCCCGGCGGGAGCAACCGAACGGACGACCGTCGACTCGGCCCCGTGGCGGGCGCCGGCGAACCACACGACGATCGCGCCCAGCGACAGCAGCGCCCAGGCACCGACAGCGAGGCGCCACGAGCCGAGCATGTCCTCCAGCCGCGGCGTGAGAGCGGCGGCCAGCGCGGCACCCGCGGCGAGCGTTCCCGTGTAGACACCGGTGATCAGACCGACCTTGGTGGGGAAGGACGCCTTCACCACCACGGGGATCAGCACGTTGGACACCGCGATGCCCGCACACGCGATGAAGGTGCCGCCCAGCACGACCCACGGACCGTCGATCACGCGCAGCACCAGGCCGAGCGTGAGCACCCCCAAGGACAGTCCGATCGCACGGGCCATGCCGAGGCGGCGACCCAGCCAGGGGGCCGCGAACGCCGCGAAGCCGAAGCAAAGCGCCGGAACGGCCGTCAACGCGCTGGTCCAAGCGGCCGAAACCCCAAGGGCGGCGCGGACATCACCGAGCACCGAGGCCAGACTGGTCACCGCAGGGCGGAGATTCGCCGCCGCGAGGGCGACCCCGATCGCGAGCAGCGTGGACCCGACCAGCGGAACGTGACGATTCTTGACGACCGTCACCCTGCGACCTCGATCGGTGGCAGTCTGTGCGGCAACAGTCGTCTGTCGAATCGTCACGGGCACCACTATCGCAGACGTAGGATGTTCGGATGAAAGGATGACGCTGTGCCGTTGGCCACTACCCGGCGAGCAGGCCTCGTCGACCAGGTGATCGAGCAGATGAGGGGCGCGATCACCAGCGGCGAATGGCCCGTCGGGCAGCGCATCCCGCCCGAGCCCGAGCTGGTCACCGCGCTCGGGGTGGGTCGGAACACGGTTCGCGAGGCCGTGCGGGCGCTGTCGCACGCCGGCCTGCTGGAGGTGCGCCAGGGCGACGGCACGTTCGTCCGCGCGACCAGCGAGATCTCCGGCGCGGTCCGCCGCATGTGCGGGACGGAGCTCAAGGAGGTGCTCGAGGTCCGGCGCACCCTGGAGATGGAGGGCGCGCGCCTGGCCGCCAAGCACCGCACCGACGCCGAGCTGGCGCGCCTCACCGAGCTGCTGCACAAGCGCGACGCGGCGATGGAGGCCGAGCGGTGGGCCGAGGTGATCGAGCACGACACCGCGTTCCACGTGCTGCTCGTCCAGTGCTCGCACAACACGCTTCTGGCCGAGCTCTACCAGGGCTTGACCGAGGCGGTCAAAGCTTCGGTGGCGGCATCTGTCGACACCAGCCAGCCTGGACGTGACCAGGTGTCGCACACCGGGCTGCTGCACGCGGTGCGGGACGGCGACCAGGAGAAGGCGGCGATCGAGGCGGGCGGGTTCTTCGAGGAGCTGATCGAGAAATTCTGCTGATCGCGGACTGAGCCTGTCCGCATGAGCTCATAGCGTGGGGGCCATGGAGATCACGCCGTTCCGCATCGAGATCCCGCAGGCCGAGGTCGACGATCTCCGCGCACGCGTGAGCAACACGCGGTGGCCGGAGGAGGACCTGCCGGGTGTCGGCTGGTCCTACGGCATCCCGCTGACCTACCTGCGCCCGCTCGCCGAGTACTGGGCGGACGGGTTCGACTGGCGCGCACAGGAGACGCGGATCAACTCCTTTCCGCAGTTCACGACCGAGATCAGCGGCCAGCGCGTCCACTTCCTGCACGTGCGGTCGCGCAAGCCCGACGCCTTGCCGTTGCTGCTGATCCACGGCTGGCCGGGCTCGTTCGTCGAGTTCCTGAACGTGATCGGGCCGCTGTCGGAGGACTTCCACCTGGTCATCCCGTCGCTTCCCGGCTTCGGCTTCTCGGGTCCGGTGCGGAAGACGGGGTGGAACGTCCTGCGCATCGCGTGGGCGTTCGCGAAGCTCATGGAGGGCCTGGGCTACGAGCGGTACGGCACGCAGGGCGGCGACTGGGGTTCCGGCATCGCGCAGGAGATCGGCCGGGTGTTCCCCGAGCAGGTCGTGGGCGTGCACGTGAACATGCTGCAGACGTTCCGGCCGCAGGGGGTCAACGACCTCACGCCGGAAGAGCTCAAGGCGCTGGAGTCGCTGGACCGCTACCAGAAGGAGCTCTCCGGCTACATGCACGTCCAGCGCACCCGGCCGCGCACGCTCGCCTACGGGCTGACGGACTCGCCTGTCGGGCAGCTGGCGTGGATCGCGGAGAAGTTCCACGACTGGACGGACAACGAGGGCATGCCCGAGGACGCCGTGGACCGCGACCAAATGCTGACCAACGTGTCCGTGTACTGGTTCACCGGCACGGCGGGCTCGTCGGCGGCGCTGTACAAGGAACAGTCCGCGTCGTGGGGTCAGCAGCAGCCGACGACGGTACCGACCGGCGTGGCGGTGTTCCCGCACGACCTCAGCGCGCCCGTGCGGTCACTGGCGGAGAAGATGATCCCCACGATCGTGCACTGGACGGAGTTCGACCGCGGCGGCCACTTCGCCGCGATGGAGGAGCCGGACCTGCTGGTCCAAGACATCAGGAAGTTCTTCGGGTCGCTGTGATCACACTTTCGAACCGCACTCTCAACCGGACGCTCCTGGCGCGGCAGATGCTGCTGGAGCGGACGGCGATGCCCGTCGTGGAGGCCGTCGAGCACCTCGGCGGTCTCCAGGCCCAGGCGCCCGTGCCGCCGTACCTCGCACTCTGGACGCGGCTCAAGCCGTTCTCGTTCGACGCGCTGAGCAAGCTCGTCCTCGACCGCTCGCTGGTGCGGATGACGTTGTGGCGCGGCACTTTGCACCTGATCTCGGCGTCCGACGTCCACCTGATGCGCACGGCGTTGCAGCCGGAGCTGAACAAGTGGGCGAAGGTCGCGGTGCCACCGGCCGGCCGAGTCGAGATCGACCTGGACAAGCTCGCGCGCATCACCCGCGAATACGTCGACACCGAACCCCGCACGGTCGCGGAGATCGGCGCGTTCCTGGCGGAGCACTTCCCCGAGGCGAAGGCGCGCGAGCTGTCAACGCAGGCGCAGATGCTGGTGCCGATGGTCCAGGTGCCGCCGCGCGGGATCTGGGGCGTGGGCGGGGTTCCGCAGAACGTCGCGATGGCCACCTGGCTCGGCCGGGACCTGCCGGCCGAGGCCGCGGTGCCGGAGCTGGTCGAGCGGTACCTGCGGGCGTTCGGGCCGGCGACGCTCGCGGACATGCAGGCGTGGTCGCGGCTGACCGGGTTGAAGGCGCACGCGGCAGGCCTGGATCTCGTGGAGTACCGCAACGAGGCGGGCAAGGTGCTGCTCGACGTGCCGGACGGCGTGATCGTTTCCGAGGACACCCCTGCGCCGGCACGGTTGCTGCCCTCGTTCGACAACGTGCTGCTCGGGCACGCCGATCGGACCCGGATCATGAACGAGGAGGCGCGGTCGCGGTGGGGCGCCGTCCGCAACGGGGTCTTCCCGCCGACGTTCCTCGTCGACGGGTTCGTGCGCGGCACCTGGTCGATCGCCGAGACCAAGGACACCGCGACGCTGACGATCGAGCCCTACTTCAGGACCTCGGCCAAGAACATGAAGGGCGTGGTCCGCGAGGCCAAGGCGGTGCTGAAGGTGATGGTGCCCAAGAAGGAGCACGTGATCGCCGCCCCTTAGTGCGTCCTCGCTCAGCGTGCGAGGTCGACCTGCCTGATCACGTCCAGAGCGGCGGTGATCGCCGGCCGCCGCGACGCCTGAGTCCGCCACACCGCGTACAACCGCCGCGTCGGGGTCGGCCGCAACGGCACGGCCCGGACGTTGTCCGGCACCTCTCCCCTGCCCAGCCGCGGGATCAGCGCGACCCCGATCCCGTTGGCCAGCAACGCGAACTGCGTGCGGTACTCGTTGATCCGGTACGCCAGCTCCGGCTCGATCCCCGCCGCGTGGAACGTCCGCACCAGCCAGTCGTGACAGATCGACCCCTCCGGCTGGCACATCCACCGCGCACCGGCCAGGTCCGCTGGCTCCAGGAACTCCCGCTGCGACAAGGGGTTCACCTCGGGGATGAGCACATCCGCGATGTCCTCGCAGATGGCCATGCGCGACAACGACTCCGGTACCGGCAACGGCGTGTTCTGCCAGTCGTGGACGATCGCGAGGTCGAGTTCACCGCGCGCCACCGCCTCGGTTGCTTCGGGTGGGTCGAGCTCCGTCAGCCGGACGTCCAACGCCGGGTGCTGCTCACCCAGGCCGACCAGGACGTCCGGCAGCAGGCCTCGCGCGGCCGTGGCGAACGAACCGACGCACAAGCGGCCGATCGCGGTGCCGCGTTGTTCCTCCAGGGCCACCTCGGCCTCTTCGACCAGCTTGAGGACCTGCCCCGCCGTGTCGGCGAGCAGGAGCGCGGCATCAGTGAGGCGGACACCGCGGCCTTGCCGTTCCAGCAGCGTGGTGCGGGTCTCGCGTTCCAGCTTGGCGATCTGCTGAGAGACCGCGGACGGGGTGTAGCCGAGCACATCCGCCGCGGCGCCGACCGTGCCGTATGCAGCCACGGCGTGCAGTGCCTTCAGCCTACCCAGATCAAGCATGTAGCAATGCTAAACCCATGAGCTTAGAAAACGGAACTGGTGCTTAATAGTTAGCCCACGCAAGCTTGGACGCATGAGTCCCCGCCACGCCTTGCTCGCCGTGCTCGTCGCCGCCATCTGGGGCTTCAACTTCGTCGTGCTGAAGATCGGCTTGGGCGAGTTCCCGCCGCTCCTGTTCTCCGCCCTGCGCTTCCTCGCCGCGGCGGTGCCCGCGATCTTCTTCGTGGGCCGGCCGACGGTCGCCTGGCGCTGGATCATCGCGGTCGGGCTGGTGCTGGGCGTCGCGAAGTTCAGCTTCATGTTCATCGCCCTCAGCGTGGGCATGCCTGCCGGGTTGTCGTCGCTGGTGCTGCAGAGCCAGGTGATCTTCACGGTCGTGTTCGCCGCACTGGTGCTGAGGGAACGGCCGCGGCCGGCGCAGATAACCGGGACAGCGCTGGCGGTGGCCGGAATCGGCGTGATCGCGTGGGACTACGGGTCGACCTCACCGCTGCTGGGGTTCCTGCTCGTGATCGCGGCGGCGGTGTGCTTCGGCGCGTCGAACGTGTTGATGAGGTGCGCGAGGCCGTCGGACACTCTGCGGTTCATGGTCTGGGTGAGCGCCGTGGCGGTGCTCCCGCTGTTCGCACTGTCCTTCCTGACCGAGGACGTGTCGGCGCTCGGGCGGCTGAACTGGACCGGAGTGGGCGCCCTCGGTTATGTCTCGTGGGTCTCGACGCTGCTCGGGTTCGGCATCTGGGGCTTCCTGCTGCGCAGGTACGAGGGGTCGGCGGTGGCGCCGTTCGCGCTGCTGGTGCCGGTGTTCGGGATGTTCTCGGCGTGGGCGTTCCTCGGCGAGGACCTGACCGTGCTGCGGGTGGCCGCCGGCGGAGTCGTGTTGCTGGGACTGGCTATTCCGCAGCTGGCGGGGCGCCGGGCGGCACGAACGGAAGTCCAGCTGGAGCCCCTCGTTCCAGCAGGTCGATGACGGCCTTGGTGTCCATGTTCTCCGCGACCAGGTCGCCGAGCAGGTCCAGCTGGGCCTCGCGGGCGGCGGAGAAGCTCACCTCCGCCGGTTCGAAGTCCCGGCCGGCGCGCTCGGCGGCCCAACGCAGGAACCTGCGTCGGAAACCGTCGTTCTCCAGCAGACCGTGCCAATGCGTGCCGAGGACGCGGTCGGTCTGGGCGCCCTCGTCGCCGACCAGCGGCTGCTCGGTGCTGCGGACGACCTGGCCGTGGTGGATCTCGTAGCCCGTCACGCGTTCGCCCCAGGCGACGCTTTCCGGCGTGGCCAGGGTCTTGCGCGGCTGGAAGCGGATGTCGACGTCGAGCAGGCCCAGACCGTCGACGGTGCCGTGCCGGGACTCCACGTCGTCCTCGATGCGCCGGGACAGCATCTGGAAACCGCCGCAGATACCGAGAACCGGGCCGTCGAACCGCGTGATGGCCTGCGCCAGGCCGGTTTCGCGCAACCAGCCGAGGTCGTCGACGGTGGCCTTGGAACCGGGCAGCACCACGAGATCCGCGTCCGCCAGCCGTGAAGGCTCGGTGACGAACCGCACGGAGACACCGGGTTCACACGCCAGCGCCTCGGCATCGGTGGCGTTGGAGATGCGCGGCAACCGGATCACCGCGACCCGGAGCCAGTCCTTCAGCGCCGGCCGCGGCCGGCCGATCACGCCGTCCGCGTTGTAGGACAAGGAATCCTCCGCATCGAGCCAGAGCTCCTCCCGCCACGGCAGCACGCCCAGCACCGGCCGCCCGGTGAGCTGGTTGATCTGCCGCAGTCCCGGTTCGAGCAGGCGGGGGTCGCCCCGGAACTTGTTGACCACGAAACCGGAGATCAGCGCCTGGTCGGCGGCGTCCAGCACCGCGAGCGTCCCGAAGAGGTGCGCGAAGACACCGCCGCGGTCGATGTCGCCGACGACGAGCGTCGGGAGACCGGCACGGGTCGCGAGGCCCATGTTCGCGATGTCGTTGGCGCGCAGGTTGATCTCGGCAGGCGAACCGGCACCCTCGCAGATGACGACCTCGTGGTCGCGCCGCAGTCCGTCCAAAGTGGAGAGAACCTCGTCCAGCAGCTGCGCCTTGCGTTCGCGGTAGCTCATCGCCGAGACGTCGCCCACCGCCTTGCCGTGCAGGACGACCTGGGACGTGCGGTCGCTGCCCGGCTTCAGCAGCACGGGGTTGAACCGCACACTGGGCTCCTTGAACGCCGCCCGTGCCTGCAGCGCCTGGGCCCTGCCGATCTCACCGCCGTCGAGTGTGACGAACGAGTTGTTCGACATGTTCTGCGCCTTGAAGGGGACGACGTCAACGCCCTGGCGTGCCAGAAAGCGGCACAAACCCGCGACCAGGACGCTCTTGCCCGCGTCCGAGGTCGTCCCACAGATCAACATCGAGCCCCGCATGGACGCCAATGCTGCCATCATCACCAGCATGCTCACCGTCGTGCTCATGCACAGCCCGTTCCTCGGCCCGTCGAGCATGCGCCCGCTCGCCGACGAACTGGCCTCCGACGGGGTGGCCGTGCTGCTGGTGGACCTGCAGATGACCGTCAACGAGGCCCCGGTGCACCAGCGGCTGATCGGCGCGTTCGCCGACGCCCTGGAAGACGCGGGAGTCACGGGACCACTGGTGCTGGTGGGCCACAGCGGCGCCGGGCCGCTGCTGCCCGGCTTCGCCGACGCCCTGGAGCTCGAGGTGGCGGGCCTGGTGTTCCTGGACTCCGACCTGCCGACGCCGGGCAAGGCGTGGCGCGAGACCGTCGATCCCGCCCTGGTCCGCCAGGTCAAGGCGTCGGTGCGGGACGGCAGGCTGCCGCGCTGGGACCGCTGGTTCGACACCGACCCGCTGCGGCTCGTGCCCGCCGGGCTGCGCGAGGAGATGCGGGACGAGGCCCCCGAGGTGCCGTGGGAGTTCCTGAAGGAGCAGCGCCCCGTCGTCGAGTGGTCCGGGGCGTGCGGGTACGTGCTGCTGTCGCCGGTCTACGAGGAGGCGGCCGCACGGGCAGAGGCGCTCGGCTGGCCGGTGGAGCGCGTCGAGTCGCACCACCTGGCGGCCGCCACGTCGCCTTCGGCGGTCGCGGCCGCGCTGCGGTCCGTGATCAGCAGACTGTGAGGATCTCCGCGCCGTCGTCGGTGACGACGATGGTGTGCTCGAACTGGGCGGTCCAGCTCTTGTCCTTCGTGGTGACGGTCCAGCCGTCGTCCCACATGTCGTGCTCGTAGTCCCCGAGCGTGATCATCGGTTCGATCGTGAACGTCATGCCGGGTTCCAGCACCGTCTTCATCGACGGCTCGTCGTAGTGCAGGACCACGAGCCCGCTGTGGAACTGGCGGCCGATGCCGTGGCCGGTGAAGTCGCGCACGACGCCGTAGCCGAACCGCTTGGCATAGGCCTCGATGACGCGGCCGATGACGTTGATCTCGCGGCCGGGCTTCACGGCCCTGATCGCGCGCATCGTGGCCTCGTGCGTGCGCTCGACCAGCAGCTTGTTCTCCTCGGCGACGTTGCCCGCGAGGAAGGTGGCGTTCGTGTCGCCGTGCACGCCGCCGATGAACGCCGTCACGTCGATGTTCACGATGTCGCCGTCCTCGACGACCGTGGAGTCCGGGATGCCGTGGCAGATCACCTCGTTCAGCGAGGTGCAGCACGACTTCGGGAAGCCGCGGTAGCCCAGCGTCGACGGGTACGCGCCGTTGTCGCACAGGAACTCGTGCGCCACCGCGTCGATCTCGTCCGTCGTCACGCCGGGCACGACGACCTTGCCGGCTTCCTGCAGTGCCTGGGCGGCGAGACGGCCGGCGACGCGCATGGCCTCGATGATCTCCGGCGTCTGCACCCACGAGTCGGTGCCGCGCTGCGGCGCGGGCTTGTCCACGTACTCGGGACGCACGATGCGAGACGGCACCTGACGCCGCGGCGACTGGACGCCGGGTTGCAATGGAGCACGAACAGCCATGCTCTCCAGATTAGCCGTGCGCGCGTCGCCGGCCTTGAGCCTGGTCCCCGGCGCGACGCTCATCACGGCACCGCCTTGAGGAACCTCGCCGCCACCTCCACGGCCGGCGTCGAGGTCTCTCCGCTGAGCACGAGCGTCGCGAACGCGAGATCGCCCCGGTAGCCCATGAACCACCCGTGCGAGTGCACGCCGTCGCCGAACTGCGCGGTACCGGTCTTGCCGCGCACGTCCCCGTACGGCTTGAGCTGTGGCGCGGTGCCGTAGTCGACGACCTCGCGCATCATCTGCCGCACCGGGTCGAGCGAGGCAGCGGCGGGAGCGGTGGGCTGTTTGTCCGCTTTGGTCTCCTTGCCGCGCACCAGCTGCGGCACCGGCATCGAGCCCTTCGCGATGGACGCCCCGACCAGCGCCATCCCGAACGGCGACGCCAGCACCTTGCCCTGGCCGAACGCGTCCTCCGCCCGTTCCACGACGTCGGTCGCGGGCGGCACGGAACCGGTGATCGTGGTCAGGCCGGGGATGTCGAAGTCGGCACCGAGGCCGAGCGACAGAGCGGTGTTCGTCAGCAGGTCGGCCGGCATGTCGACCGCGAGCTGCGCGAACGTGGTGTTGCAGGAGAACGCGAACGCCGACCGCAGCGGGATCGTGCCCTTGTCGAACTCGCTGGAGTTCGGCACGATCCGCCGCCCGTCGATGGTGGTCTTGCCGGGGCAGGGCAGCGGCGTTTCGGCGTTGACCTTGCCGGACTGGATCGCGGCGAGCGCGGACACCGCCTTCATCGTGGAGCCCGGCGGGAACCGGCCGGTCAGCGAGATGGCGCCCTGGGCGTCGGCGGGGTCGTTCTGCGCGACGGCCAGGATGTCGCCGGTCGACGGCTGGATCGCGACGAGCACCGTGGGCTGCTGGACGGGCTCGACGGCGTCCTCCGCGGCGGCCTGGATCGCGCGGGACAGCGCGATGTTCACGGCCTTGGCGGGCTCGGGCGCCTTCGAGAACAGCTCGTCGATCTCAGTGCCCTGCGCGTCGATCGTGGCGATGCGGAAGCCGGACTGACCGGCGATGTCGTTCTCGACCAGCTTGCGCACCGCGGGCAGCACCTGCGAACCGAAGTTGCGGCTCGGTGCCAGCAGCGACGTCTGCGTGGTGAACCGCACGCCGGGCAGCTCGTAGATCTTCGGCTTCACCGACTGGTAGTCGGGATCCCGCAGCGCCGCGACCTGGTAGGCCTGCCCCTCCGGGGTCTTGCCGACGCCTTCGGCGATCGACTGCTGGGTGATGCCCTTGTCCAGCGGGTTCAGCGCGTCGGCGAGCGCCTTCGTGACGGCGCCGACGTCACCCGCCTCCTTCGCGACGAGCAGCACGGAGACGACGCGTTCGGGGGCGAGCAGCGGCGTGCCCTCGCGGTCCAGCACCGGGGCGGGGTCGGGCTTGAGCTCGGTGACCTTGATGGAATGCTGCGGCGCGAGCTTCGGATGCACCACCGACGACGCCCAGTGCACCTTCCAGAAGTCGCCCTCCTGGCGCACGTCGAACTTCGTCGGGTAGGTCCAGTGCCGGTTCTTGCCGAGATCCCAGTCGAGCGAGACGCTCGCCTCGGACGCGGTCTCACCGTTCTTGCGCATCTGGTCGACCTTGCTGCTGAGCCCCTCCGGCTTCAGCGCACCCCGGAACTTCTCCAGGGTCTCCTTGGCCTCGTTCGGGTTGTCTGTCAGCCCGGCCGCACCCTGCACGTCACCGGACGCGAGCTTCGCCAGGAAGTCGTTGGTGATCTCCGGCGCTCCGGGTTCTGACTTGAACAGCCCGCAGCCGCTCAGCGTGATCGTCAGGGCCGTGATCGTCACCGTGATCGTCGCGAGAAGGCGCACCCGCGCGAGTATGCCCGTTCAGAACAGGACAGTCGCGTACTGACCCACCTGTTCGAAGCCGATTCTGCGGTAGGCGGCCTGGGCGACGTGGTTGTAGCCGTTCACGTAGAGGCTCGCCGTGCGGTTGAGGACGCGGACGAGGCGGTCGGCCACGGCGGCTGTTCCCGCGGTGCCGATGCCCTCGCCCCTGCGGTCCGGGCGAACCCAGACGCCCTGGATCTGGCCCACTTTGGACGACATCGCGCCGATCTCCGCCTTGAAGACGACCTCGCCGTTCTCGAACCTCGCGAAGGCTCGGCCTGCTGCGATCAGCTCGGAGACCCTGGCTCGGTAACCCGCGCCGCCGTCTTCCGCGCACGGGTCGATGCCGACCTCCTCGATGAACATCGAGATCGCCGCGGGGAGGTAGCGGGACAGTTCGCTCGGGCGGACCTGACGGACCAGTGGGTCCGGGGTGACCTTCGGAGGGCTGGAGATCGCCATCAGGGGCTGGTCTCCTCGTACTTCCCTGGCCGGGCCCCAGTCCGGTTGCAGCTCTTCCCAGAGGGTTAAGACCTGTTCGGCTGGGCCCACGAGGCTGGAGCACATGCGACCTCGGCGGCGTGCGCGGTCGGCGAACATGCGCATGGCGCTCGGGGTGCCTTTCAGGGGGATCAGGTTGGGGCCTGAGAAGCAGAGGCCGTCCACTTTGCCCTTGATCGGCCTGGAGTCCGAGCCCCACATCTCGCCGCCAAGGCGCCAGGGGTCCAGGCCGGCGACTTCCACCCTTGCGGCGACCATGCACGCGGCTACGGGGTCGTTGTCGAAGACCCCGCGCACGTCGATCAGGTCGCGCTCGTCGAGTACGCGCGCTCCGGCCAGCCTCAGCACGTCACCTAGCGTGCCAGATTGGATGGGTGGGTGGCATCAGCCAACCGTGCGGAGGGCGGTGACGGTGCGCACGGGGTCCGCAGGTGGTCGGGTGCCGTGCTCATGTGGTGCTGGCGGCCGGGGCGTGGTGGCGTCTGCAAGTACTACCAACGCATGATCAAAACGCCTGCAACTACCGCCAACATGCGCTGAGGGGCGCGTTCCCCGGCGGGAAGCGCCCCTCAAGGCTCGTGTTGAGCGTCAGCCGACGGTGACGGCGGGGGCTCCCCCCTCCACCGGCTCCATCTCCTCGGCGAGGCGCATCGCCTCTTCGATCAGGGTTTCGACGATCGCGTGCTCGGGCACGGTCTTGATGACCTTGCCCTTCACGAAGATCTGGCCCTTGCCGTTGCCGCTCGCCACGCCCAGGTCGGCCTCGCGGGCCTCGCCGGGGCCGTTCACGACGCAACCCATGACGGCTACGCGGAGCGGGACCTCCATGCCCTCCAGGCCTGCGGTGACCTGCTCGGCGAGCGTGTACACGTCCACCTGGGCGCGGCCGCAGGACGGGCAGGACACGATCTCCAGCTTGCGCGGGCGCAGGTTGAGGGACTGGAGGATCTGGTGGCCGACCTTGATCTCCTCCACCGGCGGGGCGCTCAGCGACACCCGGATGGTGTCGCCGATGCCCTGGCGGAGGAGGGCGCCGAAGGCCACGGCCGACTTGATGGTGCCCTGGAAGGCGGGACCGGCTTCCGTGACGCCGAGGTGCAGCGGGTAGTCGCACTGTTCGGCGAGGATCTCGTAGGCGCGGACCATGATCACCGGGTCGTTGTGCTTGACCGAGATCTTGATGTCGTGGAAGTCGTGCTCGGCGAAGAGCGAGGCCTCCCACAGGGCCGACTCGGCCAGGGCTTCCGGCGTGGCCTTGCCGTACTTGGCCATCAGGCGCGGGTCCAGGGAGCCCGCGTTGACGCCGATGCGGATCGGGGTGTTGTGGTCGCGGGCCGCCTGGGCGATCTCCTTGACCTTGTCGTCGAACTTCTTGATGTTGCCGGGGTTCACGCGGACGGCCGCGCAGCCGGCTTCGATGGCGGCGAAGACGTACTTCGGCTGGAAGTGGATGTCCGCGATCACCGGGATCTGCGACTTGCGCGCGATCGCCGGCAGGGCGTCCGCGTCGTCCTGCGACGGGCAGGCGACCCGGACGATGTCGCAGCCGGCCGCGGTGAGTTCCGCGATCTGCTGCAGCGTCGCGTTGACGTCCGACGTCAGGGTCGTCGTCATCGACTGGACGGAGACGGGGAACTCGCTGCCGACACCGACGTTGCCCACCATCAGCTGCCGGGTCTTGCGGCGTTCCGACAGCACCGGCGGCGGCAGTGCCGGCATTCCGAGCATCACGCCGTCACTCATGGGTTTTGCACCTTTCGTAAATCACTGCAACCTGATCGGGTTGACGATGTCGGCGGTCACGGTCAGCAGCGTGATGGCGCCGCCGATGAAGATGACCACGTAGGTGAGCGGCAACAGGCGCATGTAGTTGACCGGGGCGCCGGCGGGCTTCCCGCGCAGCTTCCTGATCCAGTCTCGCACCCGTTCGTAGAGGTTGACGGCGATGTGACCACCGTCAAGCGGGAGCAGCGGCAGGAGGTTGAACACACCCACGAAGAAGTTCAGGCCCGCGAGCATCAGGATGAAGAACGCCCAGAGGCCTCGTTCCGCCGCGTCGCCGCCCAGGCGGGAGGCGCCCACCACCGAGATCGGGGTGTCGAGGTCGCGCTCGCCGCCGCCGATGGCCTTGACCACTGCCGGGATGCGCTCCGGGAAGCGCAGGAGACCCTTCCAGGTGTTCACGAACATGTCACCGGTGAAGGACACGGCGGCCGGGATCGCGTCGATCGGGCCGTAGGTGAAGGACTGCTGGACGATCACGCCGATCGCGCCCACCTCCTTGACCTCGACGCCGCCCTTGCCGTCGGAGATCTGGCGCGTGACCTTGGGCACGTCGACGGTGAGGGTGATCTCCTTGCCGTCGCGCAGCACCTTGAACTCGTTCGGGCCGCTGAGGTCGCGGGTGACCTTCTGCATGTCCGACCAGGTCGCAATCGGCTTGCCCGCGATCGAGACGATCTCGTCGCCGGGCCTGAGCCCGGCGTTCTTCGCCGGGGCCGGGGCGCCCGCGGGGCACGGCGCGTCGTAGGCGACCGTGTGGTTCTGCACGCAGTTCGAGACCTCCGCGAGCACCGGGAGGTCCTTGTTGTTCGGCAGGCCCAGCGACATCGCGAGGATCAGCAGGATGATGAAGCCGAGGATGAAGTGCGTGATCGAGCCCGCGGAGAGCACGACGACGCGCTTCCACACCTTCTGGTTGTAGAAGGCGCGCTTGCGGTCGTCCGGGTGCACGTCCTCGAGGGCGGTCATGCCGGTGATCTCGCAGAAGCCGCCGGCCGGGATCGCCTTCAGGCCGTACTCGGTCTCGCCCTTGCGGAACGAGTAGAGCTTCGGGCCGAAGCCGATGAAGTAGCGGGTGACCTTCATGCCGAAGGCCTTGGCGGTCGCCAGGTGCCCGAGCTCGTGCAGCGCGATCGACACCGCGATGCCGAACGCGAACAGCAGCACCCCGAGGATGTTGATGAATGTGTTCACGGAGCTCAGTTCCTTCCAACCAGCTCGCGGGCACGTGCACGTGCCCAGTCCTCGGCGGCGAGCACCTCCGCGACGTCCGCGGGGTCGCTCCGCCAGTCATTCGCCTCGCCGAGAACCTGGCCGATGGTGTCCACGATCGACAGGAACGACGTCTTGCCCGCGACGAAAGCAGCGAGTGCCTCCTCGTTCGCCGCGTTGTACACCGCGGGGAGACAGCCACCGCCGCTGCCCGCCTGCCGTGCTAGCTCGACCGCCGGGAACGTGACGCTGTCCACCGGTTCGAACGTCCACGAGGTGGCGGTGTCAAAGGTACAGGCGGCCGCCGCACCGGCTACGCGCTCGGGCCACCCGAGGCCCAGCGAGATCGGCAGGCGCATGTCCGGCGGCGACGCCTGCGCGAGCGTCGAGCCATCGGTGAACGTCACCATCGAGTGAATGATGGACTGCGGGTGCACCACGACGTCGATGCGGTCGTACGGCACCCCGAACAGCAGGTGCGCCTCGATCAGCTCGAGGCCCTTGTTCACCAGGTTCGCCGAGTTGATGGTGACGACCTGGCCCATCGACCACGTCGGGTGCGCCATGGCCTGTTCGACCGTGATGTCGGCGAGGTCCGCGCGCGTCCTGCCGCGGAACGGCCCGCCGGACGCCGTCAGCACCAGCTTGTGCACCTCGTGCGGCGCGCCACCGCGCAGGCACTGCGCGAGCGCCGAGTGCTCCGAGTCGACCGGCACGATCTGGTCGGGCTTGGCCGCCTTCAGCACGAGCGGCCCGCCCGCGATGAGCGACTCCTTGTTGGCGAGCGCGAGCGTGGCGCCGCTCTCCAGCGTCTTCAGCGACGGCTCGAGCCCCCTGGACCCGTCCATGCCGTTGAGCACGACGTCCGCGGGGCAGGCCTCGATCAGGTCGACCATGCTGGTCAGCGTCTTGACGCCGGGCACCTCGGTGCCGTTGGCCACGGCGACCACCGGTACGTCGAACTCGGCTGCCTGCTGCTTGAGCAGGTCCAGCTGACGCCCACCGGCGCCGAGCCCGACGACGCGGAAGCGGTCGCGGTTGCGCCGGATGACGTCGAGCGCCTGGGTGCCGATGGAGCCGGTCGATCCCAGGATCAGGACAGTGCGTGGAGTACTCATCGCCCCTCATTGTTCCGGAGAGTGCCTGAGAGCCCGGCACAGCCCGTTACTTTGATAACGGAGTGGTTTTGGAGGCGTGAAGTCGCCACTTCGGGGGCATTCCTTCCTCGACAGCTGATGGAAGGAGACTCTCCGTGGGCATCCTGGGATGGATCGTGCTCGGTCTGCTGGCCGGCGCCATCGCCAAGGCCATCATGCCTGGTAACGACCCCGGCGGTTTCATCATCACGATGCTGCTCGGCATCGTGGGTGCGATTCTGGGCGGATTCATCGGATCCGCGCTCTTCGGGACCGATCTCGGGTCCTTCTTCGACCTGAGGACGTGGCTGCTGGCCATCGTCGGATCGCTGATCCTGCTCGGCATCTACCGCCTGGTAACAGGCCGGAGGGCACATACCTAGTCCAGTGAGACGTTTGAGGCCGTTCGGGTGTCACCCGGACGGCCTCTCACGTTGCGATGACTAGCTGGCGATCCCCGCGTCCCGGGCGAGCAACGCCGCCTGCACCCGGTTCGTCAGCCCCAGCTTCGCGAGCAACCGCGACACGTACGTCTTCACCGTCGCCTCGGACATGTGCAGCTTCGCGCCGATGTCCGCGTTCGACATGCCCTGCCCGAGCAGCGCGAGCACCTCCACCTCGCGCTCGGTGAGCCCGGCGACGGCCTTCTGCGCCTCCTGCCGCTTCGGCTGCCCGGACGTGGCGACCATGCCGACCACGCGCGACGTGACCATCGGCGACAGATACGCCTCGCCGTTGTTCACCGCGCGCACGGCACGCAACAGCTCCTCGGGCGCGGAGTCCTTGAGCAGGAACCCGGCCGCGCCGTCGGACAGGGCTCGCACGATGTTCTCGTCCTCGCCGAACGTCGTCAGCATCACGACCCGCACGGAAGGCGCGACGACTCGCAGCTCCTTGGCGCACGCCAGGCCGTCCATCCGCGGCATGCGGATGTCCAGCACCGCCACGTCGACGCGGCGCTCGCGCACGATCTGCAGCGCCTCGCGGCCGTCGCCCGCCTCCGCCACCAGCTCGATGTCGTCGGCGGTGCCGAGAATGGCCTTGATGCCGGCCCGCATGAGCGGCTCGTCGTCGGCGATGAGCACCCGGATCATTAACCAGTCCTCTGCACGTGGATCTTCTTCTCGACCAGCTTGCCGTCTCGGAAGCAGAAACGCACCACCCGTGTGCCCTCGTCGCGGTAGGACTGCTCGTCGGTGATGTGGTAGACGCAACGCGCGCCCGGCGGCTCCGGTGCGGCGTGGGACTTCCGTTCACCGTCGCCCACCAGGGGTTCGTCGCCGGACGGCAGCAGCGCCATCACCTCGGCCTCCGGCTGTCCCTCCTGGATCCGGTCGAGGTTCTGCTGCGTCACGACCTCGGTCACCGGCTGGGCGCCGAGCACCGTGAAGCCGCCGATGATGAGCGTCAGCACGATCGACGCGCCCGCGATCGACCCGACGCCCGCCCACTTGCGGATCTGCCGCCTCGGCTCGGCCTCCTCCTGCTCGTCCTCCGGTTCGGGCAGCGCCGTCTCCTCGTACGGCAGCACCGCGGCGATCCGGAAGCCGCCCGACGGCAGCGCGCCGACGTGCAGGATGCCGCCCGCCACGCGCACGCGTTCGGAGAGCCCGATCAGGCCGACGCCGGGCTCACCGGTGGGCGAGCCGTTGCGCGACGGGTTGTTCCGCACCTCCACCACCAGCGCGTCCGGCTCGTACTTCACCGTCACCTGCACGGCGGCGCCCGGTGAGTGCTTGGCCGCGTTGGTCAGCCCCTCCTGCGCGACGCGATAAGCCGCGTGCGACACACGTGACGGCAACGGGTGCGACTGCCCGCCACGAACCAGACTGACCAGCACACCGGCCTTCCGCGCGTCACTCACCAACGAGTCGATGGACTCCACGGTCCGTGTCGCGGGGTCGTCGTCAGGACCGTCCTCGGCCCGCAGCACCCCGATGATCGCCCGCAGCTCTTCCATGCCGGTCAACGCGGCCGAGCGCAGCACCCCGATCGCCTCGCGCTGCTTGTCCCCCAGTGACGGGTCCATCGCCAGCACACCGGCGTGCACGGAGATCAACGACAGCCGGTGGCCGAGGCTGTCGTGCATGTCCTGGGCGATGCGGCTGCGTTCACGGAGCCGCACCTGCCGGGAGATCATCCGGTGCTCGATCCGCATCCGGGCTTCGCGGTCCTGCATCGCCTGCACCAGCGCCTCGCGTTGCGCCAGGTACCGGCCGACGAGGAACGGCAGCGCCACGCCCACGCCGAAGATCGTGATCAGGATGAGCATGCCGTAGGCGGGTTCGATGTCGATCGGCCGCGCGTCCCAGTCCCACGCGAGCACCACGACGACGAACGTGAGCGTCGTCGACACCACGGCCTTGACCCACGACGTGATCCGCCGCCCCGCGGTGTAGCTCAGCACGACCATCAGCGCGGGCCCGAGGAACGGGATCGCCGCGCCCCCGATCATGACGGTCGCCGGCAGCACGTGCCGCAGCGGCAGCAGCACCAGGTACACGGCGGCGAACCCGACGAGCGCCCAGCCTGAGGTCTTGTGCTCGGCCCACGGCCCGGGCCACAGGTCCAGCAGGATCGTGGCGATCATGACGATCACGTCGCCGATGACCCGCACCGGGGTCAACGCCTTGAGCCGGGCCAGGGTGTCGGCGACGAGCGCCTCGGCCCTGGTCCGCACAGCAGTAATCACGCTCTCAAACTACGAGACGTCCGATGTCCGCGCGGCACGCTGGAGTATCGAACTCGCGCGACGAAAGTTGACGGCTGGACCACCTCAGCGGTTGATCCCCAGCCACGTGGAAGCGTTTCGACCAGGTTCGAAGGACCCTCCCGGCCCATGATCGTCTCGGCATACTTCGCGCCCTGCACATCAATTTCTCTCAGGGGGAAAAATGAGAAAAGCGTTGTGTGTGTTGTTCGCGACCGTCATGGCGATGTTGACGTTGCTGGGGAGCGCGTCGGCGGCGGACGCGAAGCCGACCGAGATCAACCTGGGCAGCCCCGTCGAGGTGGGGGCATCGGCGCAGCACGACGCGTCGGCTCTGGCCTTGTCGTGCGGTGCCGGCAACCTGTGCGTGTGGCCGGTCGCCGACGGCAGCAGCAGCCGCTGCAGCTGGGGCAGCGCCGACCCCGACTGGTGGGGCGGATCCGTCAGGTGTTCATGGTCGAACTCCCGCGCCGTGCGCGCCGCTTACAACAACGGGCAGAACACGTCCTACACCAGGGTGTGCCTGTACCCGGGCGCGAACTACACCGGCAGCGTCGCCTACTACGTCTACCGGGGCCAGCAGCTCACGAACTGGCCGAACGTGATCATCCGCTCCCACAAGTGGGTCACCGGCACCACCTGCTGGTGATCAGCTGACGACTGAGGGCCATCCGGCGGTGTCCTGATCGGACACTGCCGCGGTGGCCCTCAGCCGCATTCGTCTTCCAGGGGAAAACATGAGAAAAGCGTTGAGTGTGCTGTTGGCCGCCGCCTTCGCACTGTCGTCGGCGGGTACCGCGTCGGCGGAACCGCCAGTCTCTGCTCAGGCTTTGTCCTGCGCCGCCGGCAACCTGTGCGTGTGGCCGGTCGCCGACGGCAGCAGCAACCGCTGCACCTGGGCGGAGAACAGCCCCGACTGGGGCAGCGGCCCGGTCAGGTGTTCGTGGTCGTCGTCGAGGCGGGTGATGGCCGCCTACAACAACAAGACCGACTCGAGATATGTCGGGGTGTGCCTCTATTCGGGCACGTACTACCGAGGCGACACCGTCCATTTCATCCCTCCGCGCCAGGCCGTCACCTGGCCGGCGGGCGTGATCGTCCGCTCCCACCGGTGGGTCACCAGCACGTGCTGACCGCGTTCACCGATCGGCGGCGAGCACCCGCAACCCCAGCGGCGTGATCAGATGCCGCGCGAAGTTCTCCTCGCGCTCGGTGGCGATGAGACCCGCGTCGCGCAGCACGCCGGTGTGGTGGCTCACCGTGGCGGGGGCCACCCCCACCTGCTTCGCCAGCCTGGTGGTGGTGCTCCCGCCGACCACGGACCGCAGGATCGAAGCCCTGGTGGCGCCCAGCAACGCCGTCACGTGGTCACCTCCCGCACGCCCGCCGGACAGGAGCCGGGACTCGGTCCGGATCGGAAACGCCAGCACCGGGCGCAACCGCGGATCCGCGAGCGCCACCGGGTGGTGCAGGGCGAAGTAGCAGGGGATCAGCACCAGTCCCCTGCCGTCGAGACGCAGATCGCGATCGTGCGGGTAGTCGACGGCCAGCACGGGCGGATCCCACCGGGCCGCCGGGCCGAGCGCGCCCAGCAGCGCTTCCGGGCCACCGTTCAGGTACTGCTGGATCCAGGGCGCCACATCGGTGCACAGCCCTTCCTCGATCGTCGGCAGGTGCGGCTCGATGACGGACCTGAAGTAGACGCGGAGAGCGTCGCGGAGCTGCCGGAGCGCGGCGGATCTTCCTCTGGCGAGGTCGTCCAGCCAGCTCGCCCCCGGACCGTCCGCGGGACGGATCCGGTCGATCTCCTCACGCAGACGTCGTGGCGGCGTGGAAAGAACCGCGTCGGTGCACTCGTCGATGCCGGACGTGTCCTCTGGCGGTGTGAGGAGATCGGGGAAATAGGCGGCGTGCGGCGCCACCGTCAGAAGCGTGCGCAACGCCGTCCTCAAGTCCGCGTCGTGACCGGCGAGCTCGCGAACGTGGCGGCGCCACGGAGCGAAGAACAGGTCACCGTCTTTGTGCTGCAGGATCTGGGCGCTGCTGACGATCTCCCACATCAGATCGGTTTCCAGTTTGATGCGGGTGCGTGCGATGTCCAGGTCGGTGAAGTGAATGCGCAACTGCGGCATGTCGCCCCCCAAGAGCTGCCGGTGTCACACCTCGGAAGTCGACCGGCCGGGGACGGAGATACCGCCCTGGCTCGAAGTTACGCCAGCTGCGCGACGGATCCCGCCTTACGCGCGCGCCAGGACGCGACCATCACGCCGATGATCAACAGCAGCGCGGTCGCCGTCACCATCAACGTCGACAGCGCGACGATCTCCGGCGAGACACCTCGCTTAGAGGCCTGCGCGTAGACGAACACCGGCAACGTCGTCGACCCGACACCGGTCAGGTACGAGGAGATCACCACGTCGTCGAACGACAGCAGGAACGCGAACGCCGCACCGGCCACCACCGCGGGGGCCACCAACGGCAGCGTGACGGTGCGGAAAGCGACGGACGGCGAAGCTCCGAGATCCGCGGCGGCCTCCTCCATCCGAACGTCCATTCCGGACACCCGCGACCGCACCACGACGACCACGAAGCTCAGCGAGAAGGCCACGTGCGCGAAGAGCAACGCGCCGAACCCGAGTGGAATCCCGGCGATCTTCACGAAGAACCCCAGCATCGCCACACCCATGACGACCTCGGGCACCACGAGCGGCAGCGACAGCAGCACCGTCCAGACCCCGCGACCGGGAAACGCCCTGCGCAGCCCGAACGCCGCCAGCGTCCCGATCACCGTCGAGATCACGGCGGACGCCAGCGCCAGCTGCAGCGTCAACCGCAACGACTCCAGCACGCGTGTGTCCTCGAACAGCTCGGCGTACCACTGCGTCGACAGGCCGCTGATCCGGCTGAGCGACCGCGACGAGTTGAACGACGCGATCGCCAGCCACGCGATCGGCGCGTACAGGAACACGAAGACCAGGGCGGCAACGAGCCCGAGGGCCCACGGGCGGCGGTTCACAGCACGTCCTCCCCACGCCGCCCGCGCAGGATCAGCACGAGCACCACCAGCACGAGCAGCAGCACGGCCATCGCCGAGCCCAGCGGCCAGTTGTTGCCGCTGCGGAACTGGTCGTCGATCACCGAACCGAACGTCGACTGGTCGACCCCGCCGAGCAGCTTCGGCGTCACGAAGTCACCTGCCGCGGGCACGAGCACCAGCAACGAACCGGCCAGCACGCCGGTGAGCACACCGGGCAGCACCACGCGGAAGAACGTCGACGTGCGCCCGTGACCGAGGTCGTACGACGCCTCCACGAGCCGGAAGTCGAACCGCTCGCACGCCACGTACAGCGGCAGGACCATGAACGGCAGGAAGCCGTAGGTGAGCCCGAGGATCACGGCGCCGTGCGTGAGCAGGAACCCGCCATCGCGGTCCAGGCCCACCCATCCGAGCATCGTGTTGACCAGGCCCTCGCCGTCCAGCAGCGCCTTCCACGCGTAGATCCGCGCGAGGTAGCTCGACCAGAACGGGATCAGCACCGCCGCGAGCAGCACGGTCCGGTAGCGGCCGCCGTGCCGCGCGATGAACCACGCCAGCGGGAATCCCAGCAGCAGACAGGCGATCGTCGTCGCGCCGGCGTAGACCAGGGTCCGGCCGAAGATCGGCAGGAACGCCGGGTCGAGCGCCGTCAGGTAGGCCTGCGTCGTCCACGGCAGCACCGCGCGGGCGACGCCGGTGTCCCGCGTGGCGAAGCTGAACTGGACGACGATCGCGAGCGGCGCGATCAGGAAAATCCCCAGCCACAGCCCGGTGGGCGTGAGCAGGGCGTTGGCCTTCAGCCAGCGTCGTGACACAAACGCAGATGATGCCATGTGAACATTCATGTACCGTTGCGAACATGAGTGTTCACCTCCTGCAAACGGCGACGTCAGTGCTGCTGAAGGACCCGACGGCGTCGCTGGGTGACGTCGCGAAGGCGGCAGGTGTCGGCAGGACCACACTCCACAAGCGCTTTCCCACCCGCACGGCACTGATCCGCGCACTCGCCAACGACGCGCTGGACCTCGTCGAGTCCGTGATGTCCCAGGTGGACTTCGAAGCGGACGACGCGATCGAGGACCTGGTGACGCGGCTTCTCGCACTCGGCCCGCGGATCGAGTTCCTGATGCGCTTTCCCGGACTGGAGCGGGACGAGGAGCTGGCCGTCCGGCTCCTCGCGATGGACCCGCCGCTGCTCGACCTGATCACCCGGCTGCAGGGCACGCGCCTGCGCCGCGACCTGCCCGCGTGGTGGATCCTGCACAGCCTCTACGCCGGGCTCTACCTCGCCTGGGAGTCGATCGACGCGGGTCGGCTGGCACCGCTCGACGCTCCCCGGTTCGTGCTGTCCACGCTGTTCGAGGGGGTAAGTGATGTCGATCGTGCATCTGACCGGCCAAGATGACCCGTATCCGGTCTACGAGGCGATTCGCGCGAAGGGGGCCATCGCGGAAGACGGCGGCATGTTCATCACGACGTCGCACGCGGTGTGCAACAAGGTCCTGCGGGACCGCCGGTTCGGGGTGCGGTTCAGCGACGGTTCCCTGCCGGCGATGAACAGCGTCGGCCTGGCGCCGCCGTCGTTCCTCGAGTCGGACCCGCCCGACCACACGCGGCTGCGCAGGCTGGCCGCGCCGGCGTTCAGCCCGAAGATGATCGACTCCTACCGGCCGCGCGTCGAGAAGCTCGCGGAGTCGTTGCTGGACAACGACTCCATGGATCTCATCGAGGGGTTCGCGACGCCGTTGCCCATCATGGTCATCAGCGATCTGCTCGGAATCCCTGACAAGGACACGAGGTCGTTCGCCGAGTACGGGATGCTCGTCGCGAGCAGCGACACCGCGCAGTCGCCCGGGCCGCTCAACCAGGCGACCGGGCGGATCACGGCGTTGTTCGAGCGGCTGATCGACGAACGCAGGCGCGGGCCGGGGGACGACGTGATCAGCTCGCTGGTCGCGTCCGAGGGCGAGCAGAAGCTCACCGTGCGGGAGCTGATGGGCACGCTGTTGTTGCTGCTGGTCGCCGGGTTCGAGACGACGGTGAACCTGATCGGCAACGGCACCATGGCGTTCCTGGACCACCCGGACCAGTGGGACCTGCTCAAGCGCAACCCCGACCTGGCACCCGCGGCGGTCGAGGAGGTGCTGCGCTGGGCGCCACCGGTGCACTACACCGGCCGCGTGGCGCACCAGGACGTGCCGGACGTCCACCGCAGGTTGAAGCGGGACAACGGGATCTACCTGGTCCTCGCGGCGGGCAACCGCGATCCGGACGTCTACCCCGACCCGCACCGGTTCGACATCACCAGGACCGGGCAGCCCGAGCACCTCGCATTCTCCAGCGGCATCCACTACTGCCTCGGTGCGTCGCTCGCCCGGATGGAGGGTGACGTCGTCTTCCGCGTGCTGGCACGGAAGTGGCCGCGCATCACGCAAACGGCGGCGGCCACGTTCCGCGACTCCACGACGATCAGGGGCTTCGCGTCCCTGCCGGTCAGCCGGTCTTGACCTTCGTCCAGGCGTCGGCGTACTTCGCCTCGACGTCGCCGCCGAGGTCCTTGGTGATCGGGAGCTTCTTCAGCTGGTCGTCCGAGGGATAGACCAGCGGATCGTCCAGCAGCTCCTTGTCGATCAACGGCTTGGCGGCGGCGTTGGGGCTGCCGTACCGCACCGCGTTGGACAGCGCCGCACCCGTTTCCGCACCGAGGATGAAGTCGATGAACCGGTGCGCGTTCTCGGCGTGCGGCGCGTCCTTCGGGATGACGAGGAGGTCCACGTAGGACAGTCCGCCCTCGGTGGGGATGGCGTAGGCGACGTCGTCGTTGGTCTCGCGGGCCTGGAACGCGTCGCCGGAGTACGCCTGCGCCAGCCGCACCTGGCCCGAGGTGAGCGGCTCGATCACGTCGGAGGTGATTTGCCCGAGCTTCTTCTTCAACGACAGCAGGAAGTTCGCCGCGTCGTCGATCTGCTTCGGGTCGGTGGTGTTCGGGTCGTGGCCGAGCTTGAGCAGACCGAGCGCCATGCCGTCGCGTGCCTCGTCGAGGATCGTGCTGCGCCCCTGGGCGTTCGGCAGGTCGTAGGCGGAGAACCCGGTGACGTCGCCGCCGATCTGCGACTTCGAGTACGCGAGCCCCGTGGTGCCCCAGGCCCACGGCACCGAGTACCTGTTGCCGGCGTCGTAGTCGGCCTCGACGAACCGCTTCTCCAGGTTCTTGAGGTTCGGGATCGACGAGTGGTCGAGCGGCTGCAGCAGGCCGCTGCGCAGGAACCGGCGCAGGAAGTTGTCGCTCGGCACGACCAGGTCGTAGCCCGCCTGGCCGGACGCGATCTTGGCTTCCATCTCGTCGTTGGTGGAGAAGTTGTCGTAGGTGACCTCGATGCCGGTCGCGGCCTTGAAGCCCGGCAACGTCTCCGGCGCGATGTAGTCGGTCCAGTTGTAGAAGTTGAGCTTGGGCTCGTTCTTCAGGTTCGTGGCCTTCGCGGCGGTCGAGGAGCCACCGCTGTTCGTCGGCGCCTCACCGACGCCGCAGGCGGCGAGCGCGAAGAACGTCATCGAGCCCAGCATCGTGCGCCGGGTCACCCGCGGGCTGTCGACGTCCCACAGCCGGGCGATCCGAACCTTCTCGTCAGTCATCAGCCTTCTCCAGCAGCACGGTGAACTCGGGATCCCACGCCATCCGCACCGGCTGCCCCGGCGCGCCCGCGTCGTCGATGCGCTGGGCGTTCTGCACGAACGCCACCAGCTCGCCACCCGGGGTATCCACGACGAACTGGGTCGACACACCCGTGTAAACCACGTCGTGGACCACGCCCTGCAGCACGCACCAGCCCGTGGGCGGCTCAGCGGTCTCGTTGAAGAGATGCACCTTCTCCGGGCGCACGGTGGCGGAAACCTTCTGGCCGTGGCTGACACTGCCGGAGAACTTCGCGCGCAGGTTCGTGGCGCCGGGAGCCGTCAGCGCGGCGAACTCACCGTCCACACCGGACACCTCGACGTCCAGGATGTTGGACGTGCCGATGAAGCCGGCGACGAACCGGGTGGCCGGCCGCTCGTAGACGTCCTCCGGGTAGCCGACCTGCTCGATCTTGCCCGCGTTCATCACGGCGATGCGGTGCGAGAGGACCAGCGCCTCTTCCTGGTCGTGCGTGACGTAGAGGAACGTCGTGCCGACCTCGCGCTGGATGCGCATCAGCTCGATCTGCAGCTCCTTGCGGAGCTTGGCGTCGAGGGCGCCCAGCGGTTCGTCCAGCAGGAGCAGCTGCGGCCCGGCGGCGAGCGCACGGGCGATGGCGACACGCTGCTGCTGACCACCCGAAAGCTGCGCAGGCCTGCGTTTGGCGAACTGGGACAGCCGCACGAGCTCGAGGTGCTCCCCGACGCGCTTCTTCAGCTCGTCGCCGCGGATCTTCTTGCGCTTGAGCCCGTAGGCAACGTTGTCCCACACCGACATGTGCGGGAACAGCGCGTACGACTGGAAGACGGTGTTGACGTCCCGCCGGTACGGAGGGACGCCCACCATGTCGTTGCCGTCGAGCTCGATGCGGCCCTCGTCGGGGTCGACGAAGCCGGCGATCATGCGCAGGATCGTGGTCTTGCCGCAGCCGGACGGGCCGAGCACCGAGAAGAACTCGCCCTCGTGGACGTTGAGCGAGACGCCGTCGACCGCCACCTGGTCGGAGAAGCGCTTGCGCACCCCGTGGAGACCGATCTCGACGGGGGCGAACGTGTCCGGGGTGGAGGCCTCAGCGGGAGAGAAGCCGGTCAAGTCGAGGCGCCTTCAGAGATCGGATGGGTGTGTCCGCGCCGAGCGTAGACGCCGCACGACCCCGCCGGTAAGTCGTGCGCGCGCGACCTCACACATCCGTGCTCACTCACATGTGCGACGATGACCTCGTAATCCGGATGAGCAGTGGAGGAAACCGTGGCTTCGTCCTCGGAACTGGACAAGCGTCCTGCCGTCGACCCTCACGAGGAGCCGTCGCACGAGTGGGGCTGGCACGGCACGCTGCCCAAGGGCACCCGGATCGCCGGCTGGCTCTCCGCGATCTTCTGCTTCCTGATGCTGATCGGCAACCACCACGGTCAGACCGAGAACATCTACCTCGTCGTCACCGGTGTGGTCATCATCGCGCTGCTGGTGTGGGACGCCGCCCGTCGCAAGACGTCCTGGCGCCGCTAGAGCGTTTCGAGCACGATCTTGCCCTGGGTGCGGCCCGTCTCGCCCAGGGCATGTGCTTTTCCGGCCTCTTCGAGCGGGAACGTCGCGTCGACGTGAACCCTGAGCTCACCGGATTCGACGAGCGCGGCGATCGCCTCCAGTCCCGCCCGGTCGGGCTCGACCAGGATCGGGCTCGTCCTGATGTCGTCGCGGATCGCGCTGTCCACTCCGGACGGGACGCCGACGAACAGGCCCCCTCCGCGCACCGGGGCCGGTGACGCGCCGCCGACCAGGTCGACCAGCACGTCGACGTCGGTACCCGCGTAGACGCCCTTCGTGTAGTCGATCACATCGTCGGCGCCGAGGTCCTTCAGGAACGCGTGCTTGGGCTCGCGCGCGGTGCCGATGACGTACGCGCCGCGGGCCTTCGCGATCTGGACCGCGAGGTGGCCGACGCCGCCCGCCGCGGCTGTGATCAGCACTTTCTGCCCCGGCTGCACGTCAGCCGTGTCTTTCAGGATCTGCCACGCGGTGAGCGCGGCCAGCGGCAGAGCGGCCGCCTCGACGTGGGTGAGACTCTCCGGCTTCTTCGCGAAGTGGCGGGACGGCGCGGTGACGTACTCGGCGTAGGCGCTCGCGGCGTGCGGGAAGCGGGGCATGCCGTAGACCTCGTCGCCGGGCTTGAGCGTCGTCACACCGAAGCCCACCTCCTCGACGACACCGGAGACGTCCCAGCCGAGGACGAGCGGCATGGTCTGCAGACCGGCCATGCCGCCGCCCGCGCGGGTCTTCCAGTCGACCGGGTTGACTCCGGCCGCGTGCACCCTGACCAGCACCTCCGTCGGCAGCGGGGCTGGCTTGGGCAGGTCGGTGAGGGTGAGAATTTCCGGTCCGCCGAACTCGTTCTGGGTGATCGCTCGCATGCGCACCAGCCTCGGAGATCTGGTCTCTGTTGGCAATCAGGCACTACTTTGTGCACTAGGTACCTGGTAGAAACTAGGTGTGATCAGGGACGTTTACATGAAGATGTGCCCGTGCCGCGACCTGCTGGACATGGTCGCGTCGAAGTGGACGGCGCTGGTCATCGGTGCGCTGGAAGACGGGCCGAGGCGATTCGGTGAGCTGAAGCGCCGGTTGGACGGCATCAGCCAGAAGATGCTCACGCAGACGTTGCGCACGTTGGAGCGCGACGGGCTCGTCACGCGCACGGTCTACCCCTCGGTGCCGTTGCGCGTCGAGTACGAGCTGACGGAGCTCGGGCGCAGTGTCACCGAGCCTCTGGCCGCGTTGCGGTCGTGGGCGCAGCAGAACTACGAGTCGGTCGCCGAGGCGCGGGAGACGTTCGACTCCTCCGAGCCGCTCGGACTGGAGCCCGCCACGGCCCGGTGAGGACCCGGCCGGCGATCACGGGATCACCCACCCCTGCGTGAACTCCGTTTTGTAGCCCTCGCAGCCCTCGTGCAGCGAGTCGAAGTGGTGGCCACCGGCGTTGCAGCGGTACAGCTTCACCGTGTGCACGTCCATTGGCGGCGCGGTGAAGACGTAACCGAGCAGGCCGTTGTCGTAGATCGTCTGACCCTCGCAGTTGGCCGCGGAGGAGGTCATGCGGTCTTCGGAGTTGTTGATCTTGCAGGAGTACACCGGCTTCGTGTTCGACTCCGGGTTCGCGAGCAGCTTTCCGAGGTAGCCGGGCTTCTCCTGGGTGAACCCCGCGGGCACAGGAAGACGCGAAGTGCCGCTGTAGTGCCAGCCGCTGCCGCTGATGTAGCGGGAGAACGCGAGCGTCTCCCTCGGGGGCTTCGGCTGCGCAGTGGTGGCCTGCGGCTGGTTCGGTTGCGTGGCCTGCGTCGGCTTCTGGCTGCTCGCAACCTGACTGCTGCTGGGGGCCGTGCTGCTGCTCGGCGCCGCACTGCTGCTGCTCGGCGCACTGGAGGCGGTGCTGCTGGTCTGCGACGCCGGCTGCTCGTTGCTCGCGCCCTGCTGCGCCGCTGCCATGCCCGGCGTCTGCGGCTTGATCAGGAAGACGGCGGCGAGAGCGATCACCACGACGGCTGCCGCCACACCGGCGAAGACGCCGATCTTCTTGCGCGACTTGGGCTTCTCGTCGTCCCACTCCTCACGCGTGACGGTCTGAGGCGCGACGTACGTGGTGACGGGTTCGATGACGACGGTCTGCTCGGACGGCGGAGCAGCCACCTGCTTGGTGCGGTCACTGAGCCGTGCTCGCAGCTGGGCCGCGGTGGGGCGCTGGATGTCGTCGTGGGTGAGCAACGCCATGATCGCGGCGGCGAGCGGGCCAGTGGTGCGTTGCAGCACCGGCTCCTCGTACATGATCGCATGCATGGTGGCCGCGGTCGTGTCGCGCTGGAACGGTGCCCGGCCCTCGATCGCGTGGAACATGGTGGCGCCCAACGCCCACAGGTCGCTCGCGGGCGAGGGAGGCTTGCCGGCGAACAGCTCCGGCGCCATGTAACCGGGCGAGCCCATGATGCCGCCCGTTGCCGTCAGACCGGGGTCGTCCATCGCACGGGCGATGCCGAAGTCGGCGAGCTTCACGCGTCCGTCGGGCAGCACCATGATGTTGCTGGGCTTGACGTCCCGGTGCACGATGCCCGCCGCGTGCGCCGCCTCCAGCGCGCTGAGGGTCTGCAGGCCGATGTCCGCGACCTCGTCCTCGCTGAGCGACCCGCGGGTCATGACCTCGGACAGCGTCGGCGCCTCGACGAGCTCCATCACCAGGTACGTGACGCCGTGCTCGACGATGACGTCGTAGAGGCCGACGACGTTCGGGCTGTTCAGGCGCCCTGCCGTGCGAGCTTCGCGCAGCACGCGCTCGGTCTCGGTGGTCCGCAGCTCCTTGAGCGCGACCTGGCGTCCGATGACCCGGTCCTCCGCCAGCCAGACGACCCCCATGCCGCCCCGGCCGAGCTCCCTGATCGTCGCGTATCTGCCCGCGACCAGCCTCGTCGGTTCCCCCACGACGCGGCATGGTAGCCGGACGGTCGCATCGGCCGGTTTTCTGTCCGGTTCTGTCCGCTGACAGAGCGTGCCCGTTTCGCTACCGTCGTCATTGGTCTAGACCGCTTCCCTGTTCTTCACCAGCAAGGCGGTCAGTCATGTCTCTTGGCGTTTTGCTAGCGGCGTTATCCCTGCTCAGCCCGCATGTGGACGACCTGCCCGACGAATTCCGGCGCCCTTCCGCCGAGGCGTCGATCCAGTCGGTGGTGTGCGACGGCGACGGCGTGAGCGGCAAACGAGTGCAGGCCGTCTACGTGCGCGGCGACCAGTCCGCGGACCGGTACCCGCAGCTCGTGGCCCAGTTCCAGACCTTCGCCGACCAGATCGACAACGCCTTCGTCGAGGCGGCCTCCAGGCTCGGCGGCGGCGTCCGGCACGTCCGCTTCGTGACCAACTCGGCGTGCCGCGCAACCGTGGACAACGTTGTCGTGCCGCAGTCGGCCATGTCCTCCCCCTCAGCCATCGCCGACCAGCTCGCTTCGAGGGGCTACAACCGGACCGACCGCAAGTACCTGTTCTGGCACGACTCCGCCGGCTGCGGCCTGGCCTGGGGCGCACCGGGCGACGACCGCCCAGGCGCCGACAACGGCTACAACTCCGGACCTTCTTACGCCGCAATGGGTACCGGCTGCTGGACGTGGCAAGCCAGCGCCCACGAACTGCTGCACACCCTGGGCGCCGTGCAACGTTCCGCACCGCACGCGACTCTGCACGGCCATTGCTGGGACGACCAGGACATCATGTGTTACAACGACGGCGGCATCCCGAACCCGCCAGGCGGCCTGGTGAACGTGTGCCCCGGCGCACCCGAGAACCAGCTCGACTGCGGCGGCGACGACTACTTCCACACCAACCCGCCCGCGGGTTCCTACCTGGCAACGCACTGGAACGTCGCGCGCAGCCAGTACCTGGTGTCGTCCGGTTCTGGCGCCATCGTGGGCATCGGCGGGAAGTGCGTTGACGTCAACGGTGCCGGCACCGCCGACGGCACGGCAGTGCAGCTGTGGGGTTGCAACGGCACGGGCGCCCAGCAGTGGTCACGCACCGGGGACACGTTGCGCGCCTTGGGAAAGTGCATGGACGTCAACAACTCCGGCACCGCTGACGGAACCGTCGTGCAACTGTGGACTTGCAACGGCACCGGCGCCCAGGTGTGGTCTCGTGTGGGGACGACGATGCGAAATCCCCAGTCCGGCAAGTGCCTGGCCGCGTCCGGTGGTTCGTCAGCTGACGGCACCCGGCTGGTGATCTGGACGTGCACGAGCGGTGCGAACCAGAACTGGCAGCTCTAGACGTACCGGCCCTCGCTCGCGTCTGAGCGGGGGCCTTTCACCTGTTGCCGACCCGGTGGTCGTCGCAGTACACGACGTGCAGCCACTTCCAGTGCCACTGATCTTCGGTGATCTCAGCGCAGCAGTGCGTGCCGGGGCTCTCGTGCATGTGCCGGGGACAGTCCTCGACCAGCTCCCGCAACGCCTGTCCCCCAACCTGGAACGCGGGCCTGCTCCCCACGACGAACACGGTGTCGGCCACGATCTCGCCCCGCAGCAGATCCCGGTTGTCCCGGTGGCGCAGCCGCTCGTAGTCGGGCTCCTCCTGGAGCCCCCGGCAGACCACGGTGTGCGGCCGCCCCACACCCCGCAGCCTGGCGCGCACCTGCTTCCACGTCGAGAGCCGAAACCCGAGGCTGTGGTGCAACAGCACCAGATCCAGCACCGGCCCGTCGCTCCAACGGCACGCGGAATCGCTCTGCCGCAACGGCAAGTACACCAACGTACGCGGTGACCGCATGCCGAACTCCCACGCCATGGCAATGCCAAGCGCGGATGCTTTGTCCACGCACGCCTCGACGCCCAGGTACCCCTCGTACAGCGGCGCGTGCGACAGCGGCCGGGCCGGCTGCACCACCCGGTACTCGTCACGGCCCAGCCGCACGGTGCTGACGAGCGTGCGCCAGCGTTCCCCTTCCAGCTTCATCGCGGGGAACGGTAGAGGTCGCCGACCGGCTTCAGCGACCGATTTCAGCCCTCGGCGGCGAGCTGACCACAGGCGGCCGCGATCTCCTGCCCACGCGTGTCCCGCACGGTGCACTCGACACCCTGCTCCCGCACCCGCCGCACGAACTCCCGCTCCACCGGCTTCGGCGACGCGTCCCACTTGCTGCCCGGCGTCGGGTTCAACGGGATCAGGTTCACGTGCACGAGCTGCCCGAGGTGCTTGCGCAGCTTCTTGCCCAGCAGATCCGCACGCCAGCCCTGGTCGTTGATGTCCCGGATCAGCGCGTACTCGATCGACACCCGCCGCCCGGTCTGGTCCGCGTAACCCCGCGCCGCCTCCAGCACCTCGGAGACGTCCCACCGTGTGTTCACCGGCACCAGCGTGTTCCGCAGCTCGTCGTCCGGCGTGTGCAGCGACACCGCCAGCCGCACCTGCAGCTTCTCCTCGGTCAGCTTGCGAATCGCCGGCACCAGCCCGACCGTCGACACCGTGACGGTGCGCTGCGAGATCCCCAGCCCGTCCGGCGCCGGCGCGGTGATGCGGTGCACGGCCTCGATCACGCGCTTGTAGTTCGCGAGCGGCTCGCCCATGCCCATGAAGACGATGTTCGACAGGCGACCGGGACCGCCAGGCAGCTCGCCGTCGCGCATGGCCGCCGCACCCAGGCGCACCTGGTCCACGATCTCCGCGGTCGACAGGTTGCGCTGCAGGCCGCCCTGGCCGGTCGCGCAGAACGGGCACGCCATGCCGCAGCCGGCCTGCGACGAGATGCACAGCGTCGCGCGGTCCGGGTAGCGCATCAGGACGCTCTCGATGAGCGTGCCGTCGTGCGCCCGCAGCAGAGTCTTGGCGGTGGTCCCCTCGTCCGTTGTGACCTTGCGCACGACCGTGAACAACGGCGGCATCAGGTCGGCCACCAGCTTGTCGCGCGTGGCGGCCGGGATGTCGGTCATCTCGGCGGGGTCGACGGTCAGGCGGCCGAAGTAGTGGTTCGACAGCTGCTTGGCGCGGAACGGCTTCTCGCCAAGCGCCGCAACGGCTTCCGCGCGCTGCGCGGGCGTGAGGTCGACCAGGTGACGCGGCGGCAGGCCGCGTTTGGGCGCGTCGAAGACAAGGGGAAGCGAGGTCATAGCACATCTAGTGTCCCACGAACTCAGCGTCCACAAGACCGTTGCATCGCGATAGATTCCGATATATCGTTAACGACATGATGATGAAACCACACCACAGGAACCACCACCACAGGCATCGCCACGGCCCCTTCGGGGGCGGTGGCAGGGGCGGCCGCCAACGGCGCGGCAACGTCCGCGCGGCGGTTCTGTCCTTGCTGGCAGAACGGCCGATGCACGGCTACGAGATCATTCAGGAGATCGCCAGGCGCACCGGCGGCGCGTGGAGCCCGAGCCCCGGCTCGGTCTACCCGACGCTGCAGATGCTCGCCGACGAAGGCCTCATCTCCCCGGAGGAAGAAGGAGGCAAGAAGTTGTTCACGCTCACCGACCACGGCAGGACGGAGCACACGGCCCCGCCCTGGCGCGACATCAACATCCAGCTCGACCCGGTCGACGGCGAACTGCGCTCGGCGATCCGGCTGCTCGGCAGCGCGATGGAGCAGATCTCCCACGCGGGCACGCCGGAGCAGAAGGCCCGAGCCGTCGAGCTCTACAACGAGCTGCGGCGCAAGCTCTACGCCATCCTCGCCGAGGAGTGACCTACCACCGGTCGTGCACGTGCGGCCGGATCAGCTCGTCGTACACCGCCGCGACGGCCTTCCCGTCCACCGGCTGCAGATCAGCGGCCCCTGAGTTGGCCCGAGCCTGCTCCACGTTGCGAGCACCGGGAATCACCACCGTGACACCGGGCTGGTCGATGATCCACCTGAGTGCGAACTGCGCCATCGTGGCACCCTCGGGAACCAACGGCCGCAACCGCTCGACGGCCTCCAGGCCGACCTCGTAGGGGACCCCGGAGAAGGTCTCGCCGACGTCGAACGCCTCGCCGTTGCGGTTGTAGTTGCGGTGGTCGTCAGCACCGAAAGTCGTTGCCTTGTCGTACTTCCCGGACAACAACCCGGACGCGAGCGGCACCCGCGCGACGATCGCGACCCCGGCCTCCGCCGCTGCCGGCAGCACGTCCTCGAGGGGCTTGAGCCGGAACGCGTTGAGGATGATCTGCACGCTGGCCACGTGCGGACGCTTGATCGCCTCCAGCGCCTCCTCGACCTTCTCCACCGACACGCCATAAGCAGCGATCCGTTGCTGCTCAACCATCTCGTCCAAGGTGTCGTACACCTCGTCACGGCTGTACACCGCAGTGGGCGGGCAGTGCAGCTGCACGAGATCCAACGTGTCGACACCCAGATTGCGGCGGCTCCGGTCGTTCCACGCGAGGAAGTTCTCCCGGTTGTACCCCTCCGTGGTCTGCGCCGGCAGCCGCCGCCCCATCTTCGTGGCGACGAACACGCCGTCGTCCTTGCGCTCCTTGAGGAACCGTCCGACGAGCGTCTCACTGCGACCGTCGCCGTACACGTCCGCGGTGTCGAAGAAGTCGACACCCGTGTCAGCCGCGGCGTGCAGCAACGCGAGCGCGTCGCTCTCATCCACCTCGCCCCAGTCGGCGCCGAGCTGCCAGCAACCCAGCCCCACGACGCCGACCTGGCGGTTCAACCTGCCTGCGATTCGCTTCTCCACGAACCAGAGCCTACGCGGGCCACCGGTCAGACACGTCCGATGTGCATCAGCAGCCGCCACCACTGATCGTCTTCATTGGCACCCGAGAGAGGTCGGTACTCCGATCCCAGAGCGTATCGCTCGAGGACCTCACCGAGGCTGTCGGCGAACTTTTCGAACACGTCGCTGTCCTGTCAGACGATTCCCTGGTCGGTAAACCCCCAGATGGTTCCATCCTGACGATTAATGAAGAGCGGATCCTCGTTGATCTTACCGAAGCAGAACCACAAGTCACGCCAAGCCGAACCGGAGCCCCCATCATCATCGTCGGCGTAGAACTGGTTCTTCTCGAACCGCTTGACGTCGTACACGACGATGCCCCCGAAGCTCGGGCCATCAGTAAGACGAAGCAACTCGAGGCACTCGACGGGAGCCTCCACCTTAGAGGTGCGCGAAGCCCTCTCTGGAACTACGCGCGTCGTCCACCACCGTCACTTCAGCGGAAGTGCCGACCGAGCAGCCGCCACTGCATACATTTAGTTCAACTCAAACCGCGAGATCAATCACCACGACGAATGTCCTTCGCCATCCTTCTCAACCGATGAGAAAGACTTTGTGAGATACCTCTGTCTTGAGAGGCCCGCATGATCGCAGAACGCACGGACTCCTTGACGTGCAGCTCGCCCTCTCCTATCTGGTCAACCCAATCGAGAGCAAGCGACATCCAGTACTCTCGCCCACTCGACAACGCCGACGCAACCACCAGACAGATAAACTCATCCACTTCTCCGAGCCCTGCAGATTCCGAGATATCCGACCAGGCCTCTTCAAGCTCCTCGTGCACTGACTGAAAGCTTCTCTCCAGCAAAGGCCATAGCCACACCGGATTGGCCATGTTCACCACAGACCTCGGTCCGTCTACTCCGCCAACCCATATTCCAGGCCGATCGGCAACGCCAATCCAGTCGTCATCGCAACGTTGAATCAGAGGCTTCCACACGACTAATCATTCCACTTCGTGTAGTCGAACTCAATATTGTGCCTAGCAAGGAATCTGTCGAACTGTTTCTGTGTTTCACGCGTCCACCGTTCACCATAGTGCCCGCTGTGCTCATTGAACGAAGCAGTGCCATCCGGGCCGCGACTGAACATGCCGCCAAGGACCACTCGCTCATCCATCCCGCCAGACCGAGCAAGGCGCTGATGCGGACTCCCGAGCGGGAATAAATCACTCCGCGGAACCCCTACGAGCATAATTTCCCTAATCGGGTCAAAGACATACTCGATACCAAGGCGTCCACTCGGAGAGTAGTTGCGAAACGCACGAATTGATTTCACACGCGAACTCACTTCCAGGACGCCAGGTGTGGGCCCGCTACCCTTGAGTAAGGATATACCGTTGTCGCTCGACTCGCTGAGTTCACTGCCAGGGCGGGTCCAAGTAATCTGATGAACCTGGGTCGACACACCGTTGTCATCGCGCTTAACCCGGAATATTCCCTCCTCGGTGTAGACGTTCGTGCTGCTACTCGAGCCCGACAGCCCGGACGGGTCCTGCTCGGCAACGTTCTGGATCACCGGGTTGTCGGTGCCCAGCACGGCATCTCGCACCTTGCGGACGACCTCGTTCGCGTCCTGGACGTTACCCAGCTCGACAGCAACCCTCGACGCGGGCGTCTGGGGATTGCTCGAGACAACCCCACCCTCGACGATCGGCTGCGTCGCCGCGAGCGGCGGACTCAGCGCGACGTTCTTGGCGGCCTTCTCCGCCTCCGCCCTCGCGACGATCGACGGATCCCAGACCGGCTGAGGACTGTTGACCACCCCGTAGCCACCGGGCCATCTGATGCTGGCGAGCAGGTCACGCAGCTGAAGCCCGAGACTGACGAGCTGGTTGTACAAGCCGCGAAGCAGGTTGGAGAACGAAACCGGGTTGCCCGCGGTCGTCGTCTGGCTAGGACGCTGAACCCTCGGGACGTTTTCCGTCGCATGCATTTCGGGCTTCTCGGAGAAGCCCATGACGATGTCCGCGCCTGAGGCAATCCACCCGATGCCAGGGACGATCTTGCCGAACCGCATCGCCGTGGTGCCGAAGCCTCGGACGATCCGACTCTGGCGCTGAATCTCCTTGTCCCTGACGTACCGGTCATTGCCCGGTGCGAGGACGCTGGTGTTCTCATGACCATCTGGATCGACGTAGGTCGTGGGAGCGCCGCGACCGTAGGCATACCGGTTGGCGAGGCCGGACGGGCTCGTCGGCAGCGGAATGCTGTCGCGAGCTGTGAATCCACCAGTCGACGGTGAGTACCAGCGTGCGCCCATGTCGACTTCACCGGAATCCGGATCCGTCCAGTCGCCCTGGTAACCGACTCCCGTGCGCGCCCCCGCCAGGACCTTGCCGAACGGGTCGTACGTCGTAGTGGCACCTGCGTTCTGACCAGACGGAGAGAACTCGGCGAGGACGTCGCCTCGCTGGTCGGCCATCACCAGGCCTCGCTGCGTGGCGAGCAGCTCGCCGCCAGGTCCACGGCTGAACTTCTCGCTACCGTCCGATGCCAGGTCCAGTCCGGCACCCACGTAGGAGAACGTCCGTGCGCCGCGGGTCACCATGCGGTCCAAGGCGTCGTAGGCGTAGGTGTTGGCACCGCGCTTCACTGCGCGGCCGAACGCGTCGAACTCATAACGGTCGGAGCCGGCGGTCTGCAGGGTTCCACGTGCGGACCAGCTGTAGGACTTGTCGCCGTCGGACGTCAGGCGGTTGCGGGCGTCGTAGATCGAAACCTTGCCGTCGGCCTTCACGCGGTTGCCCGTGTCGTCCCATTCGTACGACGTCGCCTTGCCGCCGTAAGTCCAGGACGTCATCCGGCCCGCATAGTCGTAGCCGTAGGTGTGTTCACCCGAGCCCGCGAGCCCGGTCATCGTCTTCGACTTGATCAGGTCGTTGAGCTCGTAGCCGTAAGTGATGGACGACAGCGTGGTGGCACCGTCACGCAGAACGTCAGAGGCCTGCCTGCCATAAACGTCGTACTCGTACGAGCGCACCTTGCCGGCGAAGGTGACGGTCTTCACCTGACCGGCCTCGTTGTAGCCGAAAGCCTGAGCGGCGCCCGTCAGTCCATCCTGGACGGTTGCGAGTCTGCCCTGGTGGTAGGTGTATCTGGCGGTGCCGGACGCGTCCACCTGCTGGGTCAGGCGTCCTGTCTCGTCGTAGACGAACTGGGAGCCGCCGGACGGGCCCGTGGCAGAGAGCAGTGCGCCACGGTCGTTGTACGTGAGGGTGTTGGTGCCCCCCGGTGCGTTGAAGCTTGTCAGCCTCCCTGCCGCGTCGTAGCCGAGCGCTTTCGACGCCGTCGAGGCCTCCGCGCCCTCACCGGTCTCCGCGGTCACGCGGTTGAGATAGTCATAGGTGAGCGTGCGGGTGACACCACCCGGCTGCACCACGCGCTCCGCGTTGCCAGCCAGGTCGTACGCCGTCGTCCAGGTGCGGTCGGCGGCATCCGGGTGTGCCTCGGTCGGCGGCTCGATCACGGATTCGGGCAGGCCGAGGCTGTTTGTCCGGTAGGTCATCGCGTTGCCACGGCCGTCGGTGAACCGGCTCAGGTTGCCCATGGCGTCGTAGCCGAACGACGTGGTGATCGAACGACCTTCGGCGACCGGTTCGACCTGGCCGATGACGCGGTTCATGGCGTCGTAGGTGAAGGTCGTGGCCCGGTTGAGCGGGTCGGTCGTCTTCACGACGTTGCCCGCGCGGTCGTAGTGGTTGCGAGTCGAGCGCAGCAGCGTTTCGCTCGCGTCGAGTGAGTACTGGGTGGCCGGACGGCCGGCCGTGTCGAAGGTCTGGAACGTGGTGCGGTTCAAACCATCGGACACGCGGTTCTGGCGGCCGATGCTGTCATAGCCGAGCTTCGTGACGACGCCTGCCGGGTCGGTCGAGGAGACCCGCTGGCCGAGCGTGTCGTAGCCGAACGTCGTGACCTCGTTCGACGGCGAGGTCACCGTCGTGAGACGGCCGCCGTCGTCGTAGGTCATCTTCGTCGTGAAGGCGGACGGCGTCGGGTAACGCTCCAGCTGCGTGGAGGTGACGGCGCGACCGAGGTCGTCGTAGGTCGTCTCCACGCGGGCACCGGTCGGGTCGGTGACCGAGAGGCGCTCACCGGTGCGGGTGTAGCTGTAGAGCCACGAGCCGGACGTGCGGCCGGCGACGGAGGCATCGGCCTGGTAGGCGGCGAGCAGACGGCGCTGTTGGTCGTAGCTGAACTCCGTGACAGCGCCACGCGGATTGGTGATCTTGCGGACGTCACCGAGCGGGGTGTACTCGGTCAGCGTGACGGCGCGCGAAGCCGACGAAGAACCCGGCTTGGTGTACTCGGGCGACTCCACCCGGATCGTGCGACCGAGCTTGTCGTACGCCTGCTTGCTGATGTTGCCGTTGGCGTCCTTGTGCTCGGTCACACCACCGAACGTGTCGAATCCGGTGTGGACGATCGGCCGTGAGGAGACCGCGACGCCGTTCGTCTCCACTTGAACCGTGGGCGCGGCAACGGAAACCAGCCGGCCGGCCTCGTCGTAGGTGTAGTTGGTCGTGAACGCGACTGGATCGGCGCCAGCAGCGGTGCCGCGCGGGTCGGTGATCGAGTTCAGCAGGCCGCGCTGGTCGAAGACGCTCGACGTGGTCAGGCGTTCAGTGCCGTTGAAGGAGGTCTCACTGGTGCGGCGACCCGCGGCGTCGTAGCCGTACTCGACGGCGAATGTGCGCGACACCTCCTGGTGCACGTTGTTCGACGGCTTGCCGGTGATCGCGACACGGGTGACGTTGCCACCTGCGTCGTAGTCGTACGACGTGGCGCGTGCGAGGCCGGCAGGGTCGGCCTTCTCCGTCTTGACCCGGTTGAGAACGTCATAGGTCTTCTCGACGACGAGGCCGCCCGCGTTGACAGTGCGGATCACGTTGCCCGCGTTGTCGTAGAAGTGCTCCTGCAGCACCAGGTCGCGAGTCGCGCCGGAAGGGTCGAACGGGTCGCGGATCTTCGAAGCGATGACCCGGCGGAGCGAGTCGTCCTTGTAGTACTCGTACCGCTTGGCGCGGCCCATCGCATCGGTCTCGCGGGTCAACCTGCCCGCGACGTCGTAGGCGTACGACTTCAGGACCAGCGTGTCGAGCACGGTGCGGTCGCCCTCGTCGTCACCACCGGGTCCACCGGGACCTATCGGGTCACCGTGCCAGGAGCGCAGGCGCACCTCGGCGATCTTGTTGCGGGCCGTGTACAGGAACTCGTGCTTGGTGCCGACCGCGTCGACAGTCCACGCGAGGTTGCCGAAGTTGTCGTAACCGTTGGTGGTCGCGTTGCCCTCGGCGTCGGTTATCCGTGCCGCCCGGCCGTGGCCGTCGTACTCGGTCGTCACCTGACGCGGCTGGTCGCCGCCGGTCAGGTCGCTGACCTTGGCCGTGGTGATGTTGCCGTCCGCGTCGTAGGAGTACTCGGTCTGCTGCGTGTGTTTGACACCGGTGACCTTGTTCGTGGTCGCCGGGCGCGTGATCGTCTTCTGCCTCGAGAGCTCGTCGTAGGTGAACCTCGTCGCGAGGCCTTGCGGGTACGCCGGGGACAGCTCAGTCTGAGTGATCTTGCGGCCGAGCTTGTCGTACGTGAACCGCGTGAGCAGACCGGCTGCGTTCCTCACCGACTCCAGATCGCCGGACCGGTAGTAGGTGTAAGTCGTCTTGGCGCCACGGCCGTCGGTCGTGGTCTCCACCAAGCCGGGAGGGGCGACTGAGGACGACGTCGTGTACGTGTGCCGGACGATCGAGCCGTCCGGCAGGCTCTGCGATTCGAACAATCCGCGCAGACCGACGCCCGTGTAGGTGTTGGTCGTGCGGTACGTGGTGTCGTCCGGACCGGACGAGCGGCCGTCCGCCGACGTGAGCAGCTTGCCATTGCGCGGGTCGGTGAGATCGCTCGGGTTGTTGTAGTAGGTGAAGTACGAGGTCTGACAATCCGTGGAGGACGTGCGGCAGGTCTTGCGCGACACCGGGTTGCCACGGGAGTCGTTGGTCAGGTGGACCTGGTTGCCGTTCTCGTCCGTGATCTTGTTCAGGAAGCCGCGGTCGTCGTAGTCGAACGTCCGCACGCCCTGACCGCGGTTCGGGCCGCCGCTCCAGGGATCGCCGCCAGGTGGCACCGGGCCGCCGATGGCCATGTCCTCTGGCCGCACGCCCTGGCCGAGCGGCGTCAGGGAGCGCAGGATGCGACCACGCGAGGGGTCGTAATCGGCGTAGTGGAACCGGTTTCCCGGATCCGTGACCATGGTGGTGCGCACCAGGTTCTGTTCGGTGCCGGTCACGGCGGGCGCGGCGATCTTCCACAGTCCGCCGTTGCGGTCGGTGTACTCGCGCAGCCGGTCGTTGACCACGTCGTAGCTCATCGTCGCGGCGACTCGGCCGCTCGGCAGCGTGATCTTCGTGAGCTGGTCAGCTGCCTTGACCATGTCGAAGTGCTGTTTGGCCGAGGTGGAGCCGATGGCGTGCTCGTAGAACGCCACCTCGTCGATCGCACCGGAGAAGTACTGCTTGCCGGCCGCCAGACCCGGCCAGCCCTCCGAACTGGCCGCACCGATCTGGTTGTGCGTCATGGTGAGGTGGTCGATCTCGCCGTGCGTGGTGCCGACGAGCTCACCGTCGAGGAACAACGACTGCGTCCCGACGGATCCGGACAGCACGACGTGGTGCCAGAGGTCGTTGTTGACCGTGCCGGCCGTCGTGATCGGTTCGACCTTGTTGTTCCAGAAGTTGCCTCGCAGCTTGCCGTCCGTGCCCACCCACAGCACCGGCAGGTGCGGCGCCGACGGGGTGGCGTCCTGCGCGAACTCGTAGTGCTGCATGCCGAGCAACGGACCGCTCGACGTGGTCTTGAACCACATCTCCACGGCGAGATCGCGGTTCTTCTTGATCAAGCCGCCCGGCAGCTTCACGTACGACGATGAGCCGTTGAACTGGCGTGCACCATCGGGAGATCCCGCGACGGCACCTGGTACCCAGGTCACGTCGTTCGCGATGCCGTCGTCCTTGCCGAGGTTGGTGCGGACCTGACTCTCGATCTTGGCTCCGGCCGGGTCGCCGAGACGCCAGTACGAGCCGGGGTTCGAGTCGATCACCGCGCTGCGGTAGTGCGAGCCCTGGTCGTACTGGTACTGCGTGCACCCGGACTTCGGGTCGCACACCTTCGTCAGCTTGTCGCCGGTGTACTCGTAGTTCCACGTGAGCAGCTGGTTGTTGCCCGCGTCGACCGTCACGGACCGCACGTGCGGCTTGTGCTCGGGTGACTGCGCGTCGGCCCAGGCGAAGCTCAGCTTGCGCTCGTTTCGCGGGTTGATGACCTCCGCCAGCCTGCCCGTCGCCTGGTCGTACTTGACCTCGAGGTGCTGGCCGGTCTGATCCGCGATCCTGGTCAGCTTGCCGTCCGGCGTGAACCGGTAGGACGTGGAACTGGTGTCGACCATGATCCAGCCGCCGCCGAACTCCGCGGGCTGGGCGCTCAAGTCGGCTTGCCTACCCGGTGCCGGCGCGAATCCACCACCCGGGTTGCGACCGAACCGCACCTGCTGCCCGTCCGGGTAGGTGACGAGGACGTTGCCGGATCCGTCGTTGTCCGGCGTCACCTTCATGTCCCAGCGGGTCGACCAGCCGGCACCGAACACGAGATCACGGCGTGGGTCGAGGCTGTTGTAGGTGCGGGCGACTGAGAGCTCTGGGCCGGCGCCAGCCAGCGAGACGTCGATCGCGCTGGAGAAGTAGTTGCCGTTCTGCGGGTCGAACGCGGCGTTGGCGCCGTTGTAGGGGGCGTTTGCGAGATGCGTGGTGATGCTCGGCTGCGGAACCGAGGTCAGCAGGTGGCTCCACGGCAACGCCGGGTTCTCCGACTTGCCGTCGTAGGCGAACGAACGCCAGACGTAGTCACGGCCCCAGTACAGCTTGTCGGCCGGAACCGTCCACATGCGAGTGTTGACGTACCCGGAGTCGAAGCAGTTCGTCTCCGTACCGTTGGCGAACTCGCAGATCTGGAACCGGTACTGCAGCGCCTGGTTCGGCGGCGAGTCGATGTCGACCGCCTCCACCCACAGTTGTGGCCTAAGCGTCGGCGAGGAGTAGCCGTTCGGCGGATACTGGGCCTTGACCACCGGCGGGATGTCGTAGACGCGGAACGACAACCTGGCCGGCGGGATCTGCTCGTCGGTGAACCAGGAGCCGCCCTTGCGCAGCATGGAGAAGTCGAGCAGGTAGGCACCGGCGCCGAGCGGGTCGATCTGCACGTCCAGCGTCACCGAAGAGCCGCGTGGCACGTCGTGCGGCAACTGAGCTGCCTCGACGGTCCGGACCGGACTGCCCCGGTCGGTGAAGGCCCGGTAGCCCAACGCGAACGTCGACGGCGTCCAGGTCTGCGCACCGCGGTTGGTCACCGTGATCTTGACCTTGCCGCCCTGCTGTGCGTGCACAGGAGGTTCCGGGACACCGCGATCGATGCGGTACTCCGCGTCGTACGGGGTGTGCGTGATGTAGAGGCGCGGTGGGTTCGCGGTGTCGCGGCCGGTGAACTTCTTCCATCCGTAGTTGTCGGATTCCGACGCGCGCACACTGAGGCCGTGGTTCGCCTGCGCACCGGTCACCCAGCGCTGGATCAGGTCGCGGCCGGCGGTACCGAGGTTGATCTGCTCCACCGCAGTCGGGCAATTGGAGCGCGTTTGACCAGGGGCGATGTAACCGTGCGCAAACCTCGACTCGCTGAGCGCTCCACTGATGGCGGGACCGGGATAGCCACCTCCGCCCCATGGCGACAGCACTGCATGCACGCTGACCGGACGCGGGCTGCACGACCAGGACCAGTAGTTGGTGATCGACAGCGCGGCGCCGTGAATCTTGTGGTTCTGCAGGGCGCTCTCGACGCCCGCGAACGCCAGATAACCAGCGGAGTTCAGACCACCGCTGTTGCCGACCTTCAGGTCCGAGCCCGCATAGGTGTTCCAGGAGCCCTGGTAGAAGCGGGCGTCCGAGGTGCCGCGGTTCTCGATCGTGGGGTCGACCAGCACTGGATACTTGCGCGCAGGATCACGCAACCACGTCGAATCTGCCTCGACGATCAGGTTCTGACCGTCGATCCGGTACTTCACGCCGTAGGAGATCGCCGGGTCACCGGTGCGCGGATCGACGTTCGAGTCGGTCATGAAGCCGCGCGGGAAGCGGCCGCGCTCCTTGCCGTCGCGGTCGGAGAGCACTACCTGCTCGTCCATGACCTTGGCGGTCAATCCCTTGAGGTGCAACGGGAAAGTCCACGAGTTCGGCGCGTCGGCCGACTCCAGGACCATGACTTCCTTGACGCCACCCGGCTGTGCCTCGAACCTCAGGTCGACGCCGGGTAGCACCTTCGCGTACGTGACCGAGCTGCCATTCGCGACCCCGGTCGACGCTGCGGTTCCCTGGAGGCCGAACGCGACCTCGTGCTGGTCGTCGAACTTGAGCCGTACCAACGAGTTCGGGTTGGCTCGGCTGGACAGGCGCAGGTCGACCTGGTCAGCCGCGTTGCGCCAGCCGTCGGGCGTGCCGACGAACGTGGTGTCGATCGGCGCCCAGCTGCCGTCCGTCTTGCGGTAGTTGATGGCGCTCTGGCTGAACTCAGTGGTCAGCGTGCCGTCGGCATTGCGATACGTGCGCTCCCGTTCACGGCGCTGTTCAGGCACTTCCTTGCTGGTGGCGGTGTCGAAGCCGCGCACGTCCGCCAACGTGGACTTGACCTCGGCGTCGTTGCGCGCCGCACCCGCCTGCTGGCCGTCGATGCGGGGGTACTTGCTCTGGAGGGACGCCGGCTTGTCCTGGTTCGGAAAGTTGTCGGTCGTCTCGTGTGACAGGCCATCGGCGCTGCCCCACTGCTGCCGGGGCGACTGCTCCATCGCCTCCGCGAGTTCGCGCAGACCCGCCATCTGTGGCATCAGCTGCGATGCCGCAGGTCCGAACAATCCGACCGCCACGATGATGACGGCCAACAGGACCGAAGCACGCCTGCCCACTCCTACGCAGGGCAGACTGGTCCCCCGATTTTTTGGCACAGCTTCCCCCACAAGAGTCTCCAGCCCACATGAGACGACTCCCTTCGCTCATGCGGCGCCCCAGAGTGAGCCATGGACAACGATTACGCAAGGGGTTGAGGACAACACAACAAGTGACCACGGAGGGGGTAACGTTCGCCAGCCTCTCCGCGATGGAAGGCCCTGCCACAGCCACGACCTTTGGGGGGAACAGCGTGTACCAGAAGCCGAAGAGATTCGGTAGATCCAGCCTGCGCAATGTCGCCGTGGTGGCGGTCGCAGCGACCGTTGCCACACTCGTACTGCCAGATCAGCACGCTGCGGCGGCCGAGCAGATCCAGTGCCGCGAGTCGGTTTCAATTTATGCCGCCACCGGCAGCGGGACGTTGCTCGAATACTTTCACAACACTCCAGAATCTGGAACATACGACTGGAAGCCGCAGCGCACAATCGGACACGAATGGTCTCAGGTGACCATCATCACCGGCGCAGACGGCCGCGTCTACCAAATTCCCAATAATGGCGAACTACGCCGCTTCCGTCATAACGGAATCGAATGGGAGCGCCCTGGCGGCGGCTGGCACACGACCATCGACACGGGATGGGGACAATGGCGAGACCCCGCCTACATCAACCGCATCACCGTCGATTCCCTGGGCGACATCTACGCCATCGACAGCGCCGGAAAACTCACGTGGTCGCGCTATGACGAACAGGCCTCGAAATGGTCGAAGCGGGTGCTGGCCACCGGATTCTCTAGATTCAACACGATCATCGCGGCCGACAAGGGCGTGTTCTACGCGCGTGACGCCGGTATCGCCAACGGCGCCCTCTACCGGTTCCAGTACCACGCTGATTCCCAACAGTGGATGCAATACCTGAAGCTCGTGGGCGAGGCGGGCTGGAACATGCACCACAGGGTGTTCTCCCCCGGCGGTGATGTGCTGTACGCGATCGAGCCTAACGGCACGTTGTGGTGGTATCGCTGGGCGGACAGCACCAGCAGTTGGAGCACACCGACTGCCGTCGGCTCGGGATGGCAGACGGACTGGCAGGTCGGCGCCATGACCGATGCCTGCTCGTTGAGCGGACTCCCCGCGCCGACGCGTCCCGGACCCCGACCGGTGATGGAGCTCGAGAGAAGCGAGCTGATCGAGAGCAGCAACGGTCTGGTTCAAGGCTTCTACGTCGACTCCTGGGGCACGTTGAAGAGCGCCACCCAACGCGAGGGCTCCCCGATCGACTTCCTCGACATCGCAGCGATCGACACCCCCTCGCAGATCAGCACAACACCGAGCGCATTGATGTCTCAGGACGGCCGACCGAACGTCTTCGCACTCGGCACGGACACGGTCACCTATGAGACCACCCGTGCCCTCAACGGTGTCACCTGGCCTGTGCCGTCATCGTTCGGTGGGTGGTCCATCAGCCCGACCGAGGCCGTCAAGTACGCGGACAACCGGATGCAGTTCTTCACCATCAACGCGCAGGGCGCGCTGATGGCCCGCAGCCAGGAGACGGTGGGCTCTCACGTATCGCCGTGGTGGACGATCGGCTTCTCCGGCCTCGGTGGCCAGGTGACCGCACTGCCCGTTGGCAACGACCTCGAAGTGGTGGTGACCTACGCCGATGGGCTGGTCGTGACCTCGAGGTATGTGAACGGCGTGCTCACGAACGTTCGAGGGGTGCAGGCAGGCCACGTCACGGGGAATCCCGCAGGTGTGATGAAGAACGACAAGGTGCAGCTCTTCGCCCGTCGCAGCGACGGCAAGGTCCACACGCTGAGAGACACCACGTCTGGCTTCGAAACGGCGTGGACCGCGCTCGACGGCCTGAGCACGGTCGGTTCGCCCGCTGCGGTGATCAGCGACGGGAAGATCAAGGTCGCGGCCCGCGGGGTGGACGGCTTCATCTACACCAACATTCAGTCCGTTGTGGACGGTCCGTTCACCGGCTGGACCAAGCTCACCGACTCGCGCACCGGCAACGCGTGGCCCTCGGACACCGACCCGTCCATGGTCGCGCTGAGCACGGGCAAGATCGTGGTGATGTACCGCAGCGCCGACGAGGTGACTTTCGCATTCGAAACGAGCGCCGCGACGGGTGTCGCCAGCCGATCCGCGGCGGCACCTGCCCAGCAGTTCATCGGCGGCCCTTCGCCGAAGCCCAGGAAGCGCTGATCCAACGAGAACGGGGGAGCCTGAGCCAGGCTCCCCCGTCGCCTACAGGATGAGACCGGTGGGCTTGCGGCGCACGTGCAACCGGTACCCCACCGGAAAGCTCAGCCCATCAATGGATGCAATGGCCCATTCGGCCACCTTCGCGGAAAACTCGATCCGCAGCACCGCTTCCAGATCCTCACGACGCTCAAACCGCCACTCCGCGGTGATGCGCCGCAACGAGAAACCGTTGTCCGCGAAGAACTTCTCGACAGCGCGCGGGTCGTAGCGCGGTTCGTCGGCGCACAACCACGGCCCGTACGGTTCGGCCGCGCCGTCCAGGTCCACGATCGCGAGCGCGCCACCCGGCCGCAGCACCCGGTCCGCCTCCCTCAGCCCCGGTTCACAGCCCGGCCCGAAGAAGTACGCGGTGCGCGCGTGCACCAGGTCGCACGAGGCGTCGTCGAGCGGCAACCGTTGCGCGGGGCCGGAAACGACACGCACGTTCGGCAGAGACGCCACCCGGTGCTTGGCGCGCACGACGAGCGGTGGATGCGGTTCGACTCCGACGACCGATCGCGCGGAGGACGCGAAGATCGGCAGGTGGAAGCCGTCGCCACAGCCGATGTCCACGACGTCCGCGTCAGAAAACGGACATTCTTCGCTTAACGCCAACCAAATCGCGCCGTGTGCGTCCTGTGCGCGGTTTTCCACCTCGTACACGTCAGGCCAATGCCAGATGTTCGGGCTTGGTACGACATCTACCGGACGCACCGCGTTGAGCGCCGCCCGCACGAATCCCCTCACGAAGACACTGTAGGGCCTCGATTTCCCGGTGACCGTACGAATTCGTTCAACTACGGCGTAGCGTGACCGCATCTCTTCCCTGCAGGAGGCGGCAGTGTCCATCGCGCCCAACACGCCCCAGCTCGCGCCGTTGCTCGGAGGAAGCCCGTGCTGGGTCGAGAGAACCGTCGACGACCTCAAGGCCGCGATCGAGTTCTACACCGGCCTCTTCGGTTGGCACTACGCCGACGACGGCGGCTACACCGTGGCGATGCTCGACGGCGTTCCCGTCGCCGGACTGCCGCAGGGTGAGCCTGAACCGTGGCGGTTGTACCTGGTCACGCCGCACGCGCGGGCCACCGCGGAGAAGGCCTTCCACCTCGGCGGATCCGTGCTGCGCAACCCCGAGGACGGCGCCGACCACACGCAGAGCACCGTGATCGCCGACCCGACCGGTGCCGCCGTCGGGTTCCGGCACGTGCCACCCGACTGGCGCTTCGGCATGGGCGGGCACGGAGCCTACGCGTGGGCCGAGCTCAACACCCGGGACGGTGCTGCGGCCGACGAGTTCTTCGGTGAGTTGTGCCACTACGACATCACGCAGATCGGTGACGGGCACCGGCTGGACTACGCGACGTGGTCCGTCGACGGCACCGAGGTGATCGGCCGACAGAAGATGGGGCGGGAGTTCCCGTACGCGGAGCGTTCGCACTGGATGGTGTACTTCAACGCCGCGCCGGAGATCGGCACCGACTCGGTGGCGTACCGGGTGCTGGAGCTCGGCGGCCGGGTGACCGTCGAGCCCTACGACACCCCGTACGGGCGCATCACCGTCGTCGAGGACCACGCGGGAATGGCGTTCTCGGTGATCGACCAGTCCCGCGTGATCGAGACCGAGCCGCGCATCGAGGCGGACGACCCGTACGACGACTAGCGCGAGCGGTTGGGCAGGCACGCCGGCCGCTGGTCATTCGCATAGAGACCGCCGGTGACGATCCAGGTGTCATCGGCGGTCCGGTCGGTCGCGAGCACGACCGTGGTGCCCGCCGGAACGCGGCCGGGCGTGATCGTGATCTTGGGCGCCCCGCGGGTGAGCTCGAAGTCCACCGCGGCCACCGGGACGTCGAGCCTGCGCCCCGTCTCCACACAGCCCGTCCGCAACGGCACCGCGATCGCAGGGATGCCCCGCTCGCGCAGCTTCGCCGTGGCCTCCTTGAACCGCTGCACCTCCCGGATCGTCAGCGTCACCGAACCGTCCGGGTTGTCTACCACGGCGTAAGCGGGTGGCGTGCCGCCGAAGTAAACGGGTGCGATGACGGCTGCGGCACCCAGTACGACCACACCTGCTGCTGCGCCCATCCATCGGCGCATGCGCGCACGTCGTTGCGTGGCAACGGACTCCAGCAGTGCGGGAGCGTGCTCGCGTTCCAGCTCGGCCCAGAGGTTGTCCTCAAACCTGCTCATCGGCTCGTGCCTCCTCTTCGTCGTCGACGACCCTGCGGAGGCGTGCCATGGCGCGATACAACCTGGTGCGCATCGCGCCCTTGGGCACGTCGAGCGCTTCGGCCGCTTCCTTGGGAGAGAGACCACCGAGGTGCACGAGCTCGATCGCTTCCCGGTCCAGCTCCGGCAGTTGCGCGAGCCGTTCCAGCAGCGCGCGACCAGGCCGTTCGGCGTCGATGCGGGCTTCGAGCTCTGCCAGTTCGTCGCGGTCGAGCTCGCGTCTGCCGCCGGCCCTGCGCGCCACGTCGCCGCCCTTCGCGGACTGCTCGGCGTGCGCGGCGAAGGTGTGTCTGGCGATGCCGAACAACCAGCTCGACGCGGACCCCTGGCGGCGTCGAACGTGGCGAACGACGTGATGGCGCGGACGAAGGTGTCCGCGGTCAGGTCGCCGACGAGCTGCGGGTCCACGCACCGTCGCGCGAAGAACCGGCTGATCGCGCCAACGTTGTCGCGGTAGATCCGCTCGAACGCCGCCAGTGTCTCGTGGTCTCTCACAACCACTACTTGCGGCGTTGCGCGCGAAACGTCACTGCACGAAGAGGTGCAACATCAACCAGGAGGCGACGGCGGACGGGAGCAGCGAGTCCATCCGGTCCATCAGGCCGCCGTGGCCCGGCAGCAGGCTGCCCATGTCCTTGATGCCGAGGTCGCGCTTGATCAGCGACTCGACGAGGTCGCCCGCCGTGGCCGTGACGACGAGCGCGGCGCCGAACAGCACGCCCTGCCACCACTGGCCGTCGAGGAACGTGGTCACCGTGATCGCGCCACCGACCATGCCGGCGACCAGCGAACCTGCGAAGCCCTCCCAGGACTTCTTCGGGCTGATCGTCGGCGCCATCGGGTGCTTGCCGAGGAAGACACCGGCCGCGTAGCCGCCGACGTCGGACAGCACGACGCCGATGAGGAACGCGAACGCGCGGCCCGCGCCGTCCTCGGGAACGACGAGCATGGCCGCGAACGACGCGAACAGCGGCACGTACGCGACCGTGAACACGGACGCACTGAGGTCGCGCAGGTAACCGTCCGAACCGGCGCGGAACCGCCAGATCATGCACACCAGGACGGTGATCACGAAGGCGGTCATCATGCCGGAGCGTTCCAGCGGCCAGGAAAGCCAGATCATCGCCTGGCCGCCGATGAGCACGGGCCACAGGGCGACGTTGATGCCGCCCTTCTTGAAGGCCTGCGCGAGCTCCCACGTCGACACCGCCGCGGCAGCCGCGACGATGCCGATGAAGGTCTGCCGCACGGTGAGCAGCGACAAGATGATCACAGCGCCGAGCCCGACGCCGACCAGGATCGCCGCCCGCAGGTCACGCCCCGCGCGCGACGGTTTCGACGCGGGCACGTCCGCGGGACTGCCTGCCACCTGTGCTCCCATCACGACCTCCGCCCGGCCAGAGCTAATACGCCAGCGCCGACTCGGCCGGGCGAAACCATCAGGAACATCAGACTTCGAGAAGCTCGGCTTCCTTGTGCTTCACGAGCTCGTCGACCTGCGCGGTGTACTTGTGGGTGAGAGCGTCGAGCTCCTTCTCACCACGCGCGCCGTCGTCCTCGCCGATCTCGCCGTCCTTGACGAGGCGGTCGATCTCTTCCTTCGCCTTGCGGCGGACACCGCGGACGGAGACGCGCGCGTCCTCGCCCTTCTGCTTGGCGACCTTCACCATCTCCCGCCGGCGCTCCTCGGAGAGCTGCGGGATGACGACGCGGATGATGTTGCCGTCGTTGCCGGGGTTGACGCCCAGGTCGGAGTCCCGGATGGCCTTCTCGATCGCGTTCAGCTGGCTAGCGTCGTACGGCTTGACGACCGCCATGCGCGCCTCGGGCACCGAGATGCTCGCCATCTGGTTCAACGGCGTCGGCGCCCCGTAGTAGTCGACGTGGATGCGGTTGAACATCGAGGGAGTCGCACGACCGGTCCGAACGGAGGCGAGGTTCTCCTTCGCCACCGAGACCGCCTTTTCCATCTTCTCCTCGGCGTCGAGGAGGGTCTCGTCGATCACGACTGCTCCTTGCTCTGCGTGTTCTTCTTCCCGGTTCCTGTCAGATCCCAGCAGGTCTAGAAGGCCGGGCGGCCACCGGGGGTGCTGACCAGGGTGCCGATCTTCTCACCACGCACCGCGCGCGCGATGTTCCCCTCGGTGAGGAGGTTGAAGACCAGTATCGGCATGTTGTTGTCCATGCAGAGGCTGAAGGCTGTGGCATCGGCGACGTTGAGGCCTCGCTCCAGCACCTCGCGGTGGGTGATGTTGTCGAACATCAACGCGTCGGGGTCGATCTTGGGGTCGGCCGTGTAGACGCCGTCGACTGCCTTGGCCATGAGGACGATCTCGCAGCCGATCTCCAGGGCGCGCTGGGCGGCGGTCGTGTCCGTGGAGAAGTACGGGAGCCCCGCACCGCCGCCGAAGATCACGACACGCTTCTTCTCGAGGTGACGCATCGCGCGGCGGGGGATGTACGACTCGGCGACCTGCGTCATCTGGATGGACGTCTGCACGCGGGTGTCGATGCCGTGCTCGCGCTCGAGGAAGTCCTGCAGCGCCAAGCAGTTCATGACCGTGCCGAGCATGCCCATGTAGTCGGCACGCGAGCGGTCCATGCCGCGTTGCTGGAGCTCCGACCCGCGGAAGAAGTTGCCACCACCGATCACGACGGCCACCTGCACGCCGGACTTGTGGACGGCCGCGATCTGCCGGGCGACTGTCTGGACGACGTCGGGATCGACCCCGACACCACCACCGCCGAACATCTCGCCACCGAGCTTGAGCATCACCCGGTTGTAGCCGTGGCTACCTTCTTCGCTCACAGGTCCTCTCCTCGCGCCTTTGGCCTGGGGAACTTCTTTGGACACGCCAAGGGCGGGGTCGCTGGTACCTGCAACCCCGCCCTCACGCGAATCAGCTCTGGCCGACCTCGAACCGAGCGAAACGGGTCACCGTCACGCCGGCCTCGTCCAGAAGAGCCTTGACCGTCTTCTTGCTGTCGGTCACGGAAGCCTGCTCGAGGAGCACGACGTCCTTGAAGAAGCCGTTGACGCGACCCTCGACGATCTTGGGCAGCGCGCCTTCCGGCTTGCCCTCCTCGCGAGCGGTCTCCTCGGCGATGCGGCGCTCGTTCGCGACGAGCTCCTCCGGGACGTCCTCACGGGTGACGTACTTCGGACGCATCGCGGCGATCTGCATGGCAGCGCCCTTGGCGACCTCGGCGTTGTCACCGGTGTACTCGACCAGCACGCCGACGGCCGGCGGCAGGTCGGCGGCACGCTTGTGCAGGTAGGTCGAGACGGTGCCGTCGAAGTCGACGGCCTTGGCCAGCTCGAGCTTCTCGCCGATCTTGGCGGAGAACTCCTGGACCAGCGCGTCGACCGTCTTGCCGTCGACCTCGACGGCCTTGAGGGCGTCGACGTCGGCGACCTTGTTGGCCTTGGCGATCGCGACGATCTCGTCCGCGAGGGCGATGAAGTCGGCGTTCTTGGCCACGAAGTCGGTCTCGCAGCGCAGCTCGACCATCGCGCCGTCCTTGACCGCGACGAGGCCGTTGGACGTGGTGCGCTCGGCGCGCTTGCCGACGTCCTTGGCGCCCTTGATGCGCAGGATCTCGACGGCCTTGTCGAAGTCGCCGTCAGCCTCGTCCAGCGCCTTCTTGCAGTCCATCATGCCGGCGGCGGTCAGCTCGCGGAGCTTCTTGACGTCCGCGGTGGTGTAGTTCGCCATCGTTTTCCTTCTGCGATGTACGCGCTTGAGTCACGAGGTGCCCGCTGGTCGCGGGCACCTCGTGGGGGAGATCAGGACTGGACGGGCTGCTCGGCCGGGGCCTCGGCCGACGAGTTGGTCAGGAGCTCCTGCTCCCACTCCGCCAGCGGCTCGTCAGCGGCGACCTCGGGCTTGTCCTGGCCCTCGGCGGCATCGCGGCGGGCGCCGGAGCGCTGCATGAGACCGGCGGCGGCGGCCTCGGCCACGACCTTGGTCAGCAGGGCGGCCGAGCGGATCGCGTCGTCGTTGCCCGGGATCGGGTAGTCGACCTCGTCCGGGTCGCAGTTCGTGTCGAGGATCGCCACGATCGGGATGTTCAGCTTGCGAGCCTCACCGACCGCGATGTGCTCCTTCTTGGTGTCCACGATCCACACGGCGCTGGGCACCTTGGACATGTCGCGGATACCGCCGAGCGTGCGCTCCAGCTTGTCCTTCTCGCGGTTCATCATCAGGATTTCCTTCTTGGTGAAACCCTGGAAGCCGCCGGTCTGCTCCATCGACTCCAGCTCCTTGAGCCGCTGAAGCCTCTTGTGGACCGTCGAGAAGTTGGTGAGCATGCCGCCCAGCCAGCGCTGGTTCACGTAGGGCATGCCGACGCGGAGGGCCTCGTTGGCGATGGCCTCCTGCGCCTGCTTCTTGGTGCCGATGAACAGGATCGACCCGCCGTGCGCGACCGTTTCCTTGACGAACTCGTAAGCCCGGTCGATGTAGGTCAGCGTCTGCTGCAGGTCGATGATGTAGATGCCGTTGCGCTCGGTGAAGATGTAGCGCTTCATCTTCGGGTTCCAGCGCCGAGTCTGGTGCCCGAAGTGCACGCCGCTGTCGAGCAGCTGCTTCATGGTTACGACGGCCATGGCCGGTTCGCACCTCATCTGTCGGACGCGTTCGGTCTCGCCTCACGCGTCGTGGTGGTTGACGCCCCGAGCCGGGTGGCTCGGTGCCCTGGTGCCGATGCCGGCGCCCGCACCTGCGGAGGACTTCTCCACCGTCAGGACCGTCGGACGTCGTGACTCGACCCGGCTGGGATCAGCTGGTCGGATCTGCGTTGGCACGCGAAGTCGTCCCGCGCACAGACGGGACGCACCCAAAAGTCTACTCCCCACCCCCGACAAACTTCGAATCGCCCCCATCCTGCAGCGGGCAGTTGTCCACAACCGGCGAGTTGTCCACAGTTCCCAGCTAGCCGGTGGTCCCCCAGACCCCCTTTAGCCGACCGTATGACCCATGCCCCTTCTCTCCACCGCCCTCGTGCTGACGACCCTGCTGGCCCCGTCCTCCTTCTCCTGGCCCCTGCCGCCACCGCACCCGGTGGTACGCGCTTTCCAGGCTCCGGCCTCGCCGTTCGGCCCCGGCCACCGCGGCGTGGACCTCGCGGCCCCGGCAGGCACAGCAGTCCTGGCCGCCGGAGACGGAGTGGTGGTCTACGCCGGAGCCGTGGCAGCTCGCACGCTGGTCTCCGTGCAGCACCGCAACGGCCTGCGGACGACCTACGAACCGGTGGCACCGAACGTGGCAGCAGGCCGACAGGTGCGGCGCGGAGAAGTGATCGGCCACCTCCAGGAGGGCCACTGCCCTTCGCCCTGCCTGCACTGGGGCGTCCGGCGAGGTGACGAGTACCTGGACCCGCTGCGCCTGGTCGTGCAGGGCCGCGTCCGCCTGCTCCCGCTGAACGCGCCGCCGCGAGGCGGCTAGCAGCCGAACCTCCGCCGCGCGGGCGAGCTGTCCCGCCCGCAGCGGCTCGGCAGGGCCCTCCCCGCCGCTCCCCCGGCGGCCGGCAGCGGCGCGTCCCCGTTGCGCGCCGCAGGTGCCCTGCAGATGCCGGGAGGCGGACGCGCCCACTCCCTCCGCTCCGCCTCCCGGCCCGCCCGTCCACGGGCACGCGTCGAGCTGCCCTCGCCGTCCGGCGTGCACGCGGCAAGCGGACCGTCCCGACGGTCCGACAGGGCCCGACGGGCTCTTCCCGCGCTTGCCCAGCGGCGCGTCCTTGCCCAGCGGCGCGTCTCCGTGGCACGTGGCACGTGCCTGCACGTGTCGGAGGCCAGCCGCGCGTCGCACTCCGGCACACCTCCGGGCCCGCTGGTCCACGGGTACGCGGCGTGCTTGGAGCAGCTCCAGGACCCACCCGTTCGAGTGAATTAGCCCTGGCAACGGGCGGAAAGAGGTTTGAGGCGATGTTCGTGAGGCTCGTACGGCTTCTCGACGCACCCGCGCGGAGCGATCCGGATGTGCGGCGGCGTGCCGGTACCGCAGTCCGGCAGCCCGGCTACGGCCGGGTTGCGGGCGGGGAAGGAGGTGCGGTCAGGCCTCGGACTGCTCGTTGAGCTTGGTCCGCAGGCGCAGGACGGCACGGGTGTGCAGCTGGCAGACCCTGGACTCGGTGACGCCGAGGACCTTGCCGATCTCGGCGAGGGTCAGATTCTCGAAGTAGTAGAGGGTCACGACCACGCGGTCGCGTTCGGCGAGCTGGGCGATGGCGTCGGCCAGCTGACGGCGGCTGTCCTGGTCGACGAGGCTCGCCACCGGGTCTTCCGCGGCGTCGTCCGGCAGTGACTCGGCCAGGGAGGAGCCGCCCTTGTTCGGGGCGATCAGCTCGTCCAGGGCGACGACGCTGGTGAGCTGGAGCTGGCCGTACAGCTCGCGCAGCTCGGCCAGGCCGATCTTGAGCTCTGCGGCGAGCTCGCGGTCGGTGGGCGTGCGCTGCAGCTTGGCGCCGAGGCGTTCCAGGGCTCGTTCGACGTCGCGGGCGCGGCTGCGGACCGAGCGCGGCACCCAGTCCTGGGAGCGGAGGTCGTCGAGGATCGCGCCGCGGATGCGCTGCATGGCGTAGGTCTCGAACTTGAGGCCGCGTTCCGGCTCGAACTTCTCGATCGCGTCGACCAGGCCGAAGATGCCGGACTGGATCAGGTCGGCCACGTCCACGTGGGCCGGCAGGCCCGTGCCGACACGACCGGCGACGTACTTGACCAGCGGTGCGTAGTGCAGCACCAGACGATCGCGCTGACACTGCTCACGGGACTCGCCGTAGCTGCGCCACAGCGCGACGATGCCGGCCTCGACGTCGTCACCTGACCTGACGTCCGCGCGCGTCACCGCAGTCGGGACGGCAGCGGGCGTGCCGTTGACATGCGTCTCGGCACCGGGCTCGGAGGTCGCCTCGGTGCGCGGCGCGCCGTTCTGACGGTGCCCGTTGCTCGCCTGCTTCGAAGCTGGTGCGGGCAGGACGGGTTCAGGGGGCACGGTCGCCGTACGCGATCCTCCCCCTGCGGCGTCAGGAACGGGGGTGGGTTCGGTCATGGATCGCCTTCAGCCGTTCGACAGTGACGTGTGTGTAAAGCTGAGTCGTTGCGAGCGTAGCGTGACCAAGCAGTTCTTGGACGGTGCGCAGGTCCGCTCCTCCTTCCAGCAAATGGGTCGCAGCGGAGTGGCGCAACCCGTGCGGCCCGATGTCCGGCGCATCCGGTACCACCGCGACCACCTCGTGCACCAGAGTGCGAACGGCGCGCTGGTTCAGCCGGCCACCGCGGGCACCGAGGAACAGGGCCGGTGGCGAATCCGGTGCTACCAGGGCGTTTCGCCCTTCCTCCACCCACCGCCGCAGCGCTCGCTCCGCCGGCACGCCGAACGGCGTGCTGCGCTCGCGTCCACCTTTGCCCAGAACTCGAATCACCCTTAGGGAGTAGTCCACGTCGTCGAGATCAAGACCACAGAGTTCGGCCACGCGGATACCTGTGGCGTACAGCAACTCCACCACGGCCTGATCACGCAGCGCAACCGGCTCGCCTTCGGAAGCGCCAGAGGATACGGCGGCCATCGCGTCCTTCGCCTGGTCCGCGCGCAACACGGACGGCAACGTCCGGTGCGGTCGCGGCGCGGCGAGGCGCGGCCCCGGATCCGCGGCCAAATGCCCAGCACGATGCGCCCACGCGGTGAACGTGCGCGCGGCAGCAGCACGTCGGGCAAGCGTCGTGCGGCTGGCCCCTGCCGTGCGTTGCGCGGCGAGCCATGACCGCAAATTCGCCAGGTCAACGCGCCCGACGTCGGCGTTTTCCGGGCTATTCCCCGCGACATGGCCCAGCAGCGCAACCGCATCACCGATGTACGCGCGCACGGTGTGCGGCGACAGGTCGCGCTCCAAAGTCAAGTGCCGTTCGTACTGCCGCAACACGTCTGCAACGGACGCCGGCAGTTTTTCGCGCAGGCGAACGAGATCGACACGGCGTGTCCGACCATGCGGCGGCGGGGACATAGGCCAAGACGCTGCGCCAGTCGGGGCGTTTGGTCAAGTATCGCCACACCCTCGCGCCATTTGAGAGCGCTCTCATGATCGCGAGCACGATAACGTTTCAACTCCCTGTGACGACCAGGGACTTGGCGGCACGCACAGATCACCTTTCGGAGTAGCGATGGTAGCCAGCACCACCGTCCGGACAGCCGATGAACTAGCCCGTCGAGTAGTGCGCAAGATCGCTCCCGAGGAGCTGCCCTCGTTCGACCTGGTCGCTGCCCCGTACCTGGAGAACCCCAGGCAGGCCGAACGCAGGCTGCGACAGGCCCACGACGACCCGCTGGGCTTCGGCCTGGGCGACATCGTGGCCATGGCGACGCCCGTGATCGCGCTCGTCTCCGGCAGCGTGATCACCGCGGTCTCCGACAGCGTCGGCCGGGCAGTGCGCGACGGCACCGCCAACGCCGTGCGCAAGGCGTGGCGCAAGGTCCGCGGCAAGCCCGAACAGCCGCTGGAACTGCCGTCCACCCCGCTCACCGCCGCCCAGCTGGCCGAGGTGCGCCAGATCGCCCTGCAGCGCGCCCTCTCGCTCGGCATGAAGCAGCAGAAGGCCGAAGCCCTGGCCGACGCCGTCGTCGCCGCCCTCGTGCTGCGCGAAAACGACCAGGACACAGGCCGCGAGCCGGGTGAAGCCACCAGATGACGGAACCGAAGCCGCAGGTCAGCCCCAGGGCCTTACCGTCCGAAATGATCCTTCTGCTTCTCCTCCTCGCAGTGACGGTGCTGCTGAACGTCCTCTTCGTCGCGAACTGGCTGTCCGGCCTCGAACGCGGCGGCGCAGGCACCTTCCTGCAGAAACTGCAGATGCTCCTGACGCCGGGCCTCGCCGTCTACGGCATCTACGCGGCGATCCGCATCCGCCGCTCCACACGGCTCAGCGAGACCGGCCTCCGCGAGGCCGACAAGGCCGTCGCAGACCTCGTGCTGGAGGTCAACCCGCCTCGCCGCGTGGACGTCCGCCTCGGCAAGCGCCTGGGCGGCCGCGCCTACGTGACGGGCCCGCCGCGCAAGCCGATCATCGTGCTCGGCCCGGAACTCCTGGCGCTGCACGCGATGCCCGGCCAACGCAAAGCCGTGTTCGACGCCGTGGTGCGGCACGAGCTCGCCCACGTGCACGCAGGCGACCTCTGGTGGTACCAACTGGCCACCGTGCTGCGGATGGCCAACCTCTCCACGGCTTTCTTCGCCCTGCTGGTGCTGTGGCTGGACGTCCTGCTCGACCGCGGCGACATCACCTCCTTCCTCGTGAGCACGCTGCGCCTGGCAGCGCTGACCCTGCTGACCGAGCTGATCGCCCGCGCCTTCCTGCGCGCCCGCGAGCACGCCGCCGACCAGCACGCGGCGGAGTTCGGCGTGGAAGGCCTCCTGGCGGCCGTCCAGGCACACCAGACCGAGCAGACGCGCTCGGTCGTCCGCACCTGGCTGCGCCGCCACCCCGGTGCCGACGAACGATCTCAGGCCCTGACGAACCCGATGCGCCTGCTGGCCTCACCGATCGGCCAGGTCCTCCTGGGCGGCGCAGCAGCAGGCGCCGCCTTCGTAACGTTGCAGGATCTCCTTCTCAGCGGCAGCACCGACGACAGAGCGACCCCGATCATCACCGGCGTGGTGATCGGCATCCCGCTGACCCTGTTCGCCGCCTTCTACCTGTGGCGCGCTTCCTGGCAAGAAGACCGCAACCGCTTGCGCCCGCTCCTGACGGCAGCGGCACTGCTCGCCGGCCTGGTGATCGGCAGCCACCTCCCGCTCTACACCCGGATCTTCGACCAGGCTCCGATCGGCATTCCGATCGCGCCGTCCGTGCTTCTGGTGTTCGCGCTGGGAACCTCCGGCCTGTGCTGGTGGCTCGACGCACTGAGCACGTCATGGCGCAAGTCCGACCCGAGCGCCTCCCGGATGCCGGTCTTCCTCAGGTTCGCGGTCCCGTCGGCCTGCCTGGCCGGCGGCTGGTTGTTCGCCGTCCTGTGGACGTGGTCGGCCCGGCTGCGCGGCGTCCACCTCGCCTGCCCGCTGGAGGAAGCCAAATCAACTCCGATCTGCCAGTCGTCCACACCCCAGTCCGACATCGCCCTCAAAGTGGCCGCGGACTTCGGCTTCACGTTCTGGTCGATCCTCACCCTCCTCGTCATCGCGGCGACACTCGTCGTCCCGCATCACCTCCGCACCCGAACGCTCCGGCCGGCAGCGTTCGCTTCGGCAGCAGTGCTGGTCGTGCTGGCGGCGTTGTGGACGACACGCTCCACCGCACCGCTCAACCGGGCACGAGCTGAGTTCCGGCCGGTGCTGGAAACAGCGACCGCGGACGCGAGCGACTGCACAAAACCATTGACGGACAACACGCTTCCGCTGGTGAGGTGCTCCGCTGACGGGAGCGAAAGGCTGACTCTGGGGCCGGCAGCGATGTCCACAGTGGACATCGCCGACGCCGCGGCCGAGCAAACCACGACGGGCTACGCCATCCGCCTGGAGTTCACCGCCGAGGGCAGGCAACGCTGGACAGACCTGACGCGGACGAACGTCGGCAAGCGCCTCGCGTTCCTCGTCGACGGCGAACTGCTCTCCGCCCCCGAGATCCGCCAGCCGCTGACGGGCGGCACGGCCCAGTTGCCAGGCCCGTTCACGAGCCTCGACCAGGCCAGGAAGGTCGCGGACGCCATCCAGGGCAACTGATCACCGGACCTCCAGCTTCTGCCAGCCACCGTCGACCTGTGAGGCGAGCCGCGCGAGCTCCAGCTCGGGCAACAACGCCCGCACCCGCTCCAACGGCACCCCGGACTCGACCGACACGACCTCGTCGCTGACCCCGCACCGCTTCCCCAAGGCCTCGTACACCCGCATGGCCTCACCTTGCGGCGCCCCGAGTTCGCTTTCCTTCTCGGCGGGCTCGGTGGCGAGGTCGTCGCCGAACCGCCCCACCGACTCCACGATCTCGGCCACCGAACTGACCGAAACCGCCTGCCCGTCGCGCAACAGGTCGTGGCATCCCGACGAACTGGCCGACGTGACGGGCCCAGGCACCACCATCAACGGCCGCCCCAACGCCAACGTGATCGCCGCCGTGTTCTTGGCCCCGCTGCGCCGCCCGGCCTCCACCACAACGGTGCCGCCGCCCAACGCGGCGATGAGCCGGTTGCGCGTGAGAAACCGATGCCGCGCAGGCGTCATACCGGGCGGGTACTCGCTGACGATCAGCCCTTCACGAGCGATCCTGCCGAGCAAGCCTTGGTGCCCAGCGGGATAAGCGAAGTCCACCCCGCACGCCAGCACCGCGACGGTCAGCCCGCCGGCGCCCAAAGCTCCGCGATGTGCGGCACCGTCAATCCCATACGCCGCACCGGATACGACGGTCACGCCCGCCTCAGCCAGCCCGTAGGCGAACTCGCCGGCCACGTGCTCGCCGTACCCGCTGGCAGCCCGCGAGCCCACGATCGCCACAGCCTTGTCCGTGACGTCGGCAAGGTCGTGCGGCCCGCGCACCCACAACGCCAGCGGCTCACCCCCGCACCGCTGCGCCGCCGCGCCACCGAGCGCCACGAACGGCCACCGCGGCCACTCGTCGTCCTCGGGAACCACCAGCCGCCCACCGCGCTTGCCGATGAGCTCAAGGTCTTCGTGGACCCGCTCCTCGGCCCGCCGAGCCGAAGTCTGGCTGGCGACCGACGGCGACACGTCACCGTCGCGCACCAGCTCGGCCGCGGTGATCGGCCCAACCTCGGCAACGAGCGCTGCCAGCGCGGCGGGGAAGGGCTCTGCGACGCGGGACAGGTAGGCCCTCGCGAGGCGGACGGCGTCGGTCGGTCGCGCGGTCACCGGAACCACCACCAGGGCAGCCACCGGTGCCAGGGTTCGGGATGCCACGGGCTCGGCGGGCTGGCGCCGAAAATTCGCCTTCGGACTGTGCACGGCAGCTGGAGAAGTGTGGGCACGGCCATTGCTGCGGTGGAGGTGGCTGGTGCGAGGAATGGGGTCATGGTCGGGGCTCCTGTTCGGATGAGGGGTGTTGGACCGGACGCGAGCCGAGGCTCGAGGAGGTGCATCCGGTGGCCGGGTGCCAGGCGCGGAGCGGTGGGAGTGGCTCCGCGCCTGACGGCTTCGGGACGAGTGGGCCGCCCACTGGGGGTAGAGCGGGCGACCCACTCGGGACCGGACGCGAGCCGAGGCTTGAGGCAGCGCGTCCGGTGACCAGGTGCCAGGCACGGAGCGGTGGGAGTGGCTCCGCGCCTGACGGCTTCGGGACGAGTGGGCCGCCCACTGGGGGTAGAGGGGGCGACCCACTCGGGACCGGACGCGAGCCGAGGCTTGAGGCAGCGCGTCCGGTAGCCAAGTGCCACGCGCAGAGCGGAGTAGCGCTCCATGCCCGTATCTCGGAGGTGGTGGAGCAGGCCGCTCGCTGGGGATGGGGCGGACGACCCACTCCGGGACCGGACGCGAGCCAAGGCTCAAGGCAGCGCGCCCGGTAGCTGTGCCAGGCCCGGAATGGAAGTAGAGCGCTCCACACCTGCTGGCTCGAGAGTGGTGGAGCAGGCCGCCCACCGGGGATGAGGCGGGCGACCCGCTCCGGAACCGGACGCGAGCCAAGGCTCGAAGCAGCGCATCCGGTGGTCAGGTGCCAGGCGCGGAGCGGAGTAGCACTCCACGCCCAGTAATTCGAGGTGGTGGAGCAGGCCGCCCACCGGGGATGAGGCGAGCGACCCACTCCGGAACCGGACGCGAGCCAAGGCTCGAAGCAGCGCATCCGGGGTCAGGTGCCAGGCGCGGAGCGGAGTAGCACTCCACGCCCGGTGGCTCGGGGTGGTGGAGCGGGCCGCCCGCTGGGGGTGGGGCGGGCGACCCGCTCGGGGACCGGACGCGAGCCGAGGCTCGAGGCGGTGCGTCCGGTGGCTGGGTGCCAGGCGCGGAGCGGTGGGAGTGGCTGCGCGCCTGGCGGCTTTGGGGATTGTTTAGGCCAGGTGCCGGTCGATGGCTGGACTTAGTGGGTGGGCGGGGCGCCTGCTGGGGTGGGCAGGTGCGGCCGCTTGGGTGGGCCGGTCGCGGAGTCGGGGCTTGGGGCCTCCGCGACCGGCGGATTGAGGGCCGGCGGGTGGGGGCCGGCGGGCGGGGGTCAGGTTGCTCGGCGTTCTCGGAATTGGAGGGCTGCTGCTACGTGGTCGGCGGTGGGGCGGTCGGACTCGGCCAGGTCGGCCAGGGTCCAGGCGACGCGCAGGCAGCGGTCGGCGCCTCGGCCGGTCAGGGCGCCGGTGGCCAGGGCTCGGTCGAGGAGGGTTGTGGTTTGGCGGGGGAGGGCGAACTCCCGGCGCAGGGCTGGGCCTGGGACCAGTGCGTTGGCCGGCCAGGTGTGGCCGTGGGAGGACCAGCGGGTGGCGGCTCTCGCTCTGGCTTTCAGGACTCGCTCGCGGACCGTGGCTGTGGGTTCGGGTGGGGCAGCGTCGGCGGTGGTCATGGCGGTGGTGGCTCTCATTCGGACGCGGAGGTCCACGCGGTCCAGCAAGGGGCCGGAGAGGCGGGCCTGGTAGCGGCGGCGGACTGTGGCGGTGCAGATGCAGTCGATTTCCTTCGGCGGCGCGCACGGGCAGGGGTTGGTGGCGAGGATCAGCTGGAAGCGGGCCGGGTAGCGGGCTATGCCGTCGCGGCGGGGGATGCGGACTTCGCCGGATTCCAGGGCCGTGCGGAGGGTGTCGATCGTCTTCTGGCCGAACTCGCAGGCCTCGTCCAGGAAGAGAACACCCTTGTGGGCTCGGGACGCGGCGCCTGGTTTGGCCATGCCGCTGCCTCCGCCGATCAGGGCGGCGATCGACGTCGTGTGGTGGACGTCCACGAACGGCGGGCTGGCGACCAGCGGGCAGTCGGAGGACAACGTGCCGGCCACCGAGTGGACCGCTGTCACCGCCAGGGCGTCTTCGCGGGTCAGCGGTGGGAGCAGGCCTGGCAGGCGTTCGGCCAGCATCGTCTTGCCCGTGCCCGGCGGCCCCGTCAGGAGCAGGTGGTGGGCGCCCGCGGCGGCCACCTCCAAGGCCCAGCGGGCTTCTGGCTGGCCCACGACGTCGGCCAGGTCCGGGAACTCCGGCGTGCGTGGCGGCGCTGACTCCGGAGGTGGTTGCAGGGTCACGTCTTCGGAGCGCAGCCAGGAGAGGACTTCGGAGAGCGTCAGCGCGCCGTGGACCTCAATGCCGTCGACCAGCGCCGCTTCTGGCAGTGCGTCCACCGGCACGATGGCGGTGCGAAGGCCTGCTCTGCGGGCCGCCAGCAGGGCGGGAAGGACGCCGCGGACCGGGCGGACCCGGCCGTCCAGGGCCAGTTCGCCCAGGAGCACCGTGGTGGCCAGGCGCTCGGCCGGCACCGAGCCGCCGGCGGCCAGGGTGGCACAGGCTATGGCCAGGTCGTAGCTGCTGCCGCCCTTGGGCAGGTTGGCCGGGGAGAGGCCCAGGACTATGCGTTGCTTGGGCCATTCCTCGTCGCTGTTGCGGACGGCGGCCTTCACGCGCTCCTTGGACTCGTGCAAGGAGGCATCGGGCAGGCCCAGGAGGTGGATGCGGGGCTGGCCCACGCCCACGTCGGCCTCGATCTCGACCGCCAGGCCGTCGACGCCGTAGAGCGCGACGGACCACGCCTGCGCCAGGCCCACGTCAGGCTCCCCGCAGGTGTTGCAGACGCGGTTCTCCGCCTGGTGGCCAGGTGACCGAGATCAGGTCAACGCGGACCTGACACCAGCCGACGCCGTGCGCGGCGAGCCAGCGCAGGGCCGTTCTGCGCAGGCGGGAGAGCTTGCGCTGGTCCACGGCCTCGTCCGGGCGGCCCCAGGCGGGGCCGGACCGGGTTTTGACCTCGCAGACGACCAGGCGGCCGCCCTCCACGGCCACGACGTCGAGCTCGCCGTCGCGGCACGTCCAGTTGCGGGACAGGACCACCAGGCCCTGCCCCTCCAGGTACCTGCACGCCAGGTCCTCACCCTGACGGCCCAGCTCCTGCTGCCTGGTCTCGACCAGTGCCCGTACCACCACTGCCCTCGCCTCCCTGCGGGTCGTTGGGTACGACCTTGCAGGGTGGGGCGGGGTGGGTGGCCGGGCTGACGGGAATCTGTGGACAACTCGGCGGCTGTGGACAGGTCGGCCGTTGTCGATGTTGAAACGGCGGGAATGTCGGTGGGGTGTGCTATGTGGGGAACGGCCCGCTTTCCGGCAGGCGAAGGTCCGGTTTGTCCAGCTCCTCCACGTTCACGTCCTTGAACGTGATGACACGGACGTTCTTCACGAACCGCGCGGGGCGGTACATGTCCCACACCCACGCGTCCGACATGCGCACCTCGAAGTACACCTCGCCATCGGCGTTGCGCACCTGCACATCCACCGAGTTGGCCAGGTAAAAACGCCGTTCGGTCTCCACGACGAACGAGAACTGGCTGACGATGTCGCGGTACTCCTTGTACAGCGACAACTCCATCTCGGTCTCGTACTTCTCGAGATCCTCTGCACTCATTACGCCTCCGCGCGGGTCATCTGCTCCGCGCCCTCCCTCGTCGCGAGCTCCCCGGCGTCAACCGGGGCTGCATCATTCTGGACCACGGCCGCGGCAGTCGTGCCGCGCGCCACCTTGTGCGGCGCGGCGAGACCGTGCTTCGCGGCCGCCGCTGCCACATTTACATACGACCAGCGATGCTCAGCACACGGGCCGTGCTCCATCAACGCCGCGGTGTGCTCCGGCGTGCAGTAGCCCTTGTGCACGTTGAACCCGTACTCCGGGTAACGCGAGTGCAGATCGGCCATGATCCGGTCTCGCGTGACCTTGGCCAGCACGGATGCCGCCGCCACGCACGCCGCCGCCTGGTCGCCCTTCAGCACGGCGACGCTCGGAGCGGGCATCCCCGGCACCTTGAAGCCGTCGGTCAGCACGTACCCAGGATGTGTCGACATCTGCGCGACCGCTCGCCGCATGCCCTCGATGTTCATGACGTGAATGCCCAGCCAGTCGATCTCTGCGGGCGACACGACGACCACGGAGTGATCCACGGCACGCTTCAGCACGAGGTCGTACATCCGTTCGCGCGCCAGCGCGGTCATCAGCTTCGAGTCGTTCAAGCCCTCGAACCGCGCCGCGTCACCAGGGCGCAGCACGCACGCCGCGATCACCAACGGCCCCGCGCAGGGCCCGCGTCCTGCCTCGTCGACACCGGCGACAGGCCCCAGCCCCCGGCGCTCCAGCGTGCTCTGCAGCGCCCAGTTCCCCGACGAGCCCCGCACCACCGCGCGAGGCGGTAACAGCATGGTCATCGGCGGAATCGGTCTCGCACTCGACGTCCGAGCAGCAGAAGCGGCCACGCCGCGACGATACCCACGCCCATCGGGACGCTCTGCTGCCATCCCGGCGCACCCATCGAAACGACCTGGGGGTTGTGGTCCGACACCCCGCCCCACCTCGACGGAGGCAGCACGATCACGCGCGCCTTGCCGATCACGTTGTCCACCGGCACGAGCCCGTTGATCCCGCCCTGGCCCTGGCACCGCGAGTCGCACGAGTGGTTGCGGTTGTCACCGAGCACGAACAGCATGCCGTCCGGGATCTTGAGCTCCTCGAACGACTCCTGCTCGGCCGGCGTGCCCTCGTCGAAGTGCTTGTACGGCTCGTCCAGCGGCTTGCCGTCGACCGTCACGCGGTTCTGCTCGTCGCAGCACTTCACGGTCTGCCCGCCGACGGCGATCACGCGTTTGACGAAGTCCTCCTCGTTCGCCGACGGCAGCCCGATCAGCGACCCGAGCCACGACAGCCCCTGCGAGATCGGGTTGGCCGGCTCGTCGGTGATGAAGTCGTTCTGCCACGACGGCGGCCCCCGGAACACGATCACGTCGCCGGGCGACGGTTCGGTGAAGCGGTAGGTGACCTTGTCCACCAGCACACGGTCGCCGTAGCAGTCGGTGCACCCGTGCAGCGTCGTCTCCATCGACTCCGACGGGATCATGTAGACGCGGCCGAGGAAGATCTGGATGCCGATCGCGAGGCCGAACGCGACCAGGATGAGGACAGGCAGTTCCTTCCAGAAGTTGCCCTTTTTCTTCTTCTTCGATGTTTCATCCGAAGCGTCCGAAGTCGGCTCGTCGCTGGACGGGGTCTGCTCTGGATCGACGTCAACCACGAGATCAGCCTAGGGGCTGCGGGTTGTGATCCGACACAACACTCCAACGATCCTTCGGGAAAACGATGTACCGCGCCTTCCCGATGACGTTCTCGATCGGGATCGTGCCCGCTACGCCGCCGCCGCCCTGTTTGCGCGAGTCCGTGGAGTTCATCCGGTTGTCCCCCATGACGAACAACCGGCCCTCTGGCACGCGCACGGGAGCGAACGGCTCGTGGTTCGCCGACGAAGTACCGGGCTGCCAGTAGATGTACGGCTCATCGAGCGGTTTGCCGTCCACGACAACACGATGCTGTTCGTCGCAGCACATCACCGTCTGACCAGGCAACGCGATGACGCGCTTCACGAAGTCGCGCTCGTTCGCGGGCGCGATGCCCAGCAACGAACCGATGTTCTGCACAGCGCGCGCGACGGGGTTCGTCGACGGCGCAACGCGGAAGTCGTTCGTGGTCCACGCCTCGGGGCCGCGGAACACGACCACCTCACCCGCCTCGACGTCGCCGAAGCGGTAGGCGACCTTGTCGACCAGCACGCGGTCGTTCTCGCAGCCGGTGCAGCCGTGCAGCGTGCGCTCCATCGACGCCGAGGGGATCACGTAGACCCGCGCCACGAACGCCTGGATCAGCACCGTCAGCACGACGGCCGTCACGACGACGTAGAGGATTTCTCTCCAGACAGGAGTACGCCCCCGCTCCGGTTCGTCCGGTGCGGAGGCGTCCTCGAAGTCTTCTGGGCTCGAAGCCACCGATCAGGAGACCGGCTTGGCCTCGCGCTTCTCCTTGATCTTCGCAGCCTTGCCGCGCAGGTCGCGCAGGTAGTACAGCTTGGCGCGACGCACATCACCGCGGGTCACGACCTCGATCTCGGAGATGTTCGGCGAGTGCACCGGGAAGGTGCGCTCGACGCCAACGCCGAACGAGACCTTGCGGACGGTGAAGGTCTCACGGATGCCGCCACCCTGGCGACGGATCACGACGCCCTGGAACACCTGGACGCGCTCGCGCGAGCCCTCGATGACGCGGACGTGAACCTTCAGCGTGTCACCCGCGCGGAAGCTCGGGATGTCGGAGCGCAGCGACTGGGCGTCAATTGCGTCCAGGATGTTCATCGGTGGTCCTCACGTGTGTCTGTGAACTCCCCAGAGCATGTTCCATGACAGTGCACGACATGTTGGGGGTCGGCTTGGAGCGCGCGCCGGTACGACCACCGGCTGCGGCAACTGTTCTATTTTGCCACGCAGGTCCGTGCACGAGAAATCGGGCCTACTGCTCCCCCTCGCGCAGGCGCGCGAGCAGTGCACGGTCATGCTTGTCGAACGCGTCCTCTGGCAGCGATTCCAGCAGGTCAGGGCGCCTCTGGAAGGTCCGCACGAGTGATTGGTCACGCCGCCAGCGGTTGATCAGCTTGTGGTTGCCGGACCGCAGCACGTCCGGCACGGCGAGATCCCGCCACACCTCCGGCCGCGTGTAGCTCGGGCCTTCGAGCAGCCCGTCCTGGAACGAGTCCTCTGCGTGCGACTTCGGGTTGCCGAGCACGCCGGGCAGCAGCCGCGCGACCGCTTCCACGATCGCGAGCACGGCCACCTCGCCACCGACCAGCACGTAGTCGCCGATCGACACCTCGTCGACGCGCATGCGCCGTGACGCGTCATCGACAACGCGCTGGTCAATGCCCTCGTAACGGCCACACGCGAACACGAGGTGCGACTCGGACGCGTACTCGTGCGCCACCGCCTGCGTGAACGGACGGCCAGCCGGCGTCGGCACGATGAGGCGCGTCTGCTCGGTGCACACGTCATCGAGCGCGGGACCCCAGATGTCGGCCTTCATGACCATGCCGGGCCCACCGCCGTACGGGCTGTCGTCGACGGCCTTGTGCACGTCGTGCGTCCAGTCGCGCAGGTCGTGCACACCGACGCTGATCAGGCCCTTGTCGATCGCCTTCCCGAGCAACGCGGCACGCAGCGGCGTGAGGTACTCCGGGAAGATCGTGACGACGTCAATCCGCATCGAGCAGACCCTCTGGCGGGTCGATCACGACACGGCCGCCGCGCACGTCCACGGTGGGCACGATCTCGCGCACGAACGGCACCAGCGCCTCCCCGCGATCACGGATGATCACGAGCAGCTCGCCACCGGGACCGTGGACGATCTCCTTGACCGTGCCGATCTTCGTACCGTCGACCAGTTCGGCCGTGAGCCCTTCGAGCTCGTGGTCGTAGAACTCGTCGGGATCGTCGGTCGGCGGCAGGTCGTCGGTGCTGCCCAGCAGCAACGTGCCGCGCAACGCCTCGGCGACATCGCGCGTGACGACTTCCTCGAAACGCACGAGCAGCCGCCCGGCATGAGGCCGGGCGGCTGACACGGTGAGGCTTCGAGACGTGCCGTCACGCAGCCTGGCCTGCATCGTCGCCCCGATCGCGAAACGCATCTCGGGAGAGTCAGTGCGCACGTCAACGGCGAGCTCGCCGGTGATCCCGTGCGCCTTGGCCACACGGCCGACAACAACGTCCATTTGCCCTGAAAACTCGTTCTCAGCGATCGGTGTCGACGACGTCGACCCGCACACCACGACCGCCGATGCCGGCCATCACGGTGCGCAGAGCCGTCGCGGTGCGACCACCGCGGCCGATCACCTTGCCGAGGTCGTCCGGGTGGACGTGGACCTCGAGGGTGCGGCCGCGGCGGGTCGTGACGAGATTCACCCGGACGTCGTCCGGGTGGTCGACGATGCCGCGAACGAGGTGTTCGAGGGCGTCAGCCAACAAACTCACGCCTCGTCCTTGGGCGCCTCGGCGTCAGCCTTGGGGGCCTCTTCGGCCTTCTTGGCCTTCTTCGCCTTCGGCGTGGTGGCCTCGGTCATCGGCTCCTCGTTCGCGGCGGCCAGAGCGGCGGCGAACAGGTCGGCCTTCGCCGGCTTCGGCTCCTTGACCTTCAGGGTGCCCTCGGCGCCCGGCAGGCCCTTGAACTTCTGCCAGTCACCGGTGATCTCGAGAAGACGCTGGACCGACTCGGTCGGCTGCGCGCCGACACCCAGCCAGTACTGCGCGCGCTCCGAGTCGACCGCGATGAACGACGGCTCTTCCTTCGGGTGGTACTTGCCGATCGTCTCGATGGCCTTGCCGTCGCGACGGGTGCGCGCGTCGGCGACCACGATGCGGTAGTACGGCTGGCGGATCTTGCCGAGACGCTGAAGCTTGATCTTGACGGCCACTGGCCTGGTACTCCTTGAACTCTGTGTTGGTGATGCACACGGCCGCGGCCCGGGCAGAGGGGCCGACCGCGGCGGAACAGACGGCAATTGTGCCAGATGGGGGCTGGTGGATCCGAATCGGGTCTCTACACGAACGACCTGACGGCCCCCAGCGCGTCTCTCACGGCTCGCGCGTGCTCGACCGCGCCAGGCGTGTCGCCGTGCACGCACAGCGACTCCGCCTGGGTTTTGATGATCGTGCCGTCGACCGCGACGATCTCGCCGTCCCGCAGCCTGGTGGCGCGCTCGACGATCTGCGCGGTGTTCGTGAGCAGGGCGTTCGGTTCGCTGCGCGGCACCAGCGTGCCCTGCGGGGTGTAGCCGCGGTCGGCGAACGCCTCCTGAACGGGCCTCAGGCCCGCTGCCACGGCCTTCTTCAGCAGCTGGGAGCCGGGCAGGCCGAGGATCGGGAGGTCCTTGAACGCCTTGGCGCCGTTGACCACGGCTTCCGCCTGCTTCTCGTGGTGCACCGTGGCGTTGTAGAGGGCGCCGTGCGGCTTCACGTACACGACCTCGGTGCCTGCTGCTCGTGCGCACGCGTCGAGCGCGCCGATTTGGTACAGGACCTCGTCGGCCAGCTCGACGGGGTCGGCGTCGATGAACCGCCTGCCGAAGCCCGCGAGGTCGCGGTAGGAGACCTGCGCGCCGATCTTGACGCCGTTCTTCGCGGCCTCCTCGCACACCTTGCGCATCGTCGAGGGATCGCCGGCGTGGAAGCCGCACGCGACGTTCGCGCTGGTGATGATGCCCAGGAGCGCGTCGTCGTCTCCGAGCTTCCAGATGCCGAAGCCCTCGCCGAGGTCGCTGTTCAGATCCATCAGATGACACCGGCCGACAGGAGGAGGAGAGACAGTCCGGGGAGGAAGTTGTTCATCACGTGCGCCACCATGCTCGCCCCGAGGCTGCGGGTGATCAGGCGGGCCACGCCGATGGGGATGGCGATCACGAGGAGCAGCCACGTGCGCTGCGGTTCGAGGTGACTGACCGCGAAGATCACTGTGGTCAGCACGAAAGCGGCCCACCGGCTCCAGCCCTGCCGCTCCACGGCGCCCCAGAGCAGCCCGCGGAAGATGATCTCCTCGCAGATCGGCCCGATGAAGCTCATGTACACGAACATCGTAATCGCGGCGGCGAGCGGCAGGTTCGCCTGGCTGAAGAGCTCGCCGACGGAGCTCGTGGCGTTCTCCTTGCCGACGATCTTCGCCCACACGGTTGCGGCGGCGTAGGTGAAGACCAGGCCCACGACACCGATCTTGAGACCGGTGACGACGTCCGCCTTGGTGGTCTTGAGTCTCAGGTCCACGACGGGCCCGTTGCCACGTACGTAGGTGATCACGACGGCGAGCGTGGCCGCGAGCATGATCGGCACCAGCGAGCCGATCAGCACCAGCGCGGTCGAACTCTCCAGCGTCGCGCCGAAGCTGTTCCCCACCGCGGTGATGAACACGGCGCTGAGGATGAAGACGGCTTCCACCAGCAGGAACGCGCCGAAGCCCCAGCGCTGGCCGACCCGCTCGGGCTCCGGGTTGCGACTGATGTCCCGCACGCTCTCGATGAAGCCTCGCTTCGGCTTCAGGGACTCCGGCTCACTCACGCTCTGCAATCTAGTCACGCCGCGACTACCCGCGGCTGTGCAGCGGCCTGGGACACCCTCATGATCGGCTCACCTCGCGCTCGACGGCTTGTGAAGCACCGATGCACTGTCGGTGCCTCGCGATACGCTTGGAGTGGGGACCGCGAGCCCCCTTGGGGGAATGCTGCCGCCCCCGAATCCGAGGTTACTGTGCGGCACCGACGGAAACCGGGCCAAGCATCTGGCCAAAAGATGGTCAGATCGGGTCCCCGCCGGATGTCCTCTCTCCTGGTGAACGAATCGGCGCACAACGGCTGGTACTAAACCTCAACGGCGCAGAGTCGTCTCCTGCGCCATGTGCGAGAGTTTCGCCGGGTTGCGCACCGCGTACAACCCGCTGATCAGGCCGTTGTCGATGCGCAGAGCAACCACGGTGTCCAACTCGCCCTCGAACTTGAAGATCAACGCCGGGTAGCCGTTGACCTGGGCCGCCTCCATCTCCCAGTCGGTCACCTTCATCAGGCCACCGAGCAGCATGCGCGCCACCTTCGAAGCACCCACGACGGGACGTGCGACCGCCTGCTTCACACCGCCACCGTCACCGAGGAATACGACGTCCGGCGCCAGCAGGTTCAGAAGCGCCTGCAGATCACCGGTTTCGGTGGCGCGCTGGAAGGCGGCCAGCACCTTGCGGGTCTCCGCCTGGGTCACCACCTCGCGCGGGCGGCGGGCGGCCACGTGGGAGCGGGCCCGGTGCGCGATCTGGCGGACGGCGGCGGGGTTCTTGTCGACGGCCGAGGCGATCTCCTCGTAGTCCAGGTCGAAGACCTCGCGCAGGACGAAGACGGCGCGTTCGGTCGGGGTGAGCGTTTCGAGGACCAGCATCATCGCCATCGAGACGCTGTCGGCCAGTTCCACGTCGTCGGCGACGTCCGGCGCGGTGAGCAGCGGTTCGGGGAGCCAGGAACCCACGTAGGACTCCTTGCGACGGCCCAGGGTCCGCAACCTCGACAACGCCTGGCGGGTGACGATGCGGACCAGGTAGGCGCGATGGTTCTCGACGATGTCGTGCTCGACGCCGGCCCACTTGAGCCACGTCTCCTGCAGCACGTCCTCGGCGTCGGCGGCGGAGCCGAGCATCTCGTAGGCGATCGTGAAGAGCAGGTTGCGGTGGCTCACGAACGTGTCGGTCGCGACGTCCGGCATTGGTCTCCTCCTGACACGGGTCTCTCCACAAGACACCGGCCGACGAGGGTTTGTGACAGTGGCGTGAGTCACAAATCCGCCGTGTCACAGCCGAAGAGCGAGCGGCATCTCGTGGTCGTCAGGCAAGGCCCACGAGGGAGGAAATCATGGAATCGCGCTTCGACCTCTTCGCCACCGAAACCGGCGCCAAGATCGCCAAGCGGTTCGCAGGCCTCGGCATGGCGCTGCACCAGTCACCGCTGCCGAAGATCACGGCCGAGCTCGTCAACCTGCGGGCCAGCCAGATGAACGGCTGCGGCTTCTGCATCGACATGCACGTCAAGGAGGCCGTGGCGGCGGGCGAGGACCCGCTGCGGCTGCACCTGGTCGCCGGCTGGCGCGAGACGACCGTGTTCACCGAGGCCGAGCAGGCCGCGCTGGCGTTCGCGGAAGAGGGCACGCGGCTCACGCACGAGGGCGTGACCGACGAGACCTGGGCGAACCTGCGCAAGCACTACGACGACGAGCAGGTCGCATCGCTCGTCTGCCTGCTCGGGCTGATCAACGCCGCCAACCGGATGGCCGTGATCACGCACCAGAAGGGCGGCTCGTACCAGACCGGGATGCTGGCCCAGTTCGAGAGCTAGTGGATCCTGCCCCTGAGCATGATCATGCGCGGCGACCGCAGGACGTCGAGGTTCTCGCGAGGGTCCTCGTCGTAGACCACGATGTCCGCGGCCGCGCCTTCGGTCAGCGAGGGGAAACCGAGCCACTCGCGTGCGTTCCACGACGCTGCGCCGATGGCGTCGGCGGCGCTCATACCCACGCGGTGCAGTGCGGCGATCTCGTCGACGATGCGGCCGTGCTGGATGCCGCCGCCCGCGTCGGTGCCCGCGTAGACCGGCACACCGGCCTCGATCGCCGACGCCACGGTCGTGGAGACGCGGGCGTGCAGGGCGCGCATGTGGTTCGCGTACGCCGGGTACTTGGCCGCCCTGTCCGCGATGCCGGGGAACGTCTCGATGTTGATCAGCGTCGGCACCAGCGCGGTGCCCCGCGCGGCCATCAGCGAGATCGTGTCGTCGGTCAGGCCGGTGCCGTGCTCGATGCAGTCGATGCCCGCGTTGATCAGGCCGGGCAACGCGTCCTCGCCGAACACGTGCGCCGTCACCTTCGCACCAGCGTCGTGGGCGACCTTGATCGCCTGGGCCAGCTCCTCGTCCGTCCACAGTGGAGCGAGGTCGCCCACGCCGCGGTCGATCCAGTCGCCGACGAGCTTCACCCAGCCGTCGCCGTACGCGGCCTGCTCGGCGACCGCGGTGGGCAGGTCCGACTCGATCTCCACGCCGATGTGCGGGAGGTAGCGCTTCGGGCGGGCGATGTGGCGGCCCGCCCGGATGATCCGCGGCAGGTCCAGGCGCTCCTGCAGCGGCGTCGTGTCGATCGGCGAACCGCAGTCGCGGATCAGCAACGTGCCCGCGTCGCGGTCCGTCACTGCCTGTTCCACCGCTTCCGGCAGCTCCACGCCACCCTGCGGGCCCAGGCCGACGTGGCAGTGCGCGTCGACCAGGCCGGGCACCAGGAACCCGCCGTCGACAACGGTCTGAGCACCCGGCACCGGCCGGGTGCGGACCCGCCCGTTGACGACCCACAGGTCTCGCGGTTCGCCGTCGGGAAGGACGACGCCGCGCAGGTGCATGGTCACTTCTTCTTGTCGTCCCCGTCGAACTTGAACTTCGACGGGTCGAAGCCGGGCGGAAGCTCGTTCAGGTTGCCGCCGAGGTCGGGCAGACCGCCACCGGGAGGCAGGCCGGGCATACCTGGCATGCCGGCGGGCATGCCACCGGGGAACATGCCGGGGAAACCGCCCTTGATCTTGGGCGGCGTCGGGCCGCGGCCCTTGCCCTTCTTCCCCTTCTTGCCCTTGCCCTTCTTGCCGCCGCCACCACCGCCGAAGCCCATCCGGCCGGCCATGGCCGACATCATCTTGCGAGCCTCGAAGAAGCGGTTGACCAGGTCGTTGACGTCGCTGACCTTGACGCCCGAACCGTTGGCGATGCGCAGCCGGCGGGAGGCGTTGATGATCTTGGGGTCGTCGCGCTCCGCCGGGGTCATGCCGCGGATGATGGCCTGGATGCGGTCGAGGTGCTTCTCGTCCAGCATCGCGAGCTGGTCCTTCATCTGACCGGCACCGGGGAGCATGCCGAGCAGGTTCGCGATCGGGCCCATCTTGCGGATCGCGAGCATCTGCTCCAGGAAGTCCTCGAGCGTCAGCTGGCCGGAGTGCAGCTTCTGCGCGGCCTTCTCGGCCTGCTGCTGGTCGAAGTGCTGCTCGGCCTGCTCGATCAGCGTGAGGACGTCACCCATGCCGAGGATGCGCGAGGCCATCCGGTCGGGGTGGAAGACATCGAAGTCCTCGAGCTTCTCGCCGTTGGACGCGAACAGGATCGGCTGGCCGGTGACCTCGCGGACCGACAGCGCGGCACCACCGCGGGCGTCACCGTCGAGCTTCGTCAGCACCACGCCGGTGAAACCGACGCCGTCGCGGAACGCCGTGGCCGTGTTGACCGCGTCCTGACCGACCATGGCGTCGACCACGAACAGGACCTCGTCCGGGTTGACCGCGGCCCGGATGTCGATGGCCTGCTTCATCATCTCCTCGTCGACACCCAGCCGGCCGGCCGTGTCGACGAGGACGATGTCGTGCTGCTTCGCCCTGGCTTCCTCGATGCCGCGGCGCGACACCGCGACCGGGTCGCCCACGCCGTTGCCCGGCTCGGGAGCGAAGACGGGCACGCCCGCGCGCTCACCGACGACCTGGAGCTGCGTGACGGCGTTGGGGCGCTGCAGGTCGGCCGCGACGAGCAGCGGCGTGTGGCCCTGCCCCTTCAGCCACTTGGCGAGCTTGCCCGCGAGCGTCGTCTTACCAGCACCCTGCAGACCCGCCAGCATGATCACCGACGGCGGGTTCTTCGCGAGGTTCAGGCGGCGCGTCTCGCCACCGAGGACGTTGACCAGCTCCTCGTTGACGATCTTCACGACCTGCTGCGCCGGGTTCAGCGCCTGGTGGACCTCGGCACCCTTGGCGCGCTCCTTCACCTTGCCGATGAAGTTGCGCACAACTGGCAGCGCAACGTCGGCCTCGAGCAGGGCGACCCTGATCTCGCGCGCGGTGGCGTCGATGTCGGCGTCGCTGAGCCTGCCCTTGCCGCGGAGGCCCTGGAGGACCGTGGTCAGCCGGTCGGAAAGCGTGGAGAACACGCCGTCCAGACTAGCTAACCGCGATGCCGTGACTGGCCAAGGCCTCCAGCAGCACCGGTGGCCGCCGTCCCACGGGAGCCGTGGAGATCTGCGCGAACCGCAGACCGGCCGCCACCGCCGCCCCGTCCGCCACGGGATCGTCGCCCACGTACAGGCACTCGGAAGGCTCCACGTCGAGCCGGACGCACGCCGCCTCGAAGGCCCGCGCGGAAGGCTTGGCGAAGCCGATCTCGAACGACAGCGCGAAGGCGTCCACCACCAGCGACTCCCGCGCGAACACCGGCCGGATGTCCCACGAGATGTTGCTCAGCACCCCGACCTTCAACGGGCGCGCGGCGGCCAGAGCGGCCGGCGCGTCGGGATAGGGCACCCAGAACGCCGGGTTGTGCAGCCGCTGGAACACGTCGTCGGGCATGGAGAGGCCCGCCAGCCGGAACAGGGTCCAGTAGGCCGACCGGTTCGCCAGCGCCGTGAGGTCCCTGGCTTCCCACACGGCGCGTTCGGCGGCGTTCATGCGTGCCACGTAGGGGGCGGGCGCGCGCAGGACGGAGAGGTGGGCCGGCGAGAGCCATCGGTGGGTGGGACGCCCGAAGAGGGTGCCTGCGAAGTCGAAGAGAACCGCCTTGATCACGACACAATGATGCGCAGACCACCCGAGGTTCCCGCACGGGTGAGCAGCGTCACGCTGCCGAAGCCGGCAGGGACCCAGCCCGCCTCGAACCGGGCGCGCATCTCCATCCCGCGGCGGACGTGCCGTTCGAAGGCGTGGGTCCGCACCACGCGGCGGCGGGCGATCTGGCCGTCCAGGGCCTGGGCCGCCGAGGCGTCCAGCCACAGGAAGTGGCGGGAACGCCCCGACAGCAGACCGGCCAGGACCAGCATGAAACGGGTGCCGGGACGGGTGGACGGCTCGTGCACCACCAGCAGGCCCGTGCGGAACAACGCCGCCCAGAACACGCGGAGCCGGTGCGTGAGGTGCACGAAGACGCGCCAGTACTTGTACGGCAGGGGCATGCGCGGTTCGAGCCACATGCGCACTTGGTCGGAGTCGAGCACGGTGACCGGCTCCTCCGCGTCCAGGCGGGTGAGCAGCGTCGTCTTGCCCGCGCCGGGGATGCCGGCGAGGACGACGAGTGAGCGTGGCTGCACTCGGACGGCGGTGGTCTGCGTGTTCAACACGGCGGTCATGTCCTAGAAGACGTGTTGACCTTCCCTCTCGTTCAGTTTGGTCCGAATTCTGAGGAAATGCACAGAAGTTCAACGCCAGACGACTGCCCGGTACACGCCGCCCGCGAAACCCGCGCGGCCGATGATCTGTCCGTTCTCGGCCAGTCCCGTCACGACGCTGCTGGTCGAACCGGCGAGCACGGGCAGCGCCGTCTGCACGCCGGCGGCGTCCCACGTCACCGCCCACGAACCGGCGGTGCCGGCCACCACACCGGCGTTGTTGATCGCGGCGGCGACCGACGGCGACGGGGCGAGCGGTACGGCGGTGGGCGGCTCGGTCACCGTCCAGCGGACCGCCCGCGTGCCCGAGGTACCGACGGCGAAGCCGTTGTCGGAGATGTCGCGCGGGAAGGCGCCCACACCCAGCGACACGCGCCTGCGGCCCGGCCACAGCACACCTTCGTCGCCGACCCGGCCCACCGCGTCGGCGGCCTGGTTGTGGCCGTGCAGCTGCGCGCCGGCGTTGTCGTACACGTAAAGGCTGCCCTGGCCGGCGTTGGTCCACCGCGCGGGCGCGGTCCCCGAGTACCCGATCACCGTGTCATCGCTGGTCACGTGTGACGCCCGGCCCTCACCGACCACGAACGCCACCCCGTCGCGGTCCCAGACGACCGCGTGGCTGACGCCGTTGATCGTCGCGTCGCCGACGACGGTGCGGTTGTCGTTGATGTCCCAGGCGACCGAGGAGTCCGCGCCGGGCACGGTCAGCACGGTCAGCCGGCCGCGGTCGTCCCAGCGCGCGGCTCGTGCGCGGTTCGTGGAGTCGGCGACATAGCCGACGACGTTGCTCGCGCCGTTGACCGCGGTCGCCCACGAACCGAAGCCGAGATCGTCGAGTTTCGAGATGGGTGAGTAGCGGTCCCACCGGACCGCGTTCGCCGAACGGCCGTCCGAGCTCATCGAGACACCGGTGACGGTGCCGAACTCGTTGATGTCGGTGGCGATGCTCAGCTGATGACCCGGCAGCGTGCCGAGGTCCTCGACCGCCACGGCGGCTTGAGCGGAAGGAGTGGTCAGGAACGTCGCGGCGACGGCCACGACCGAGACCAATGACAGTTTGTTCTTCACGATGCAACCCCCAGCGTCGCGAATCCCCTACCCGCCACCCTGCCCCGGCCGCGCCGCCGTTGTCCAGGAAGCTGTCTCGTTGTCAGTGCCAGGGGACCGCATGGGGGAAGGGAAACACCGGCCGGAGAGTCCGGCGGTGTCATTGCACGGTGCCTCCCCCAGCTCCGCGAACGATCACCGCCGGCCTGCCCCGGCCGGGTCCACCGTCCAGAAAGTGTTCCACCCCTCGAGGACGCTTTCCGGACACCACAAGACTGCCGCGTGCCGGAACCGCTCAGGAGCGTGAGCACCCGGAGAGGTTGTGCGTAGAGCTACTCAACTGCTACCTGGCCGCCTCGAGCACGGCCCGTTCGATTCGCCGCCGGTCCAGTTCCGCGCCCGCGATGCTGAACGAGTCGACGACGGTCGCGCCCAACGTGGACACGCGCGCCCACTGCACGTCGACACCGCACTGCTCCAGCGCACCGGCCACCTTGTGCAGCAGCCCGATCCGGTCGGCCGCACGCAGTTCGAGCACCACCGCACCGGTCGCCTCGTCGTCGAACCACAGCACCTTCGCGGGCGGCGGGTCGAGCGGCGGGCCGCCGTAGTCGCGTTCCTTCGCGGCGAGCTTGTCCGCCAGCGGCAACGAGCCCTCGATCGCCCTGGACAGCTGTTCGCGCAGCAGCTTCGCGTCCGGCAACGAGCCGAAGCGCGGTGACACGGTGAACGTGTCCACCGTCGCGCCGCCGTGCGAGCGCAACGTCGCCGCGTGGACCTCCAGCGAGTTCAGCGCGAGCACGCCGGCCGCCTTGGACAGCATGCCAGGACGGTCCGGCGCGAGCACCGTCACGATCGCCGCGTGATCCTGCTTCTCCAGCAGCACTTCCGGCTTCCCCGACGCCGCGACACGTTCCGCCATCGTCACGTGCGCGGGGTCGAGCGGTTCCGGTTTGGGCAACGCCTCCCCGGCCATCGCCGTGCGGCAGCGTGCAACCAGGTCGGCCATCAGCGCGGCCTTCCAGTCCGTCCACACACCCGGTCCGGTCGCGAGGGAGTCCGACTCCGCCAAGGCGTGCAGCAGTTCCAGCAGCACCGCGTCGCCACCGAGCGTCTCCACCACCCGGTGCACGGTCGCCTCGTCCTCGACGTCACGCCGGGTCGCGGTGTGCGGCAGCAGGAGGTGGTGCCGGACCATCGCGGACAACGTCTCGACGTCCTGCGGCCACAACCCGATCCGCTCACCGATCTGGGTCGCCAGCGCGGCACCCACCTCGGAGTGGTCCTGCTGCCGGCCCTTGCCGATGTCGTGGATCAACGCGCCCAGCAGCAACAGGTCGGGCCGCGCCACCGTGGTCGCCAGCCGGGCGGCGTGCGCGACCGTCTGCACGAGATGCCGGTCGACCGTCCACATGTGCGCGGCGTCGCGCGGCGGAAGGTCCCGGACCGCGCCCCACTCGGGGAACAGCCGGCCCCACAACCCCGTGCGGTCCAACGCTTCCACGACGTCCACGAGCCCGCTTCCGCTGCCCAGCAACGCCAGCAGCTCCTCACGGGCCTCACGCGGCCACGGCTGGCGCAGCTCCGGCGCCGAGTCCGCGAGCCGGGTCAGCGTGCCGGACGCGATCGGGTGCTTGCTGCGAGCGGCAGCCGTGGCCACGCGCAACAACAGTGCGGGGTCGCGGCTGGGAACCGCGTCACGGGCGAGAGAGACCTCGGATCCGTGCAGCACAACGCCTTCGTCCAGCGGTCTGCGTGGCGGCTGTCCTCTCAGGAACGCGCCGAGCCCGCGCTTCGGCGCGGCGGCACGAGCCGTCCGCATCGCGACGTCGAACGCGTAGACGACCGTCCGTGCGGCAGAAGAAAGCGAACGGGCCAAAGCGAACCGGTCGGCCAGCCCCAGCGCCGAGGCGACCTCGTCACCGTCCTGCGCCCGCAGCACATCACGGGGTTTGCGCGCCACGCGACGAAGTTCGGTGCGCACGTCCAGCAGCAGTTTGCGGGCCTCGCCGACGTCGGCGGAGGGCCGATCCACGAGCTGTGCCAACGACAGCGCGTCCAGGATCGTGAGATCGCGCAGGCCACCGCGGCCGTGCTTCAGATCGGGTTCGACGCGGTGCGCGATCTCGCCACCGCGGCCCCAGCGCTTCTGCGACGACTCGGCGATCTCGTCCAGGCGGTTGCGCACGTTGCCGCGCCACGCCTGCCGAGCACCGTCGGCGAGCTTCTGCGAGACCTCCTGGTCGCCGGCGATGTGCCGGATGTCCAGCAGTCCCAAGGCGGTCCGCAGGTCACCGGCGGCGACCCTGAGCGCCTCCCCTACGGTGCGGACCGAGTGGTCGAGGCCGATGCCGGAGTTCCACAGCGGGTACCAGAGCTTCTCGGCGATCTGGTCGATGTTCTTGACACCGTTGTGCACCAGCACCAGGTCGAGGTCGGAGTAGGGCACGAGCTCACGCCGCCCCAGCCCGCCGACCGCCACGAGCGCAATACCCGATCCGGATATCCCCGCTCCCCCCGCGTGTTTGGTCAACCAGAACTCGTGCAGGTCCACGAGTGCTTCGCGCAGAGGTTCGGCGGCCAAGCGACGACGACCTGGTGCGAGCAGCCTTTCGCGTGCTCGCACCAGGTCGTCAGCCGTGACGACGGCCGTTTCGTTGTTCTCCACGGGCCGTCTCCTCAGTTGTTTACAGCGCGTCCGATCCACGTTCGCCGGTGCGGACCCGCACCACCGTGTCGACCGGAGTCACCCAGACCTTGCCGTCGCCGATCTTGCCGGTGCGGGCGGCCTCGACCACCGCTTCCAGCACCTTCTCCACGGCGTTGTCGTCCACGACGACCTCGACCTTGATCTTGGGGACGAAGTCCACGGAGTACTCGGCACCCCGGTAGACCTCGGTGTGGCCCTTCTGGCGGCCGTAGCCCTGCACCTCGCTGACGGTCATGCCCAGCACCCCGAGCTGTTCCAGGGAGCTCTTCACGTCGTCGAGCGTGAACGGCTTGATGATCGCGGTGACCAGCTTCATTTCTTGTTGCTCCCCTCGAGAACCGCGGTCGCACCCGCGGCCACGCTCGCCTTGCCGGTACCACGCGCGCTGGTGAGGCTGCCGTACTCGTAGGCGCGCTCAGCGTGCTCAGCCTCGTCGATGCTGGCGACCTCCGCCTCCTCCGACGCGCGGAACCCGACGGTGAACTTCACCAGGTAACCGAGCAGCAGGCTCAGCACGAACGAGTAGGCGAGCACCGCGAACGCACCGACGGCCTGACGCCACAGCTGGTCGACGCCGCCGCCGTAGAAGAGACCGTTGATCTTGGCCGGGGCCGCGTCGCTGGCGAAGAGACCGATCAGGATCGTGCCGGACAGACCACCGACTAGGTGCACGCCGACGACGTCGAGCGAGTCGTCGAAACCGAGGCGGTACTTGAGGCTCACGGCCAGCGCGCACAGCACACCGGTGATCGCGCCGATCGCGATGGCGCCGATCGGGGTGACCGAGGAACAGGCGGGCGTGATCGCGACCAGACCGGCGATGACACCTGAGGCCGCACCGAGCGTGGTGGCCTTGCCGTCACGGATCCGCTCGGTCAGCATCCAGCCGAGCATCGCGGCGCAGGTGGCGACGAGCGTGTTGATGAACGTGACACCGGCGGTGGCGTTCGCGCCCAGGGCCGAACCGGCGTTGAAGCCGAACCAGCCGAACCACAGCAGACCGGCGCCGAGCACGACCAGCGGCAGGCTGTGCGGCTTCATGGGCTCCTTCGGCCAGCCGACGCGCTTGCCGAGCACCAGAGCCAGGGCGAGACCAGCCGCACCGGCGTTGATGTGCACCGCGGTACCACCGGCGAAGTCGATCGCGAGGAGCTTGTTGGCGATCCAGCCACCGGGGTCGACGACGTTGCCGGCCTCGTCCTTGCCGTCGAAGTCGAAGACCCAGTGCGCGACCGGGAAGTACACGACCGTCGCCCACAGGCCGGCGAACAGCAGCCACGGGCCGAACCGGGCGCGGTCCGCGATCGCACCGGAGATCAGCGCGACCGTGATGATCGCGAACATCGCCTGGAACGCCACGAACACGGTACTCGGGATCTTGGCGGGCAGCGCGAGCGACTCGGGCGCCAGCAGTCCGCTGAGACCGAAGAACTCGAACGGCTTGCCCAGCAGGCCAGCGCCGACGTCCGCACCGAATGCCGTCGAGTACCCGAACAGCACCCAGAGGACACCGACAACGGCCATCGCGCCCAAGCTCATCATCATCATGTTGAGCACGCTCTTCGAACGGACCATACCTCCGTAGAAGAAGGCAAGGCCCGGCGTCATCAGCAGCACCAGGGCGGCGCTGATGAGCACCCAGGCGGTGTCCCCTGTATCCACTTCGACCTCCACTGCACGTCGGTTGCAGGGAGCATCGGGATGTCCTGTTTCACCCGCTTACGTGGAACGTTTCGCGCAGGTGAACTGTCGACCTGGACGTGTTACGTCCACGTTTCACGGCGTTCACGGTCACGATTCGGCCACCTCACGGCGGCGACCCGGTGACGAGCTGTAGCCCGCGCCGTCCCTCTTCCGAGGCAATCGACCATCCCGCCCACGCCCGCTGGATACCGTGGGCTGATGCGCGCCTTCGCCGTGCCGCTGGTCGTCGTCACGTGTTCGGCGTTCGTCGCGTTCGCCGTCTACATGTTCCAGGAGCTGAAGGTGACGGTCGCGGGCGCGCACGGATTCGACGTGATCACGCAGGGAGAGCAGGTGGTGGGCGAGGTCCGGCAGGAGACCGGCACCTGCGCCGATCCGTTCAGGGCGATGAAGGTGGTCCCGCACTCCAGCCGCACCAGGATGACCCTGGAAGTCCGGCCGCAGCCGCAGCCGCAGCTCGTCATCAACGCGATCCGGCTGCGAGTGGACGCCGTCACACCCCTGTACCGGAAGGCGCGGTACCTGTACCACTGCGCCGGTCCCGCCGAGCCCACCGCCACCCGTGTGCGGGTCGACGCGAGCAAGGAGACCGTGTACTCCGTCGAGGGTGCGTTCCCGCGTCAGGCGCCGACGGGCACTGGGTGTGGTGCGACCGGCAGTGGCGCCCGGGCGAACGGTGCTAGCGACGAACTGACCCTGCCCCCCGGCGTGTACATCGGGGGGCAGGGTCAGTGACCTGTGAACTTAGAACGGTCCAGCGATCTTCGGCTTCGCCGACAGCACCGACGCCTCGACAGGAGGCTCCACCGCGGCACAGGACGTGCCATTGCGCGGCAGCTTCAACGACACCATGTACTCGTTGTTGATCTTCAGCGTGCACTCGCTGCGGTCGTAGACGCCGTGGCCCCAGCCCTCGTAGGTCACGAAGACGGTGGTGTCACGGGACTGCTTGTGCGCGTTGACGGCCCACTCGTAGACCGTCGCCGTGTCGTACCTGGAGTTGGTGAGCAGGATCTTCGGCGCGTTCTTGATCTTCAGCGGGTGCTGGGGGTTCGTGGCCTTCGGGAACCCGACGCAACCCATCATGGCGCCGTGGCCGATCGACGAGCCGAGGGTGTCCGGCGCGACACGCTTCTCCATGGCGTTCAGCGCCTGGTACTCGCCCCACGAGCTGACGCGGAGGTTGTAGTCGTTGCAGAAGATGCCCGCGAACGGGTTCTCGAACGTCTCACCCTCCGCGAACGCACCGGCGGCCACCGGCGCACCCTGAACGAGCGTCGCGATGTAGTCGGCGAACGGCTTGAAGGCCGGGCCGTAACCCATGCCGACCACGTTGGCACCGAGGCGCTCGGCGGTGATGACGTTGCCGTTCGAGTCCTTCAGCTCACCGCGGGCGGCCTTGGCGAGCAGGTCCTTCCAGATCTTGCGCAGGTCCTTGCCGTAGAACGGCGACGACGGCGTGCGGTCGCTCCACTTGACCCACTCGTTGAACATGTCCTGCGCACCGCGCGCCTCGGTCTCGAGGAACTTCCAGGTGCCGAGGCTGTGGTCCATGTTGGAGTCGATGATCATGGCGCGGATGTTGCGGCCGTACTGCTCCGCGTAGTGCTGACCCATGATCGTGCCGTACGAGATGCCGTAGTAGTTGATCTTCTTCTCGCCCAGCGCGCGGCGGATCGAGTCGATGTCGTTGGCGACGTCCCGCGTCGAGGCGTGGTCGAAGATCGGGCCGGACTGCTTGCGGCAGTCCTCGCGCAGCTCCTTGTTGAACGCGACCAGCTGGTCGAACTCGGCCTTGGTCTTCGGGTAGTCGGACGGCTGCTTGCGCAGCAGGTCGGCCGAGCACTTGATCGGCTGGCTGCGCGCGACGCCACGCGGGTCGAACCCGATGACGTCGAACTTGTCGACGATCTCCTTGCTGAAGTAGCGGTCGGCGCCGAACGAGAAGTCGACACCGGAGCCGCCGGGGCCACCGGGGTTGATGACCATCGCACCGATCCGGCCGGCCTGGTCGTTGGCCTTGCGGCGCGACACCGCCAGCTTGAACTTCTCACCGGCCGGCTTGGCGTAGTCGATCGGCAGCTCCAGGAAGCCGCAGTCCGTCGTCGGAACTTCCTCGCACGGCTTCCAGTCGATCGCGCCGACCTTGAACTCCGGCTGCCCCTCCGGAGCCGCCAGCGCGAGCGGTGACACACCCAGTACCAATGCAGAACTCGCGAGCGCGGCTCCGAAGACGCGCATCATCGGTTGCATGGATTTCCTCCCTAGATCCCCGATCTTGCGGGAGGAAACGCTTCCACCGATCGTGTGACGCAGACAACCAACCGAGGTAGGGAAAAGAATCAGCCTGTGGTCGGACAACCACCCTCAGTTAGTCGTTCTGGTCCACATCGTCCGGAGGTGTGCTAGCCCGTCACTCGTAGGGGTGCCTACGACGCGCAGGCGAGCCATGCCTCCGTCCGGATAGATGTCGAGCCGTACCTGCGTCGCCTCGACACCGTCCACGACGAACCGGTGCCGCGTGTCGGGCTGCAGCCGGGTGCGGGGCAGGACGCCGAACCAGGCGTCCGGGTCCTTGCGCTCGTCGCAGCCGCTCACCGACGCCCAGCCCGGTGCGTTGCCCTTGAAGTGGCTGGTGTCGAGCTCGACGAGCTGCACGACACCGGGTGCGGCGAGCCGGACCGACACCCAGTCGTTGCCGTCGTCACGCCGGCGCGCGGTCTCCCAGCCCTCGCCCATGACCGTGGCCTGACCGGGAGCGATGAGGTTGTTCGGCGAGCTGTAGAACATGTTGCTGCAACCGGTGACGACGGCGCCGTTCTCCAGCGCCGCGAGGTCGATGCCCGGCACGAGCAGCCGCGGGTCGGCGATCGGTTCACCGTGGACGCGCAGCCTGGCGACGCCGCCGTCCGGGTCGATGGTGAGGCGGACGTGCGTGACGCGGCGGTCCTCCGCCACGTCGAAGAAGTGCTTCTCGTCGCCCTTCAGCGCGGACCGCTCGACCAGCGGGAACCACTCGGTGATCTCGTCGGCGGACGGATAGCCGTCGGCCTGGGCACCTTCCACCCAGCAGAACGGCGGGTAGTTGCCCTTGAAGAACGCCGTGTCGACGACGATTCCGCGCACGACACCGGGCATGCCGAGCCGGATCACCGCCTGGTCCACCCCTGCCTCACGACGGCGCCTGGTCTCCCAGCCGTCGTAGATCTGTCCTTTGTGGCCGAAGGTGTAGGTCTGGTAGACCGGCTCGGCTGGCTTGATCAGGTTCTCCCGCTCCGCGAACAGCTCGTCGTTCGCCCACACCACACCACCCCCGACCGCGCGCGAGGCGAGATCGGGCAGCCGGGTCCACTCCGTCATGCTTCTCCTCTGCGTAGCAGCTTGCCTTGCGTCTCACTGATTTCCTTGCCACGCAACCACGTCTGGCGCACGACGCCGTGCAACGTGCGACCGTGGTACGGCGTGACCGGGTTGCGGTGGTGGAGCTTGTTCTTGTCCACCACGAACGTCTCGTCCGGCGCGAACACCACGAGGTCCGCGTCCTTGCCGGGTTCGATGGCGCCCTTGCTCTCCAGCCCGACCTGACGTGCCGGGTGGGCGGCCATCCAGCGCACGACGTCGGTGAGCTGGAAGCCCCGTTCGCGCGCCCCCGTCCACACCGCGGGCAGGCCCAGCTGCAGCGACGCGATGCCGCCCCAGGCCGTGGCGAAGTCGCCTTCCTTCAGCTCGACCGTGCTCGGCGAGTGGTCGCTCACCACGAGGTCGATCAGGCCCTCCCGCAGCCCCCACCAGAGCGCCTCGCGGTTCGCCTCCTCGCGGATCGGCGGGCAGCACTTGAACTCCGTCTGCCCGTCGTGGATCTCCTCCGCGGTGAACGTGAGGTAGTGCGGGCAGGTCTCGGCGCTGATCGGCAACCGGTCGCGCTTCGCGGCCTCCAGGATCGAGAGGGCGTCGGACGACGAGAGGTGCAGGATGTGCGTGCGGGCACCGGTCCTGCGGGTCAGCTCGACGACGTCGCTGATCGCCCGGTTCTCGGCCTCACGCGGCCGTGAGGCGAGGAACCCCGCGTAGTCCGGTTCGGCGTCACGAACCGTGTGCGCGTCCTCGGCGTGCACGATCGTCAACGCGTCGAGCGTCGCCAGTTCGCGCAACGCCGCTTCCAGCTCAGCCGTGGTGACGGCGGGGAACTCGTCGACGCCCGAGTGCAGCAGGAAGCACTTGAAGCCGAAGACGCCGGCCTCGTGCAGCGGCTTCAGGTCGGCCAGGTTGCCGGGGACGATGCCGCCCCAGAACCCGACGTCGACCGACACGTTCGCCGCCGCCTTGCGCTTGATCTCCAGCGCCTCCAGCTCCACCGTCGGCGGGATGCTGTTCAGCGGCATGTCGATGATCGTCGTGACGCCACCGGCGGCCGCGGCCCTCGTGGCGGTCTCGAAGCCCTCCCACTCGCTGCGGCCGGGGTCGTTGACGTGCACGTGCGTGTCGACGAGACCGGGCAGCAGCACCTCGTCGTCCGCGAGGTGCACGACGTTCGGCGAGTCGATGTGCTGCTCGACGGCGACGATCCGACCGTCGACGACACCGACGTCGCACGCGATCTCGCCCTGCGGGGTGATCACCCTGCGGGCGCGGAAGACCAGGTCCATGCCGCTCACTCTGACACCCAGTCGCGGGCGATGCGACCGCCGATGCCGGCGAGCAGTGGTTCGGCCTGGGCCATGCATCTCGTGACGTCCGGCTCGATGTCCAGCAACGCGTAGGCGGCCTGCAGCCCCAGGTCGCCCGGTTCGATCGAGCACTGACCCGCCACCGCGACCACCGGGACGTCACCGGACGCCCTGACCACGCCGAACGGTGCCTTGCCGTGCCGGGTCTGGGCGTCCAGCGAACCCTCGCCCGTGATCACCAGCGAGGCTTCCCCGACCGCCTCGGCGAACCCGACCAGTTCCAGCACCACCTCGATGCCCGGCCGGAACCGCGCACCGAGCACCGCGAGCGCGGCGAACCCGATCCCGCCCGCGGCACCGGCGCCGGGCCGGTCCGCGTGCTCCAGGCCCAGCCTGGAAGCGAAAGCCGCGAGCCGGGCCTCGAGGATCTCGACCTGATCAGGTGAGGCGCCCTTCTGCGGCCCGTAGACCGCCGCCGCGCCCGTCGGGCCGAGCAGCGGGTTGTCCACGTCCGAGGCCAGCACGAGGTCGACGCCGTCGAACGACGCCCCGCCCAGCGCCTCCAGCATCCCCGCGCCGCCGTCCGTGCACGCGCTGCCGCCGAGCCCGAGCACGATCGTGGTGCAGCCGGTGTCCAGCGCGGCTTTGAGCAGCTCACCGACGCCGTGGCTGGTGGCGTCGAGCGGCGCCGGCCGGTCGAGCAGCGTGAGCCCGGCCGCCGCGGCGGCCTCGACCACGGCGATGGTGCCCCTGACCGCGAAGGACGCCGGCACCGGCTTGCCGACCGGGCCGGTGACCCAGCGCCCCACCTTCACGAACCCGGCGGCGACGGCGGCGTCGACCGTGCCGTCGCCGCCGTCCGCCACCGGGAGGCAGCGCACGTCCACGTCCGGGACCGCCTCCCGCAGGCCGCGCGCGACGGCGGCAGCGACCTGCGGGGCGGTGAGCGATCCCTTGAACTTGTCCGGCGCGACAATCACGTGACTCACGGGATCGGCTCGAATTCCTTCATCGCGGCGATGGACGTGCCGTTCGCGGTGTTGCCCTCGCGTTCGATCATGATCTCCACGAGCACCGGCCGTTGCGTGCGGTCGGCTTCTTTGCGCGCCCACTCCAGCGAGCTGCGGATCTCGCCGGGATCGGCCACGCGAACCCCGGAGCACCCGTAGGCCTCCATGATCTTCACGTTGTCCGAGCCGGTGGTGTCGTAGTGGATGTCGACCTCGTACTTCATGTCGTAGCCACCGTGGTCCTCCGCCATCCTGATCAGGCCGAGGTACTCGTTGTTCAGCATGATCAGCACGAACGGCACGTCGTACTGGGCGCCGACCGCGAGCTCCTCCACGAGGAACTGGAACGAGTAGTCGCCGACGATGCCGACGACCTCGGCGTCCGGCCTGGCCTTCTTGACCCCGATGGCCGCCGGGATCTCCCAGCCGAGCGGGCCTGCCTGGCCGCACACCTGGTAGTGGCGCGGCTTGTGCGCCTTCTGGTGCTGGCCGGACCAGATCTGGTAGAGCCCGATGGCCGTGACGAAGTAGGTGTCCGGGCCGTAGAACTCGTTGATCTCCTTGAACACCCGCGGCGCCTTGACCGGGACGGTGTCGAAGTCCTCGCGCCGCAGCAGGGTCCGCTTGAGCTCCTGGCACCGTTCGACCCAGACACCCTTGTCCCGCGGCCCGTGCTGCTTCGCCTTTTCCAGCAGGGCCTGCAGGAACAACTTGGTGTCGGCCACGATCCCGAGGTCGGGCCCGAACACCTTGCCGATCTGGGTCGGCTCGACGTCGACGTGGATGAACTTGCGGTCGCCGCGGTAGGTCGCGAGGTCACCGGTGTGCCGGTCGCCGAACCGCGCGCCCAGCGCGAGCACGAGGTCGGACTCCAGGAACGACGCGTTGCCGTACCGCTGCGAGGTCTGGATGCCGGTCATGCCCGCGTAGAGCGGATGATCCTCGTCGATGGCGCCCTTGCCCATCAGCGTGGCCTGGATCGGGATCTGCAGGAACTCAGCCAGGTCCAGCAGCTCGGCGGACGCCTCGCCGAGGATGACACCGCCACCGGCGAGCAGCAGTGGGCGTTCGGCGGCCAGCAGCATCTCCAGCGCCCGTTCCACGCGTGCGTCGGAGGGAGCGCTTTTCTGCACCGGCAACGGTTCGTCGATCGTGGGGTCCCACTCGATCTCCTGCTTCTGCACGTCGATCGGCAGGTCGATCAGCACCGGGCCAGGACGGCCGGAGCGGGCGATCCGGAACGCCTCGCGGAAGATCCACGGCATCTGCGCGGCTTCCTTCACCTGCACCGCCCACTTCGTGACAGGTGCGGCGATCGAGACGATGTCGACGGCCTGGAACGCCTCCTGGTGCAGCTTCGACACCGCGGCCTGGCCGGTGATGCACAGGATCGGCACCGAGTCGGCCTGCGCGGTGTAGAGGCCGGTGATCATGTTCGTGCCGGCCGGGCCCGAGGTGCCGATCGCGACGCCGACGTTGCCGGTCGTGCGCGACCAGCCGTCGGCCATGTGGGTGGCGCCCTCCTCGTGCCGCACGATGAGGTGCTCGATCGACCCGTCCTGCTCCATCGCCTTGTACAGCGGCAGGATCGCGGCGCCGGGGCAGCCGAACACGGTGTCGATGCCCTCGGACTTCAGGACCTCGACGACCGCTTGCATGACTGGGATCTTCGGCATGTCAGGCCCTTCCCGCGAAGTTCTCGATGACCTTGAGCAGCGCGGAGTGGTCGAGCGACCCGTAGCCCTGCGCGCGTGCCGCCGCGACCAGCGCGGCGATCTGGTTGGTGACCGGCAGCGCGACGTCGGCGGCGCGTGCCGCGTCCAGCGCGATGCCCATGTCCTTGTGGTGCAGGTCGATCCGGAAGCCGGGCTGGAACTCGCGCGCGATCATCGTTTCGCGCTTGAGGTCGAGGATCCGGTTCGCCGCGAGACCGCCGGCGAGCACGTCCAGACCCGCCTTCGGGTCGACGCCGGACGCCTCCAGCAGCACGATCGACTCGGCGACGAGCGCGTAGATACCGCCGACCATGAGCTGGTTCGCGGCCTTCACCACCTGGCCGGCGCCGTGCGGTCCGACGTGGACGATCGTCTTGCCGACGACCTCCAGGAACGGCCTGGCGGCGGCGAAGTCGGCCTCGTCCCCGCCGACCATGATGCTGAGGCTGGCCTGCTGGGCACCGGTCTGACCACCGCTGACCGGCGCGTCGAGCACGCGGACGTGGCTGAGCTTGCGCGCGATCTCGATCGACGTGGACGGCCGGATGGTGCTCATGTCGATCAGCAGGGTGCCGTCGTCGAAGGTGACCTCGTCGATGACGGCCTCGACCTGCGGGTGGTTTGGCAGCATCGTGATGACGACCTCGGCGCCGGTGACGGCGTCCTGGGCGGATGCCGCCGCCTTGCCGCCTTGCTCGGCGAGCTTCTCCAGCGACGCGGAGCTGAGGTCGAAGCCCGTCACGTCGTGACCGGCGGCTACCAGGTGGGCCGCCATCGGGCTGCCCATGATGCCGAGTCCGATGAAACCGATCCTGGTCATGCGTTGTCCCTCCAAGCGAAGGAGTGGGTGACGGGCTTGTACTCGGCGCCGACGAAGCCCGTGTAGCCGTTGGCGCGGAGCTTCGCGAGGTGCCCGAAGAGGTCGAGCTCGCCGGTGCCGGGCTCACCGCGTCCGGGAGCGTCGGCGATCTGCACGTGACCGATGCGGTCGACGTGGTCGGCGAGGGTGTCGAGGTCGTCGCCGTTCGTGGCGAGGTGGTAGAGGTCGGCGAGCAGCTTCACGTTGCCGCGGTCGATCTCGTCGATGACGTCGAACGCCTGTTGGGCGGTCTTGATCGGGTACTTCGGCGCGCCGCTGAGTGGTTCGACGACGATCTGGGCGCCCGCCTCGGCCGCGACGTCGGCGGCGAAGCGGTAGTTCGAGATGGTCTGCGCGGTGGTCTCGAAGTTGCCGTGCAGCGCGTTGAGCGTGCGGCAGCCGAGGCGGGCCGCGATGGCCACCGTGACCTCGACGTTCGTCCGGAACTCCGTCTCGCGGCCCGGCCAGCTCGCGAGGCCGCGATCGCCCGCGGGCATGTCGCCCGCGAAGAAGTTGAGGCCGACGAGGCGCACACCGGCGTCTTCGATGGCGCTCTCGAACGCCTCGATCTCGCGCGTTTCGGGTACGGCGTCCGCGAACGGCCACCAGATCTCGACCGCGTCGAACCCGGCGGCACGCGCCGCCTGCGGACGCTCGAGCAGCGGCAGCTCGGTGAACAACATCGAAAGGTTCGCATCGAACATCGGTGGCTTGTCCTTCCACATTGCGGAAGTTAGATTTCGTACTACGGAGACACTAGACATCCCACTTGGCTCCGGTCAAGAATGTGGAAACTAGATTCCGCGATACAGAAACTTGGAGAGCCGTGGAGAGCTTCAACAGCGCCCCGGAGGCCGAACTGCGACCTCTGCTCACCGAGTGCCTCGCGGTACCCCGCTGGGTCGACGCGATAGTGGCGGGCAGGCCGTACGCGTCGATGGATGCACTCCTCGCGGCTTCTCACGTTGCCGCACAAGGACTTTCCGACGAGGAGGTGCTCGGCGCCATCGCCGGGCACCCGCGCATCGGCGAACGACAGAAGACAGGTGGGGTGTCGGCGAAGTGGTCGCGGTCCGAACAGTCCGGTGTGGACAGCTCCCAGGCTGATCGCCTGGCGGCTGCGAACGCCGCGTACGAGGATCGGTTCGGGCACATCTACCTGGTGTGCGCGACCGGCCTGAGCGGTGCGGAGATGCTCGACAACCTGTCCAGCAGGATGGACAACCCGCCGGAGGTCGAGCTCCGCGTCGTCAACGACGAACTCGCGAAGATCGCCGCCTTGCGGCTGCAGAAGCTGATCGGGAGCTGAACAACATGGCCATCGTCTTGGGCCCCAACCAGTACGGCAAGGCGGAGAACCGCCTCGTCACGGTGTCGCGCAACGGTTCCGTGCACACGATCAAGGACCTGACGGTCAGCACCTCACTGCGCGGCGACCTCGCCGACACGCACCTGACCGGCGACAACGCCAAGGTGCTCGCGACCGACACGCAGAAGAACACCGTCTACGCCTTCGCCAAGGAGGCTCCGGTCGGCGAGATCGAGGACTTCGCGCTGCGCCTGGGCCGCCACTTCGTCTCCTCGCAGGAGGCGATCACGGGCGCTCGTGTGTTGATCGACGAGCACGGCTGGGAACGCATCGACGGCCACGACCACTCGTTCGTGCGCGGCTCGGACGAGAAGCGCACCACGGCGGTGACGATCGACGGTGAGCAGGCCTGGGTCGTGTCGGGCGTACGCGACCTGGTGGTGCTGAAGTCGACCGGGTCGGAGTTCCACGGCTACCCGAAGGACCCGTACACGACGCTGAAGGAGACGAACGACCGCATCCTGGCGACGTCGGTGACGGCCCGCTGGCGCTACGTCGGCACCGACGTCGACTGGGCGAAGTCGTTCACCGAGATCCGGTCGATCATGCTGAAGACGTTCGCGGACAAGCACTCCCTGTCGTTGCAGCAGACCCTCTACGCGATGGGCGAGGCCGTGCTGAACACGCGTCCCGAGGTCGCCGAGGTGCGGCTCTCCATGCCGAACAAGCACCACTTCCTGGTGGACCTCAGCCCGTTCGGCCTGGAGAACGACAACGAGGTCTTCTACGCCGCCGACCGCCCGTACGGCCTCATCGAGGGCTCCGTGCTGCGCGACGACGCCCCGGACGCGGGTCAAGCCTGGAGTACTTTGCCAACCTTCTGAACACGACCGGGTTCATGAGAGTGGCAGGCGAGGCCACCAGGTGCACGACGCGCAGGAAGCGCAGGAAGATGTCCTGGTCGTGCACGAGCGCCACCTGCCACTTCTTCATGTACCAGCGGAAGGCGCGCATCAACGGTGCCGGCGTCTTCTCAACGCCGGCCCAGCCCTGGTCGGCGTTGCTCGACAGCACCCATGAACCCTTCGCCGTCTTCGCGACCTTCCGCTGGAAGTCCCGGCACCCCTTGGCGCTGAAGTCCGAGTGCCGCCGGAACAACAGCGCGGCCATCGCGGCAACCGTCATCCCCTGCCCGTAAACGGGGTTGAACACGCACACCGCGTCCCCGATCGCGACGAGCCCGCCCGGCCACCCCGTCACCTGCTCGAACGCGATGCGGCGACTGGCCGTGCGCGCGAACAGGTACACGGGCGTGACGGGCTCGGCGTCCGCGAGCATCCCGGCGATGGGCCCGCGCAACGAGTCCAGGAACTGCTGGAACCCCTCGGGATCCCGCGGCGGGTGATCACCCCCGGCACCTTGCGCCGTGACCATCACCCGGTCCCCCTCGATGCGCATCACAATGCCCCCGCGAGGGGTGTCCGGCGCGGACAGCGACTCGGCGACCACGACCGGGATCTCCGGCGGCGCCGTGTAGAGCCGGGTCGCGTACCCGGTCCGCGAGTCGACCACCTCGGGCTCCGGCACCGCGATCCCCGCCTCGGCCAGCCAGGCGGGCAACTTCGAGGACCGGCCGGACGCGTCCACCACGAGGTCGGCGTCGATCCGGCCGTCCCTCGTCAGCACGCCGTCCACAGTGGATCCGCGGAACGACAACCCGGTGACGTGCACGTCGTCCACGATCTTGGCGGTCACCCGGCGCCGGATGTGCGTCTCCAGCAACGGCCTGCTGACCACCAGCAACGGCATCCCGCTGCGCCCCGACGCCACCCAGCCGAGCGGGTTGAGGATCCGCATCTCCCCCGCGTCCATCAGATGCGCCCCGCTCCGCACGAGCTCGTCGCGCAGACCGGGGAACAGCCCTTCCATGATCTCGCCGCCCCGCACGAGCAACCCGTGCACGTGCCTGCCCTGCGGCACACCTGCCCGGTACTCGGGCTCGTCGGACAGCTTGTCGCGTTCCAGGACCACCACGTCGTCGAACGACTCCGTCAGTACCCGAGCCGCCAGCAAGCCGGCGATTCCCCCACCCATCACCACGGCCTTCATCCATCCCCCTCAATCACCCGGAACCGCCGACAGCCCTCAGCAGCGCCTCGTGGACCAGCCCGTAGGACGCGACGACGTCGAGCTTGTCCTCCGGCGACGTCCAGCTCAGGTCCTCACCGGTCCAACCGCTGACGACCCCACCAGCTTCCTCGATGACCAGTCCCGCGGCCACCACGTCCCACCTCCGCAGGTCCAGTTCGAAGTGACCGTCCATGGCGCCCTCCGCGACCGAGATCAGATCGAGCGAGGCGGAACCTCACCGCCGGAGGTCCTGACACTCGTGGAAGACCACCCTCAGCCGCTCGACCCGGGACACGGCCAACGGCTCGTGCACACCGCGGTGACGAACGAAGCTGCCTCAGCCGGCGGTCGCGCAGTAGGTCTTTCGCGTGAACGGGTTGTGCACCACCGCGAGGACCGGCCGCCGCTCCACCGCCAGCGCCACGCAGATCGCGACGTGCTTCACGCCGTGCGCGAAGTTGGTCGTGCCGTCGATCGGATCGACGATCCACTCGGCCTGGCTCGTCCCCCGCGAGCCGAACTCCTCGCCGACGACAGCGGAGCCGGGGAGCACGGATCGCAACACCTCGGACAACGAGCGCTCGATCTTCCTGTCGAGCTCCGTCGCCAGGTCTCCCGCCGACCCCTTCGACTCGTACGTCAGGCGCGACGTGCACGACCTCACCAGCTGAAGCTCGCGCTCGACCGCGGCGATGACCGGTTCGAGCAGGTGCCGCCAATCGCGATCACTCATGCGCCTTGCCCCACGGAAAGAAGAACCTGTCGTCCTCAGCCAGCCACCAGTAGCAGTCGAGGGCCTTGTGGTTGTTCACGGAGATCTTCGTGGCCGCCACCGCGGCGGACCTGATCCTGTCCTCACTCGGACCGGCGGCCAGGCAGCTCCTGCTTCAGGGAGTCCAGGAAGTCACCCGGCATCACGAAGTCGTCGACGATCAGCACTGTGCCTTCGTGCTTCGACACGGCGTTGGGAATCTGCACCCGCCACTACAGCCGTTTCCGCATCAGGTTCATCTGCTCGGCCTTGCGGGCGTAGTGGATCGTCAACACGAGCCCGACCACACCGATGACGGCGCCGACCGCCTCGAGCACGCGGCGAACCCGGAAGCCGGGTCACATCACCTGGTCGACACAGCCGTGCGAACCGGCGTTCACCGGTTCTCGGTGCCGCGCAACGACATCTGCTGATCCCGCCACGAGTGGAACAGATCCGCCTCGCAGTACCAGTCCACCCCGGTAGGACGTTCACCGGTCGTCATGAACTCGATCAGCAACTGCCTGTACAGGTCGAGTGGAACGCCGACACCGGGCGGGAAGTCCGTGTACTTCTCGTTGACGTACGGCGCTTCTTCCGACCCCTTCGGCCAGCCCATGAACGTGTTGTCGACGTAGTACATGTAGCCCCAGACGCCCCGCACGGCGAGCACCACGTTGTGGTCGGGATCGCCCTCGGCGGTGAGGGCCCTGCCGAAGTGGTCGAGCGATCCGTCGTTGCACTCGGGCCTGCCCAGCAGGCCGATCAACGTGTCCACATCCGCTTCGCACGCGACGACCTGGTATTTGTGCTCCGCCGCGTCGAGGTCCGGTAGCCCGGTCCAGAGACCAGCACGCATGCTCATGCGAGCCACCCTGCACCCATTGCCGGGAACATTCGACACCCATTGACAGAACCACACGAACGGGTGATTACCCGGTCAGCCTGATCTAGTGGCGAGGCCTCTCAGTGCTGCCTCGTCCAGACCCGTCGCGACCTGCACTTCCACCGGATCGAGCGCACCGCAGTCCATCGCACGGAGGAAGAAGGACGACAATGCCTGGGCGGTCGCCGGTTCATCCAGAACGCCTCCGGAGACGCGCTGCACATAGGACTTCAAACGGGCCGCGTCCGCGTTCATTCCCTCGCGGTAGAAGGCATAAACGGCGGCATATCGTGTCACCAATTGTACCGGGTGCAGATCCCAGCCCTGGTAGAAACCGTGCTCCAGCGATCGCCGCACCAGCCGGTAGTGCGTCTCCCACCCGTGCTGCTTCTGGTCGCCGACGGGCAGCACGTTGGTGGAGCCGTCGGACAGCCGCACGCCGGTCCCAGCAGCGGAGACCTGCATGACGTGCCGCGCGAAGTCGCACGCGCCGTGCGCGAGGTGTTGCTGCGCCGCGGAGAGCCCGCAGCCCGCCGTGTAGTCGTAGGTGCCGAAGTGCAGACCTGTCACCCGGCCCTTGCCCGCCGCGATGTACCGCGGGATCGCAAGCCTGCCCTCCTTGTCCACGATGGACTGGGTGGTCTCGACCTGGATCTCGAACCGCAGATCCTTCCCGAACAGGTCGAGCACCTCGCCGAACACCTCGACCTGGTCGGCAGATGTCACCTTCGGGAAGGTGATCACGAAACCCGGCGGGACCTCTCCCAGTGCTGTCAGGAAGATGTCCAGCGTGCGCAGCCCGCGTTCGCGCAACGCCGGGGTGTCGAACGACTTGATCCGCACGCCGAACGACGGCGGCGCGGTGCCCTCCTCCAGCCAGCGGGACACGAGGTGCGCCGTGCTCTCGGCGTCCATGTCCTCGACGTCGTCCTCGGGCGCGCCGTAGCCGTCCTCGAAGTCGATCCGCAGGTCTTCGATCGGCTCCCTGGCGAGCTTGGCGCGAACGCGGTCGAGCACGCCGTCCGGCAGGTCCGGGAGGAGCGCGGGTTCGATCGACTGCAGCGCCTCGCGGCCCCAGTCGCCGACCGTCGTCGCGATGATACGGCCGGCGGGCACGTAGCACGTGTGCACGGGCTGACGGCCCACCGGCCAGCTGCGTTCCACAGTGGACAACCGCGCGGTCACCCGCGCGACGTCGTCGGGTGACAGCGATGTCCGGTACATCAGATGCGCTCGTACGCCGGCAGCGTCAGGAAGTCGACGAAGTCCTCGGACAACGCGACCTGTTCGAACAGCTCGACGGCGGCCGCGACGTGCGGGCCCTCGAGCTCCTTGCCCACACGCGCCAGGACTTCCCGCACGGCGTCGGCGGTGACCTGCGTGCCGTCGTCGAGCACGACCTTGTTGTTGATCCACTGCCAGATCTGGCTGCGCGAGATCTCCGCGGTGGCCGCGTCCTCCATCAGGTTGTGGATCGCCGCCGCACCGTTGCCGCCGAGCCACGACGCGATGTAGCGCACGCCGACGTCGACCGCGGACTCCAGACCCGCCCGCGTCGCCGCGCCACCGGCCGACTTGAAGTCCAGCAGCTGCTCGGCCGTGACGTGGACCTCGGGCCGCTGCTTGTCGATCTGGTTCGGCTTGCCCCCGAGCACCCCGTCGAAGATCTCGCGGCAGATCGGCACGAGGTCCGGGTGCGCCACCCACGAGCCGTCGAAGCCGTCGTTCGCCTCGCGCGTCTTGTCCTCACGAACCTTGCGCAGTGCGTTCTCCGTGACCTCCGGGTCGCGCCGGTTCGGGATGAACGCCGCCATGCCGCCCATGGCGAACGCCCCGCGCTTGTGACAGGTCTTCACCAGAAGCTCGGTGTACGCGCGCATGAACGGCGCCGTCATCGTCACGCTGTTGCGGTCCGGCAGCACGTAGTCCGCGCCCGCGTCCCGGAAGTACTTGATGACGCTGAACAGGTAGTCCCACCGGCCGGCGTTGAGCCCCGACGCGTGGTCGCGCAGCTCGTAGAGGATCTCCTCCATCTGGAACGCGGCGGGGATCGTCTCGATGAGCACCGTCGCACGGATGGTGCCGTACGGGATGTTCAACAGCTTCTGCGCCGTGGTGAACACGTCGTTCCAGAGCCGCGCTTCGAGGTGCGACTCCATCTTCGGCAGGTAGTAGTAGGGCTTGCCCAGCTCGGCGTTGTGGAAGAAGTGCAGCCCGAAGTCCACGAGCGCCCCCACCGCCTTGCGCCCGCCGAACTCCAGGTTCCGCTCGTCGAGGTGCCACCCGCGCGGCCGCACGACGATCGTCGGATACGGGCCGCCCTTGAGCTTGTACTCCTTGCCCTCCGGCGAGGTGTACTCGATCGTCCCGCGCGCCGCCTCGTAGAGGTTGACCTGCCCCTGCACGACGTTGTCCCAGTGCGGCGTGTTCGCGTCCTCGAGGTCCGCGAGCCACACCTTGGCCCCGGAGTTGAGCGCGTTGATCGTCATCTTGCGCTCGGTGGGCCCGGTGATCTCGACGCGACGATCTTCGAGGGCGTCCGGCGCCTCCGCCACCCGCCACTCGCCGTCGCGGACGTGCTGCGTCTCCGGGAGGAACCCGAGGGGCCGTCGCTCCTTGCGCAGGGCGAGCAGCTCGTCCCGGCGCGCGGCGTGCGCCTCGTGCAGCTTCGCGACGAACTCAAGAGCCTCTTCGGTGAGGACCTGCACCTGGATCCACCTCTCTCGGGTTTTGCTGTGTGGACTATAGTTTTTGCATTGCGGAACTGCAATGAGAGGAGCCGCACGTGTCCACAGGTGGCGTGCAGTCCCTACAAAGAGCCTTCGACCTGCTGGAACGCCTGGCGGACGCGGGCGGTGAAGCCTCCCTGTCCGAACTCGCCACGGTCTCGGGCCTACCGCTGCCCACGATCCACCGGCTCATCCGCACCCTTGTCACGCTGGGCTATGTGCGCCAGAACAGCAACCGGCGCTACACCCTCGGCTCGCGTTTGATCCGCCTGGGCGAGACCGCGTCCCGTCAGTACGGCACCTGGGCGCGCCCGTACCTGGCGCAGCTGGTCGACTCGGTCGAGGAGACCGCGAACCTGGCGGTCCTGGACGGCGACGAGGTCGTCTACGTCGCGCAGGTGCCGTCGAAGCACTCGATGCGCATGTTCACCGAGGTGGGGCGGCGCCTGCTGCCGCACGGCACCGGAGTGGGCAAGGCGATGCTGTCGCAGCTGCCGCGCGACGAGGTCCGGTCGTTGCTGGAGCGCACCGGGCTGCCCGCCTACACGCCGAACACGATCACGGACGCCTCGCAGCTGCTGGACTCGCTGGACGAGATCTCCGAGCGCGGGTACGCGTTGGACGAGTCGGAGCAGGAGCTCGGGGTGCGGTGCATCGCGGTGCCGGTGATCGGCGGGCCGACGCTGGCCGCCGTGTCGGTGTCGGGGCCGGAAGGCAGGCTCACCAAGGAAGCCGTGTCACGGATCCTGCCGGAGGTGCTGGCGGTGGCGAAGAGGCTCGCGGACCGGGCGAGCTGACGCAGGGGGTACCCCCGAGCTGGGAACCCCTGCGACTCAACGGCTCTACCGTCATGGTGACCTGCTGCGGGCCACCGGAATCGCGCACCATGCCGACCCTCACGCGAAGCGGCGCACGTCCAGATCGCTGACTGTCCGCCGCTCTGGTGACCGACGAAACCACGGGAGGGAGTCTCCGTCGCGGCTGCGACGGTGGCCGCCAGGCAGTCTCGCTGACATTCGCCATCGAGCGCGCCACAACTCCCTGACCTCCGCGGCGATCTTGTCGCTGTCGCGATCGCGGGCAGAGGGTCCGACAAGATCAGCCGAGCAGCGCGTCCACGAAGGCGCCCGGCTCGAACGGCGCCAGGTGGTCGGCCCCTTCACCCAGCCCGACCAGCTTCACCGGCACCCCGAGCTCGCGCTGCACCTGGAACACGATGCCGCCCTTGGCGGTGCCGTCGAGCTTCGTCAGCACGATGCCGGTGATGTCCACCTGCTCGGCGAACACCCGAGCCTGGGTGAGCCCGTTCTGGCCGGTGGTGGCGTCGAGAACCAGCAGGACCTCGTCCACCACGGCCTGCTTCTCGACGACGCGCTTGACCTTGCCGAGCTCGTCCATCAGCCCGACCTTGGTGTGCAACCGGCCGGCCGTGTCGATCAGCACCGTGTCGACGCCGGAGTCCATGCCGCGCTTGACCGCGTCGAACGCCACCGAAGCCGGGTCGCCGCCCTCGGGCCCGCGCACGGTCTCCGCACCGACCCGCTTGCCCCAGGTCTCCAGCTGGTCGGCGGCAGCGGCGCGGAACGTGTCGGCGGCGCCCAGCAGCACCGTGCGCCCGTCAGCCACGAGCACGCGTGCGAGCTTGCCGGTGGTGGTGGTCTTGCCGACACCGTTGACGCCCACCACGAGCAGCACAGCGGGCTTCCCGGAGTGCGGCAGCGCCTTCAGGGACCGGTCCATCGACGGATCCAGCGCTTCGACGAGCACCGAGCGCAGCAAGGCCTGAGCCTCAGCCTCGGTCCGCACGCCGGAGCCGGCGATCTTCGTGCGCAGCTTGTCCACGATCTCGGTGGTGGTGGCCGCGCCGAGGTCGGCGATCAGCAGCGTGTCCTCGACGTCCTGCCAGGAGTCCTCATCCAGGTCGCCGGCACCCAGCAGCCCGAGCAGCGAGGACCCGAACGCGTTGCGCGACTTCGAGAGCTTCCCGCGCAGCCGCTCCAGGCGTCCCTCGGTGGGCTCGATCTCCTCGACCTCGGACGCCTCTTCCGGCAGGTCGACCTCGACGAAGCCGCGCTTCACCGAGTCGCGCGGCACGGAGGCGTCGTCCCCCACCCCGGGCTGGCCGTCCACCTCTGTCCGCTCGGCCACCGGATGCTCGACCGGTTCGGCGACCTCCGGCTTGGCCGGGGCCAGCGAGATCCCGGACGTGGCCTCGTAGCCGCCAGGGCGGGGCGCCTCCTCCTTCTGGGTCAGGCTGATGCGACGGCGACGCGTCAGCACCACGCCGGTCACCAGCGCGGCGATCAGCACGACCGCAACGACGATGAGGATCAGGACAAGGGAAGATGTCGGCACGGCCTTATGGTTTCACAGGGTGCCATGTGACCTGCCAACCACATATTGCTCATTTAGGCGAAGATTTCACCAAAGCCCTTGCGCGCGACCACGGTGTGGAATACACCACACGTCGTGAGGGTGATCGGACTGATTTCCGGCACGTCGATGGACGGCATCGACGTGGCCGTCGCAGACCTGTCGATCAACGGCGACGTCGTCGAGCTCGTGCCGGTGCAGTGCGCCGAGCACCCCTTCCCCAAGGACCTGCTGGAGAAACCGCGGGACCTCGCCGAAGTGTGCGCCTTCGACACGTCGCTCGGGCAGGCTTTCGGCGAAGTCGCCGCCGGGTACCTTCCGGCAGACCTGATCTCCTCGCTCGGCCAGACCGTCCACCACGAGGTGCAGGACGGCGACTGCCTCGGAACGCTGCAGCTCGGGCAGCCGGCGTGGATCGCCGAACGCACCGGTGTTCCCGTCATCGCCGATCTGCGCGTGCGCGACGTCGCCGCCGGCGGCCAGGGAGCCCCGCTGGCGAGCACCCTCGACGCGCTCTGGCTGGCCGGTGACGCCTCCGCCGTCGCGTTGAACATCGGCGGTATCGCGAACATCACCGTCGTCCGGCCGGGAACACCACCGATCGCCTACGACACGGGGCCTGGCAACGCGCTGATGGACGCCGTCATGGAGGTCATCTCCAACGGCCAGAGGCGGCAGGACACCAACGGCGAGTTCGCGCGCAGGGGCACCGTCCGGGAGGACATCCTCAAGAAGCTGCTCGCGGACCCGTACTACTCGAAGCCCTGGCCCAAGTCGACGGGCAAGGAGCACTTCAACGCCGAGTACCTGCAGGGGTTCCCGACCGTGCCCGCCGAGGACATGCTGAGAACGCTCGTCGAGGTGACCGCCCGCACCATCGCGGACGCCTGCCGCGCCCACGACGCCAGCACCGTCGTCGCGTCCGGTGGCGGCATGCGCAACCCGGTGCTCGTCGAGGCGCTCGCGAAGGCGCTCGACCCGATCCCGCTGCGGATCAGCGACTCGCTGGGCCTGCCGCGCGACGGCAAGGAGGCCTACCTCGCCGCACTGCTCGGATTCCTGACGTGGCACGGAGTTCCAGGCAACACGCCGTCCGCGACCGGTGCGTCCGGGCCGCGGCTGCTCGGGAGCATCACGCCCGGCAACGGGCCGCTGCGGCTGCCTGAGCCCGTCACCACCGCCGTGACCAAGCTGAAAGTGGGGGAACCGAAATGCGTGGACTAGATCTCGCGATCATCGCCCTGTTCCTCGTCGGCATGCCGTTGCTCGGCACGTGGATCGGCGGCAGGCAGAGATCGTCCACCGACTACTTCGTCAGCGAGAAGCGCATCTCGTGGTGGGTCGTCTGCCTGTCGGTCGTGTCCGCGGAGACGTCGACGCTCACCGTGCTGAGCGTGCCGGTGATCGCCTACATGGCGACGCCGGCGCAGGGCGGCATGACGTACCTGACGCTCGCGCTGGGCTACATCGTCGGTCGCATCATCGTCAGCTTCGTGCTGCTGCCGCGCTACGTCGCCGGCGACCTCGTCACGGCGTACGCGTTCCTGGGCAAGCGGTACGGCGACGGCATGCGTGCCACGGCGTCCGTCACGTTCCTCTTCACCCGCCTGCTCGCGGACGGCATCCGGCTCTTCGCGACGGCGATTCCGATCAAGGTCGTGCTGGCGCAGTACGGGATCACGGCTTCGTACTGGGCCATCGTGCTCGCGCTCGGCATCGCGATGGTCTTCTACAGCTTCTTCGGCGGCGCCCGCGCGGTCGTGTGGGTCGACGCCATCCAGATGCTCTGGTACGTCCTCGGCGGCGTCGTGGTGATCTGGGTGCTGGCCGGTCAGCTGCCGGACGGCTGGTTCTCGAAGGCCGCGGACGCCAACAAGTTCCAGCTCTTCGACTTCGCCTCGTCACCGCTGACGGGCTCGTTCCCGTTCATCGCGGCGTTCTTCGGTGGCGCGTTGCTGTCGATGGCCTCGCACGGCGCGGACCAGATGATCGTGCAACGGTTGATGGCCACGCGTGACGTGAAGTCCGCGCAGAAGGCGTTGATCGCCTCCGGTGTCGTGGTGTTCCTGCAGTTCGCGTTCTTCCTCTTCATCGGCGTGATGATGTGGGCGTTCTACAACGGCGTCGACCCGGTGAAGGACCTGAAGCTCAGCAACAAGGACGAGCTCTTCGCCCACTTCATCGTCAACGACCTGCCGTCGGGACTCTCCGGCTTCGTGATCGCCGGCATCCTCGCGGCCGCGCTGTCGTCGTCGTTGGGCGCCTTGGCTTCATCGACCGTGACGGACGTCTACGAACGCGTCCGCAAGACCCCGATGACCGACGACGAACGCCTGCGCCACGGCCGGATCTGGACGCTGGTGTGGGCGGGACTGCTGATCGTCTGCGCGGGCCTGTTCGCCTCCTCGAACAAGACCACGGCGGATCCGATCGTGGTGCAGGCGCTCGGCATCGCCGGCTACACCTACGGCGCGCTGCTCGGGGCCTTCCTCCTCGGCCTGATCTTCAGGCGCGTCACGCAGGCGGACGCGATCATCGCGTTCGTGACGACGGTGCTGGTCGTCGGTTTCGTGATTCTCGGGGTCAAGTTCGTCGGCAGCACACCGACGATCGACTTCGCGAAGGCCGACGCGACCAGGAAGTCCTTGACCGGCTGGTGGAACACGCCCCTGGGGGTGGCGGTCACCTTGCTGGTGGGTGGGTTGTTGTCGTTGCGGCACTCACGCGGTGTGCCGGTACGAGACGAGCTCGATGTGGAGGCGAAAGCCTAGGCGGGCGAACATGTTCTGCGACGACTCGTTGCCCGAGTAGATCGACGCGGCGGCCTGCGGTCGTGCACCGTGGTCCGCCGCGAGCTTCCACAGCAGTTCCGTGATCAACGCGGCGCCCACGCCCTGGCCGCGAACATCCGGTTCGACGGCCACGAAGTCGATGTAGTACTCCTCGGGCTGGGCCTTGCCCGCCGCGTACCCGATGACGCGTTCGCCGTCCATGGCGACGACGACGGTGCGGTTCTCCGGTTTGGATTCGACGAGTTGCCTGCCGGACAGGTACGTCCGCGGGAAACATCGCTCGTGCAACACGGCCACGGCCTCGTGCACGTAACGGTCGGTGGGCAGCACGCGCATCTCACGTTCGCTGGGGCACTTCGCGTCCCTCAGCAGCAACGTGCGCAGCTCCCCGTTGTCCAGTATGTGGATGGCACTGGCTTTGCCGGCGCTGAAGCCGTGGCGTTCGGCGAACGCCGCCAGCCGCCGGTGGGCGGTGTGCCCGTAGAGCTCGAGGTCGGTGATGCCGGTGAGGAGTTCGGCGGCGCGCCGGAACATCGCGTCGGCGGTCTGGTCCCAGATGCGGCTGCCCGCCGGGTGGTTGACCGGTACGTCGACGAACGGCCCGTGCAGCCACGCGCGGCCCAGGTCAGCGTCGATCTCCACGCTGAGCATGCCCGTGATGTTGTCGTCGGCGTCGACGGCCACCACCGTGCAGTCGGCCCAGCTGGGCTCGAACTCGCCGAGTTCCGCGCGGAGCTCGTCGACTGTCTCACCGAGGTACCCGATGTGATGCGCGTTGTCGGCCTGGAGCCGGACCAGCAGCGCCATCGTGGCGCCGAGGTCGCCAGGTTCGGCGAAACGGATGTCGTACATGGAAGGAATGGTTGCTCCCGCGACGGCTCGGCGCGAGGGAGTTTTCGGCCGGGTAAAATGGCGCGGATGTCCGCGAAATCGCGCTCGTCGATCTCCGGCACGGTCCACGGGCCCCGTCACCCAGATCGGCAACGTGCGCGGCGACGTGCACATCAGCACGTCACCAGGGGTGTCCTGGCCCGTGCACGTGGGCGTCGTCCCACGTCAGGCCGACTGCTACCAGGACCGCCCCACGACCCGTCTGACCGGCCTCGCGGTGCTGCGCGGTATGGGAGGCGTCGGCAAGGTGCTCGATCAGCAACGCTCTCCAGCCGCAACCACCTCGCGAGCCTGCGCAGGACCGCAGGCGATCCCCTCGGCTCCGTTCGAGAACTGGAAGAACTCTTGACCGATCAGCGAGCGGCGCGCGGCGCCGACCACCCCGACACCCTGACCTCTCGGCACAGCCTGGCGGAAGGCCTCCTGGACGCGGGCGATCCGGCCGGTGCCGTCCGCGAGTTCGAACGGCTCGCCGAGGACCAGGGCCGCCGGTACGGCGTACGGCACCCGGAAACGCTGACAACGCGGAACAACCTGGCCAGGACCAGGGCTCACGCGGGCGATTTCAAGCGAGCGATCACGGAGTTCAAAGCGCTCGTCGAGGACTACACCGACGTCGCGGGTGCGGACCACCTCCAGACCCTCGACGTGCGGCTGAACCTGGCGAGGATGCTCGGCGCCGCATCGGAGTTCGCGAAGGCCATCCGCGCCTGCGAGCCGCTGCTGCGCGACCAGGTCCGCGTGCTGGGCCCTGAGCACGCCGACACGGTGGAGACCAGGCAGCTGCTGGCCAACCTGCGCTACCGGACGGGCGACGTCGAAGGGGCGATCGAGGAGCAGGAACAGTTGCTGGCGGCACTGTCGCGCACCCTCATGCCCACCCACGACCGGATCACCAAGCTGAAGCGCGACATCGCGTTCTTGAAGAGATCCACCTGAGGTACGCCTCACACGACCGGGCCGCCACCCAGATTCGGGCTTGCAGGGCTGGTGAGGGTGGGGGACTCTTCTACAGTGAGTGAGGAAACGATCCAACTCGATCTCAACGAAACCGGGGTGGCCGTCGACCTGCCCTTGCCGACGAACAACCGGGACGGCGTCCAGGGTGTTCCGTACCGGCCGGTCGAATTCCGTGACGATGACCTGCCCACCGCACTCGAGCGCGCGGCCGCGTGGTTGCGGCAGACGCAAGAGTGGCTGGGCGAGCCCGTGGACGTCATCGCAGTTCATCTCGACTACGACGACACCCATGGCAACCCGTACTACGACCTCAAGCTGCTGTGCAACGACGAGGACCTCGCGGGCGTGCCGAAGGTCATGCGAGAACACGAAGGGGCCGCTACCGGTCAGTAGCTTTTCCGGCTACCGTTCGGAAGCATGTCGGATCGCGTATATCCCCCGGTGATCGCCGCAGCCAAGCTCATGTTCAAGCTGCTGGACCTGCAGATCACCGTCGAAGGGGCGCACCACGTCCCGCGTACCGGAGGAGCGGTGCTGGCGTCCAACCACGTCAGCTACCTCGACTTCATCTTCGCGGGCTACGGCGCGCGTCCTTCGGGGCGCCTCACGCGGTTCATGGCGAAGCACGAGATCTTCGCCAACAAGATCGCAGGCCCGCTCATGCGCGGCATGCACCACATCCCCGTCGACCGGAGCGCGGGCCAGGCCTCCTTCCAGCAGGCCCTGTCCGCGCTCCGCACCGGCGAGGTCGTCGGGATCTTCCCCGAGGCCACCATCAGCCGGTCGTTCACGGTCAAGGACATCAAGTCCGGCGCCAACCGCCTGGCGCACGAGGCCGGAGTGCCGCTCGTCCCGATGGCGCTGTGGGGCACCCAGCGCCTGTGGACCAAGGGCCGGCCCAAGAACCTGACGCAACGGCACGTGCCGATCAAGATCCTCATCGGCGAGCCGTTCGAGCCCTCCCCCGGCGACTCCGGTGACGCGTTGCTGCGCAAGCGCATGCAGGACCTGCTGGACGTCGCGCAGGCGAGCTACCCCGTCGAGCCGGGCGCGTGGTGGGCGCCGGCACACCTGGGCGGCGGCGCACCCACGCCGGAAGAGGCGGCGCGACTCGACGCCAACGGGCGCTGACCTGCGGATACAAGGTTTTCACAAGCCTCGTCGGGCAGAGTGGTCCCTGCGCACCCGAAGAGGTGAGGTTGAACTGGGGGACTTCACCTCTTCTGGCGCAAGGGCTGCGTCTGCCCGGTGATATGGGGGACCTCCCTCCCCTAAGAGGAAGGTCACCGAGCCAGACGCGGCCCGACGTGAGAGGCCGCGGCCGGGGTTGGTCTTAGCCCCCCAGGCACCGCTCCGGCCGCCCTCTTCACGCCTCGGCTTCCGCCGCCTCCGCCGCTTCCGGCACAGCAGCCTCAACGGGCTTGGCAGGCTCGTCGCCACGCGTGCGCAGCCGCTGCGAGATCACCTGCGAGATGCCGTCACCGCGCATCGAAACGCCGTAGAGGGCGTCCGCGATCTCCATGGTCGGCTTCTGGTGCGTGATGATCAGCAGCTGCGATCGTTCCCGCAGCTGCTCGAACAGGCCGATCAGCCGGTGCAGGTTCGTGTCGTCCAGCGCCGCCTCGACCTCGTCCATCACGTAGAACGGCGAGGGGCGGGCACGGAAGATCGCGACCAGCATCGCGACCGCGGCCAGCGACTTCTCGCCACCGGACAGCAGCGACAGGCGCTTGACCTTCTTGCCGGGCGGGCGGGCCTCCAGCTCGATGCCGGTGGTCAGCATGTCCTCGGGCTCGGTCAGCACCAGGCGGCCCTCGCCGCCGGGGAACAGGACCTTGAAGACGATCTCGAACTCGCGCGCCACGTCCTCGTAGGCCGACGTGAAGACCTCCAGGATCTTGTCGTCGACCTCCTTCACCACCGTGAGCAGGTCGCGGCGGGTGTCCTTGATGTCCTCCAGCTGCGTCGAGAGGAACTTGTAGCGCTCTTCGAGCGCGGCGAACTCCTCCAGCGCGAGCGGGTTGACCTTGCCGAGCAGCGACAGGTCGCGCTCGGCACGCTTGGCGCGGCGGGCCTGGGTGTCGCGGTCGTACGGCATCGGCTGCGGCTCGGAGACCTGCTCACCGCGTTCCTTCGCGGCCTGGTACTCGGCCATCTCGCCGGCTGACGGCGGCACCGGCTGGTCGGGGCCGTACTCGGCGATGAGGTCGTCGAGGCCGATGCCGAAGTCCTCGGCGATCTTGGTCTCGAGCTGTTCGATGCGCAGGCGCTGCTCGGCGCGCAGGACCTCGTCCCGGTGCACGGCGTCGACGAGCTTCTCCAGCTCGCCGGACATCTCGCGCACCAGGTTGCGCACCTGGGTCAGCAGCAGCTCGTGCTGCGTGCGGCGTTCCTGGGCCTGGTCGCGCTCACGGGCGGCGCGGGCCAGCGAGATTTCGATGCGTTCCAGCGCCTGCTCGCCACCACGGGCCACGGCCTTCGCGACCTGGGCACCGCGCGCACGGTGCTGCGTGGCGCGGGCGTGGCGTTCGCGGGCCTCACGCTCGGCGCGCGCGGCACGGCGCAGACCGTCCGCTTTGCCCTGCAACGCCCGTGCGCGCTCCTCGGCGGTGCGCTGCACCAGACGGGCGTCCATCTCGGCCTGACGGGCCTGGGCGAGCTCAGCGGCCAGCGCGTCGCGCTGGTCGGTGTCCGGCTCGTCGTCGAGGGTCTGCTCCTCCTCGGCCATCAGCAGCCGCTCTTCGAGCTCGCCCAGCTTCAGCAGGGCTTCCTCCCGCGACCGCTCGACCTTCGAGCGCTGCTCGGCGATGCGGTTGACCTCGGCCTCCGCCGACCGCACCGCCGCGGCCATCCGGTTCAGCCGCTCGCCGGAGCGCGCCTGGCGAACCTTGGCCTCCTGCATGGCCTCCTTGACCGCGTCTAGCACCTTGCGGCGGGCCTGCTGCTCGGCGCGGGCGCCTTCCATCGCCGCCGAAGCGTGCTCCAGTGCGCGTTCCGCTGTCGCCAGCTGCTCCTGGGCCTCGTCGACGGCCGCCTGCACCTCGATGACGCTCTGGCCCTGGCCGCCGGAGCCACCGACCGCCCAGTCCGTGCCGAAGAGGTCGCCGTCGCGGGTCACGGCGCGGACGTTCAGCCGGGCCGCGGTGTCCAGATCCTCGACGACCGCAAGGCGATCCAGCGCGCGGGTCAGTGCCGGACGCAACGCCTCGGGCGCGTGCACGACGTCGACGGCCCACCGCGCGCCGTGCGGGAGATGACCCCACTGCGACGTGTCCACAGTGGACCCGTGGGAGCCGATCAGCACACCCGCGCGACCGGCGTCCTTCTCCTTCAGCAGCTTCAGGGCTTGCAACGCGCCTTCACCGGACGACACCGCGACGGCGTCCGCGATGGGGCCGAGCGCGGCGGCCATCGCCACCTCGTAGCCCGGTTCGACGGTCAGCAGCGCCGCGACCGACCCCAGCAGGCCCGGCACGTCGGACGCGAGCAGCGCGCCGGCACCGTCCTTGCGGGTCAGGCCGAGCGAAAGCGCGTCGACACGGGCACGCCACGACGCGATGTCGCGTTCCGCGGTGCGTTCGGCCTTCACCAGCTCCTCGACGCGCTGCCTCGCCGCGTCGTCGGCCTGCACGGCCTGGCGGTGGCGCTCGTCGAGGTCGTGGTCGTCCTCGTCCTCGGTGCCGGTGATCTCGCGTGCCTCGGCCAGTTCCATCGACGCGAACTCGACGCGCTCGGTGGCCTCGGAGAGCGTGACGGAGAGGCGTTCGATCTCCTCGGCGGTGGCGTTCGTCTTGCTGCGCAACGCTTCCACCTGACCGGAGAGCCGCGCGAGGCCCTCCCGGCGGTCGGCGATCGCGCGGACGGCGGCCATGTGCGCCTTCTCCGCCTGGGAGACCATGCGCTCCAGCTCCGACCGCGTCTCGACGGCCTCGGCCAGCGCGATGCGCGCCTCGGTCACGCCCTCCTGGAGCTCCAGCTCCATCGCGGCGGTCTCCTCGGCCTCGCGCTCGAGGTCGTCGGGATCGCGGCCGCGCGACGGCGCGTCCAGCTCGGCGGACAGGTGCCGCGCTCGTTCCGCGGCGAGGCGCACGGTGCCGCGAAGACGCTCCTCCAGAGCGGACAGCCGGTACCAGGTGTCCTGCGCGGCCTGCAGCTTCGGCGTGTCGGCGGCGACGCGCTCCTCCAGCTCGTTCTGCTGGTACTGCGCGGCCTGCAACGACTTCTCGACCTCGGCGCGGCGCTCGCGGGCCTTCGCCTCGTCGTGTTCCTCCTGCGCGATGGCTTCCCGCTGCGTGACGAGGTCGTCGGCGAGCAGGCGGAGCTTGCTGTCCCGCAGCTCGGACTGCACGACCTGGGCGCGGCGGGCGATCTCGGCCTGCTTGCCCAGCGGCTTGAGCTGACGGCGGAGCTCAGCGGTGAGGTCGGTGAGGCGCGTCAGGTTCGCCTGCATCGCCTCCAGCTTGCGCAGCGCCTTTTCCTTGCGCTTGCGGTGCTTGAGGACACCGGCGGCCTCTTCGACGAACGCGCGCCGTTCCTCCGGTTTGGACTCGAGGATCGCGGCGAGCTGGCCCTGACCGACGATCACGTGCATCTCGCGGCCGATGCCGGAGTCCGAGAGCAGTTCCTGGATGTCCATCAGGCGGCACGAGTTGCCGTTGATCTCGTACTCGGTGGCGCCCTCGCGGAACATGCGGCGCGTGATCGACACCTCGGTGTACTCGATCGGCAGGACGCCGTCGGAGTTGTCGATCGTGAGCGTCACCTCGGCGCGGCCGAGCGGCGCGCGGCCGGACGTGCCGGCGAAGATGACGTCCTCCATCTTGCCGCCGCGCAGGTCCTTGGCACCCTGCGTGCCCATCACCCAGCGCAGCGCGTCGAGCACGTTGGACTTGCCGGACCCGTTGGGGCCGACCACACAGGTGATGCCGGGCTCGAAGCGCAGCGTGGTAGCCGAGGCGAAGGACTTGAAGCCCTTCAGCGTCAGGCTCTTGAGATGCACGCGGGGCAGAGTACCCAAACGCTTGCGGGTGATGCGGGACGCGGGCCGTGGCCTGCGTTTCTATGGACGGAGAGTAACCAGAGGCCCGCTTTCGTCCGACACTTCCAGGCGATCGATCCGATCGAGCCGGAACGACGTGGACCCGGGAATCCGCTCGTCAGGCGCGTGGTCCGAGCCCCACCAGCCACCGATCTCGCGCTGGCCGTCCCGGTCGAACACCATGACCTTGCAGCGCGCGCCCGGCCTCACGTTGTGGAGCGTGAACCACATCTCGGTTCCCCAGGACTTGGTGACCATGGAGACGCTGGCGTTCACGCCCGTCGCCTGGTCCTGCGCGGCCCACGTCGGCGCAGACGGGGGCTTCAGGAACAACACGCCGCCGGCCAGCGCCAGCACCGCCAGGACGGCCGCGCAGAGGATCAGCACGCGACGGTGGTGGTTCGGTTTGGGCGGGGCGGGGATCTCGTCGAGGTTCTCGACGTCCGCCAGGCTCAGGCGGCCGAGCAGGCCCGGCAGCGGGGCGAGCCGCAGCATCTCGGCCTGGCAGGTGTCGCAGCTGCCGAGGTGCCGTTCGAACGCGGACCGTTCCTTGAGCTCGAGCGATCCGAAGAGGTAGGCGCCGACGTCGACGGTGTGCTGGCAGCTCACGCCTCGGTCACCCCTCTCTCCTCCAGTGCGTCGCGCAGCGCCCGCAGCGCGTAGAAGCAGCGCGACTTGACCGTGCCCGGCGGGATGCCGAGCGTCTTGGCGGCCTCCGCGACGGTGCGGCGGCGGTAGTAGAGCTCGATGACGACCGTCCGGTGCTCAGGCGTGAGCGCCCGCAGCGCCGACGCGATCTGCCACGTCTGCAGCACGTGTTCGACCTCGTCGCCGACCGGCGGCAGATCCACCGGTTCGAGCGGCACCTCGGTCGCACGTGCGTTGCGCCGGCGATATCCGGAGATCACCAGGTTGCGGGCGACCGTGTAGAGCCACGGTGCCGCGTCGTCCGGGTTCAGCTCGTCGTAGTGCCGCCAGGCGCGGAGCAAGGTCTCCTGCACGACGTCCTCCGCCTGCTGGTAGTCGCCGTCGACCAGCCGCAGCACGTAGTGCAGCAGCGGGCCTCTCCAGCGGTCGTACAGCTGGATGAGGACGTCTTCGGCGGAGTCCACGCTCCCTTACTACGCCACTTCTTTCGGAAAGGTTCAGCGCTCGGAGAACCCGGTCAGGTCACCCCTGGCCTCGGACCACTGCTCACCGACAGATTCGACGTGTCCGGGGGTTTCACCCGAACGGAGAGCCTTCAGCAGTTGTTCACACTTCTCGCGCGGACCCTCGGCAACGACCTCGACCCGTCCGTCAGGCCGGTTCGAAGCGCTGCCCACCAGGCCCAGCTCTAGCGCCCTGGCTCGCGTCCACCAGCGAAAACCGACACCCTGAACCCGTCCACGCACCCACGCGTTTAGTCGCACGTCCACCTCCGAATGGTTGCGTAGTCACCCAAGGTGACCGAAGGGGCACTCGGGGCTTATCACCCATTAGTGGTACGGTGCCGACCCGTGAGTGCCCGCAGCCTCTTACTCGGCCTGCTGATCGGCGCAACCGGCGTCGGCGGTCTCGCCGTCACCGGTACCTCCCCTCTCGGCCTCGGGTTCACGCCCGCCGCGCAGCAGGAGAGCACCGACGCAGCGAACCAGTTCGGTACCGGCAGCGCCGCCGCACCCAACAGACAGATGCCGGCCGGCAACCCCGGTGTAGGCGCTCCCGCTGAGTCCTCGCCGTCTCCCGCTCCCACCACTTCTTCGACGACGGCGGCTCCCACTTCCTCTTCTACTTCGTCAGCGGCTCCCACCACCACGACAACGCCTCCCGAAGCACCGAAGCCGCCCGCCCAGCCACCGCAGCCGCCGTCCGGCCAGACACCGGAGCAGGCCGTCCTCAAGCTCGTGAACGACCAGCGCGCCGTGAAGGGCTGCAAAGCCCTCGTCATCGACGACCGCATCACGACCGCAGCGCAGGCGCACAGCACGGACATGGCGAACAAGAACTACTTCTCGCACACGTCGCAGGACGGCAGGACCTTCGACCAGCGCATGAAGGACGCGAGCTACCCGAAGCCCGGCGGCGAGAACATCGCGATGGGCTATCCCACCCCCGCGGCGGTGATGGACGGCTGGATGAAGTCCCAGGGTCACCGGGAAAACATCCTGAACTGTGAATTCGCGACCATGGGCGTCGGCCTCGACACCCGCGGGAACTACTGGACCCAGAACTTCGGCTTCTGACGCTTGAGCAGGGGAAACTTCGTGTACGAGAGCCCGGAACCGGACTCGCGCTCGCGCTTTCGCGGTGCACCTCAGATCATCCTCGCCGCGTCCGGCGTCGTACTGGCGACCGTCTTCGCAGCCGTGGCCTCGCTCGCGGCCGGCTCGGACAGCGCCTCCCAGACCCCGTCCACGCAGCCGCCGCGCAAGGAGGCCGTGCGCGACGCGCTGAGCATCGTGCCGACGTCCGCGCCCACGTCCTCGGTGGAGCTGACCTCGTCGACCTCCTCGGAGACCGCGACGTCGACCACCACGACGACGAAGAAGCCCACGCGCGTCACGACCATCACGCGCCCCGACGGCACCACGACCACCGTGACGACCGAAGAGCCGCCGCCGGTCACCACGACGACCACGAAGCAGGATCCGGTCACGACGACACCCCCGCCGGCCACGACGACGACCACCACGCCGCCGCCGGACCCGACAACAACGACTCCGCCCGCTTAGGGTTACGCCCGTCACCGCCCAGTGACGCAGAGCTACACGAAGGTGTGGCGTAGCTGAGGCTTTGGTGCGTTTCCGCCGATAACTCGAACGCAAGACCATCCGACCGGGTTTCCCACGAGGAGATGGGTGTGTTCGAGGAAGATCATCCGCAGTCACCAACCGAGCCCGCGCCGCAGAAGAAGCGCGTGGGCATGGCCGTCATGCTGGCTGCGGGCGGTGTGGTCGTGGCAACCCTGTTCGCGACCGTCGCGTCCATGCTGGCCGCGAGCGGCCAGGAGGCGAACCCGGAACGCAGGTCCGCGGACGTCGTCGAGACCATCACCAGCGTGGCGCCTGACGGCAGCACCAGCACGGTCGTCGTCACCGTGCCCTCCAGCACCGCCGCCTCGTCGGCCAAGCCGGACCGCAAGCAGGCCGCGCGCCCGAACGAGCAGCCCAAGCCGGACGCTCCGGTGCAGCAACCGCAGGTGACGACCAACCCGGGCGAGCCGTCGCAGCCGCAGAGCAACCCGCCCACGTCGTGGACGGAGCCGACGACGTCTTCCACTTCCTCGACGTCGCAGACGACCGCGCCGCCGTCGTCGTCCGCGAGCTCCAGCTCGGCCGTGCCCGACCCGAAGCCCTAGTTCAGAGCTCGAACCGGTAACCCATCCCGGGTTCGGTCAGCAGGTGCCGGGGCCGCGCGGGTTCCGGCTCCAGCTTGCGCCGCAGCTGCGCGAGGTAAACCCGCAGGTAGTGGGTCTCCTTCTCGTACGCAGGTCCCCACACGTCACGCAACAGCTGCTTCTGCGCGACGAGCTTCCCGGCGTTGCGCGCCAGCACCTCCAGCAGTCCCCATTCGGTGGGCGTGAGGTGCACCTCGACGTCGTCCTTCAACACCCGCTTGGCCGCCAGGTCGACGGTGAACGACGCGGTCTTCACGATCGGCTCGTCCTCGGGCCCCGCGACGGCCGAGCGGCGGACCGCGGCACGCAGGCGGGCCAGGAGCTCGTCCATGCCGAACGGCTTGGTCACGTAGTCGTCGGCGCCGGCGTCGAGGGCGTCGACCTTGTCGGTCGAGCCGGTGCGGGCGGAGAGCACGATGATCGGCAGGGTGGTCCAGCCGCGCAGGCCCGCGATGACGTCGGTGCCGTCCATGTCCGGCAGGCCCAGGTCGAGGACGACGACGTCGGGCTTGCCGTCGGCGGCCAGGCGCAGGGCCGTGGCGCCGTCGGGGGCCGTGAGCACCTCGTAGCCGCGGGCCGCGAGGTTGATCCGCAGCGCGCGCACGATCTGCGGTTCGTCGTCGACCACCAGTACCTTCGTCACGAAGCCCTCTCATCGACCGGGAGCGAGATCACCACGGTGAGGCCGCCGCCAGGCGTGTCCTCCATGCTGATCGTGCCTTCCATCGCCTCCGTGAAGCCCTTCGCCACGCTCAGACCGAGACCAACGCCACCCGGCGTGCGGTCGCCGAGGCGCTGGAACGGGGCGAAGACCTGGTCGGCCGTGCCGCGGGGCAGGCCGCGGCCGTGGTCGACGACGCGCAGCTCCACCTCGGAACCGTGTGCCGACGCCCGGAGTGCCACGGCACCGGCGTAGCGCAGCGCGTTGCCCACGACGTTCGCGATGACCCGTTCGAGGAGCCCGACGTCGGCCAGCACGGGAGGCAGCGACTCCGGGACGTCCACCTCGATGTCGCCGTTCAGGCCGCTCAACGCCCGTGCCACGGCCTCGTAGTAGCCGACGGCGCGGAACTGCGGCTCCACGGCTCCGGTCGCCAGCCGCGAGGAGTCGAGCAGGTTGTCGACGAGGCCGGTGAGCCGGTCCGCGGACTCCTCGACGGCCTCCAGCAGCTCGGCGGTGTCGGACTCGGACAGCTGGAGCTCCGGGTCGCGCAACGAGCCCACGGAGGCCTTGATCGAGGTCAGCGGCGTGCGGAGGTCGTGACCGACAGCGCTCAGGAGCGCCGTGCGCAGCTCGGTCCGAGACGCCTGACGTTGAGCTTCCACAGCTTGCTCGGCCATGCGTTGTTGCCGTAGCGCCAGCAGCGCTTGGCCTGCGGCCGCCTCCAGCACACGGCGGTCGGACGCGGGCAACGACCGGCCGCGCAACGCCAGGTGCACGTCCGGGGTCACCGCGATGTCGACGTCAGCCTCATCCGGCTCGTCGCACGGGTTCGCGCCAACGCACGCCACGCGCTGCCATTCGCCGTCGGCGCGCTCCAGCAGTGCGACGGAGATCAGGCCGAAGTTCTCCTTCACCTTCTCAAGGAGCCGCACGAGCGGATACGGGTTCGTGAGCACAGTGCGCGCGTACGACGCGAGAAGCGTGGCCTCGGTGCGTGCCCGAGCTGCTTGCGTCGCACGGCGGGCGGCGTAATCCACCACCAACGCGGTGGAGACACCGACGATGATCATCGCGAAGAAGGTGAGCACGTTCTGCTGCGCGTCGATGGTGAACGTGTAGACGGGCTCGGTGAAGAAGAAGTTCAGCAGCAACGCGCTGACCAGCGCGGTGGTGATCGCCGGGCCGAGTCCGCCGACGATGGCGACGACGAGCGTGACCAGCAGGTAGGCGATGACGTTCGTGGAGAAGTTCAGGCTGCCCCGCATCGACGCGCCGGCCGCCGTGACCAGCGCGGGACCCGCGATCGTGAGGAACCAGCCCCACGCGAGCCTGCTCGGCTCGAGCGGACTGCCCGCGAACCGTGCGCGCCAGCCGCTGGTCGTGGCCGCGTGCGTGACCATGTGCACGTCGATCGCGCCGGACTCCTGCACCACGGTGGAGCCGATACCAGCGGAGAACACGCGCGCGAACCGTGAACGGCGTGATGTGCCGACCACGAGCTGCGTGGCGTTCACACCGCGCGAGAACTCCAGCAGTGCCGTGGGCACGTCATCGCCGACGACGGTGTGGAAGGTGGCGCCGACGTCCTCCGCGAGTTTGCGGTACCTCGTCAGTGCGTGTGGGTCGGCTCCTGCGAGCCCATCACCGCGAAGGACGTGCACGACCAGAAGGTCGCCTCCCGCGCGCGTGGCGATGCGACGAGCGCGCCGGATCAGCGTCTCGCTCTCATCGCCGCCGGTGATGGCGACGACGACACGTTCGCGCGTCTCCCACGTGTCGGTGATCTGCTGTTCGGCCCGGTAGCGCAGCAACGCGACATCGACCTGGTCTGCGACCCACAACAACGCGAGCTCACGGAGTGCGGTGAGGTTGCCGACGCGGAAGTAGTTTCCGAGGGCGGCGTCGATCTTGGTGGCCGCGTAGACGTCGCCGTGGGCCAGCCTGCGGCGCAGTGCTTCCGGCGTGAGGTCGACGAGCTGCACCTGGCCGGCTTTGCGCACGACCTCGTCCGGCACCGTTTCCCGCTGAGGAACGCCGGTTATGCGGTGCACGACGTCGTTGAGCGATTCCAGGTGCTGCACGTTGACGGTGGAGAGCACGTCAATCCCGGCTTCGAGGAGTTCCTCGACGTCCTGCCACCTTTTTGCATTACGGGATCCCGGCGCGTTCGTGTGCGCGAGTTCGTCGACGACCGCGACCTCGGGCACACGGGCCAGCACGGCGTCGACGTCCATCTCGGTCAGTTCGACACCACGGTGGGTGAAGTGCCTGCGCGGCACGATTTCCAGACCGTCGACCAGTTCAGCGGTCTTGGCACGGCCGTGGGTCTCCACAAATCCGATGACCACATCTGTGCCGCGTTCGCGGCGCCTGTGGGCCTCACCGAGCATCGAGAACGTCTTGCCGACACCGGGAGCGGCTCCGAAGAAGATGCGGAGCTCCCCACGCCTGGGTTTCGCACTCACCGGACCAGTCTGCTCCTGGCCCCGCATGGGCTGTTCGGGGGTACGCACTGCGCCGCCCGGCGACTCACGTGCTCCTTCCCACATCTTTGACCACAGATCTGTCTCGTTGAATCATGCTTCAGCACGGCGCCCGTTCGAGTGAGCCCCACTGCGCTTTTTACGCCGTTTACCAGCACATTTAACTGTGCTGGACGCGCGCCGTGACACCCCGCGTCACCACAACGGCCGAATGGGTTATCGGCAGTTGGCGGATAGCGCGCAGAGCGTGAATGAGGGAAAGTGCCAGGGTTCGTGTCCGAATTCGGACAATCACATGCGCGCGGAGAAACGATGCCCACCACCGTCACCAACCACGAGGCACTTCAACTCGTGGTGGCCGTGCACCGGCTGGTGCGAAGTCTTCGGCAGGCCGCTCCGGCCCGCCGTTTGCAACCCACCCAGTTATTGGTGCTGTCAGAACTGAGCGCCCACGGCCCGATGCGGATCGGCGAGATCGCGGTGCGCGCGCTGTGTTCGCAGCCGACCGCGACAACCGTCGTGACCAGCCTCGAGTCCACCGGCCTCGTACGTCGCGAGCCCGACGCCGCCGACGGCAGAGCGACGATAGTCGTGCTGACCGAAGTCGGTCGCGAGACGATCCTGTCGCTGGCTCACGGCGAGGCCGAACTATTGAGTGAAAGAATGTCCGAACTTTCGCCGGAAGACAGAGAACTCCTGCGTTCGGCCATGCCGGTATTGCGCCACCTGGCGGAACCGCAGGAAAACAAGTAGGAGCGGGACCCCCCGACGGGTCCCGCTCCTCGCCATTACTTGCTGGGTGACACAGAAGTCGGTGCCACCGAGCTCGAAGGTGCGCTTCCAGAACTCGACGGCGGCGTACTCTCCGTCGATGACGGAGCGACAACGCTCGGTGCCACCGTGTAACAGGTGCCGTTTTCGTAGTCGATCTTCGGCCGCGGATACCGGTTAGCCGGAATCATCGGCTGCGGGTCGTCTCCGTGGCAGCCGTAGTACTGCCGGGGCGCGTTGATGGGATTGCCGTCCTGGTCGTACAACAGCACGTTGGTGAGCAACTTGCCGTTCTCGTCGTACGCGTAGACGTTCTCGTAGCTCTGCATGGCCGGCGGCTGATACACCTGCCGCGACGGGCTGTACGCGAGGTTGTTCGCAGTCACGTCGATCACCTGGAACAGCAGCCCGACCGCCAGCGCGGACGCCGGCAGGCTGAACCACAGCCACCGCCGGTCGACCTTGGCGCGCGGCCCAGCGAACACCGACAGCACGGCGATCCCGGCGATGAACAGGAACCCGAGGATGTCGCGGCTGGCGAGCAACACGGCCCCGAGCCCGAGCAGGCCGGCCCGCACCAGCCACCACGCGGGCTGCAGCGACTTGAGGTAGGTCAGCGCCCGCTCCCCCGGCGTGCCTTCCTCCGGCGTCAGCCACTGCTGGATCTTGCGAGTCTCCGGCAGGTCCATGATCTCCTGCTGAGCCGGCCCGCGATCGTGCACCAGCGCCAGGCTGAGCACCAGGAGCACCGCCGGCAGCAGGAGGATCGCCGACTGCCGCAGCACCGCCGTCCCCGCCAGCAACGTGACAGCCGTGGCGATCGCCAGCCCCCAAGCCGCCACCCGGGGCCTGGTGACCAACTGCTTCTTGGTGGTGACCGGCAGCCGTTCGGTCCGCGGCGGGTACCCGGCGGCCTGCCGGAGCTCCTGCGCGTACTGCTCCGGCGACCCCAGCCGCTGCTCGAGGGTCTCGTTCTCCCCCAGCTCGGTGGACAGCTCGGCGACGTGCGCCTCGACGTCCTCCATGATCTCGGCGACCTCGTTGGGCGGCAGGTCGTCGAGGGCCGCACGCATCCCGGCCAGGTAGTACTCGACACCGAGCGCTTGCGTGTTCATGCTGCGACCTCCTCGAGCAGGCCGTCCAGCGTGCTGGCGAACGACCTCCACGTCTCCCTCGACTCAGCCAGGCGCGCCCGCCCGGTCTCGTTGATGCTGTAGTACTTGCGGTGCGGCCCCTCTTCACTCGGCACCACGTACGAGGTCAGCATCCCCGCGTTGTAGAGCCGTCGCAGCGTGCCGTACACCGACGCGTCCCCCACGTCGTTCAATCCCCCGGCGCGCAGTCTGCGCACCACGTCGTACCCGTACCCGTCGTCCTTGCGCAGAACCGCAAGGACGGCCAGATCCAGCACCCCTTTGAGCAGCTGACTGGTGTCCATGACCCCTCCGACCCGCTGTTGCGCCGTGAACACTACTACGCATCGCACAGTACTGTCGAATGCGCTGTCGGTCGGTGTCGCGCCGTGCGGGGTGTGTTCATCTGCTGTCGCTGGTCGCCGTTCCGCATCGGGCTGTAAGTGCAGCTCAGCGGACTGTTCGGTGGCTCGAGCGTGTTCCTGGACGGCACCGGCGGCCATCTCGGCGGGCGCTATCCGGACCGGCCGCAGCGCCGCCTCCGCCCGTCCGAGGTGGTGATCGGGGTGGTGCACGTCGGCTGGGTGCGGGGCTTCAGCGACGGCTTGGTGCGGGACGTGCGCGACGGCAGAGGCGGGGTCTGCGAGGAGATCGGGGTCGCCTTCGCCGAGGGCAAGACGATCATCCGGCTGCTGAACGGCACTCCGATGTCCACCGCGACGCCCGCCGCGACGGACCTGCCCCGTTCGATCAGGGGGTTCGCCCACCTGCAGGTCCACACCATTCAGGACGGCCACGGCTTCGGCACGTTGCTCGACGAGGTCGACGCTCCGGCGACCAGCGCCACCCGACCGAGTGAACGGTGTCCGGATTCAGCCGGACGGCCGTCTAGTAGGTGTCACAAAATCATGGTCATCTTCGCCGCGCCAATAAGGAAGCGCGCGAGGGAGCAACGGGAGAAAGCCGCGAATATGCAGGTCAGGACCGCAGCAATGAAAGGGCTGAAGCCGTCCAGCCGCAGATCACCGACATGTCCGCCACTCGACGTGGCCTGGCGATGGCGAGCGTGGAACCGGTGACCGCAGCCGCCCCGCACGAACGACCCGGCCGTGTGCCGCACACCGAACGACGCGCCGTGCTGCCGCACCACCCGAACGATGCGGAGGTCGGCCACACCGCCCGAACGATGCGGAGGTCGGCTGCACACCCGAACGACCCGCCGTGCTGCCGCACCACCCGAACAGTGCGGCGGTGGGCCGCACTCACGTTCGCGATCACCGATGCGGTCGGCCCGCCCACCGTCGAAGCCGCGTTCCGGCAGCACCGGGGCACGCCACCGAGTCGCTGACGAGGTGCAGCCGCAGGTCCGCCCGCAGGTGCAACGCCTGCCGGACGCGCGCCGAGGTCAGAGCCGCGGCCGGGGCTGGCAGCGCGGGCACGAGTACGAGGAGCGGTTCATGAACGGCTCGCGCACGATCGCCGCCCCGCACCGCTTGCACGGCCGGTTCTCCTGCCCGTAGGCGTTCAGCGACCGGTCGAAGTACCCGGACTGACCGTTGATGTTGACGTACAGGGCGTCGAAGGACGTGCCGCCCTGCCCGAGCGCCTCGCGCATCACGTCGGTCGCGTGGTCGAGCAGCTCGGCGGCCTTCGCCTTGGTCAGCTTGTCGGTCATGCGGGTGCCGTGCAGCCGAGCACGCCACAGGGCCTCGTCGGCGTAGATGTTGCCGATGCCGGAGACCAGGGTCTGGTCGAGGAGGGCGCGTTTGATCTCCGTGTGACGCAGGCGCAACGCGCGCACGGCAGCATCGCGGGAGAACAGCGGGTCCATCGGGTCGCGGGCGATGTGGGCGACCGAGTCGGGAACGAGGGTGCCGTCGACTTCCACCAGTTCGGCTAGGGCCAGGCCGCCGAAGGTTCGTTGGTCGACGAAGCGCAGTTCCGGGCCGTTGTCGGCGAAGCGGAACCGTACGCGGAGGTGCTTCTCGTCCGGGGCCGTGGAGGGCTGGACGAGCATTTGGCCGCTCATGCCCAGGTGGGCAAGCATGGCGGCTTTGTCGGCCAGTTCTACCCAGAGGTACTTGCCGCGGCGCCTGGCAGCTGCCATTGGCTGGCCTGCCAGGCGCGCGCAGAAGTCCGCAGAGCCCAGGTCGTGCCGGCGGATCGCTCTCGGGTGGAGTACTTCCACCGAAGAGATGATCCGGCCGGCGACATGGGCTTCAAGGCCGAGGCGGACCACCTCGACCTCTGGGAGTTCGGGCACGTCAGGCTTCGGACTTGCCCTCGTCGACGGGCTGTGCCTCGATCACGGCAGCCTGCGGCTTGGTGGGCTTGAGCACCCACACGCCGGCACGGCTCGTGTCCCTGACCAGCACAAGTCCCTGGATGCCTCCGTTGCGGGAGGTGTTGACCGGGCCGCGAGCGGAGCGGCTGCGGCGGTTCGTGCGGTACCTGGTCGCATACATTGCGTGTCTCAGTCTTCCTCGGATGGGAGGGTCCCTGGCGTCACCGAGGCGCCGTTCTGTCCGTTTGCGGATGCGGCCGACTCCTGCTCGGCCTTGACCCGCTCCGACAGAACATGATAAGCCGCTTCAGCGGCTTTCTGCTCGGCTTCCTTCTTGGTGCGCCCATCACCCTTGCCGTAGGGCTGGCCACCGACGAGCACCGTGGCGGTGAACTCCTTGCGGTGGTCCGGCCCCTGGTCGTCCACGCGGTACTCCGGGACGCCGAGACTGGCTTGAGCGGTGAGCTCCTGCAGGCTTGTCTTCCAGTCCAGTCCAGCACCGAGAAGCGGAGCTTTGGCCAAGAGTGGATCGAACAGCCGGTGAACGAACGTTCGTGCGGTATCGATACCGAACTGCAGGTACACCGCACCGATGACGGCTTCCAGGCCGTCGGCGAGGATGCTCGCCTTGTCCCTGCCGCCGGTCAGCTCTTCGCCGCGGCCGAGCAGCAGGTGTGCTCCCAAACCGCCTTCTCCCAGGTCACGCGCTACGCCCGCGAGTGCGTGCATGTTCACCACGCTGGCGCGGAGCTTCGCGAGCTGGCCCTCGGGAAGATCGGGGTGAGTGCGGTAGAGGTGGTCGGTGACGACCAACCCGAGCACGGCGTCTCCCAGGAACTCGAGACGCTCGTTCGGCGGCAGACCGCCGTTCTCGTACGCGTAGGACCGGTGGGTGAGTGCAAGCCCGAGCAGCTCGGCGTCCAGGTGGACGCCGAGCGCTTCGGACAAAGTCGCGCGGTCGGCTTGCGGAGCGCGCGGCGGCTTTCCCCCCACTACGTTGCCGAGGAGATCAGGCCGGCTGAGCGACCTGGCGGCCAGCGTACTGACCACAGGCCGGGCAGGCGACGTGCTGCGGCTTCGGCTGGCGGCAAGCCTTGTTGGAGCACGCCACCAGGTGCACGGCAGACGTCTTCCACTGGGAACGGCGCGCACGGGTGTTCGAGCGCGACATCTTCCGCTTCGGGACGGCCACGACTACTTCTCCTCGTTGTTGTCATCGCTGAACCGCTCTTGCAACGCGGCCCAACGAGGGTCGATCGTCTCATGCCCGTGGTCGGGCCCGAGCTCCGCCCACCTGCCGCCACACTCGGAGCAAAGCCCCTTGCAGTCCGGCTCGCAGAGCGGCGCCTGCGGCAGCGCGAGGACGATGGCGTCCCGCACCACAGGTTCGAGGTCGATCAGATCGTTGACGATCCGGCTGACCTCGTCTTCGTCCGTGGTCTCGTCAGTGGTGCTGTCCGGCCACGCGTACAACTCCGTGATCCGGACCTCTACCTCGTCGGCGATCGGCTCGAGGCACCTCGAGCAGTCACCGGTGACCTTGGCATACGCGGTCCCCGACACGAGCACGCCCTCCACGACCGACTCGGTCAGGAGGTCGAGCTCCACCTCTCCGCCATCCGGCACCGCGATCACCCCGAGCAGCCCTACGCCTGCTGCGGGAACCGACCGGACGAAGGGTCGGCTAGACCCGGCGCGACGGCCGAGGTCCCTGGTGTCGATGACCCAGGGTCCTGATGCTGTGGGACGCGTGGACGCGTGACGATGCTCAGTCATGATCAGATTGGTTGCCGGCGGGGACCTACCACGTCCAGCCGGTCCAGGGTACGGGACGACGGGCTCACGCGTGAAATCGGCAGGTGATCGCACCTGTCAGACGTAGCGCGAATCACACGTTCAGTCGTGCCGAACCCCGGCTGGTTCGTCAGGAACCGTAGTCGAACGGTGCGGCAGCCCCTGCGACGGCAGGCCCGCGCAGGTGCGAACGGCCCTTGCCGACCGACCTGAGCGTGTGCGCGAGGAGGTCCTCGAAGTCCGCGAGCTTGCTGTCCACGTACGCGTCGCACTCCGAACGCAGCCGGATGGCCTCGCTCTGCGCCGCGTCGAGCACGCGCGCCGACTCGGCGTGCGCCGCCCGGACGACCTCCTGCTCGTTGACGAGCCTGGCCTGCTCGGCCCGGCCGTCCTCGGTGGCGCGCTCGTAGTTGGCACGGCCCGCCTGGATCATCCGCTCGGCCTCGCTGTGGGCACGGCCCACCAGGTCGTCGTACTCCTGCCGGCCGGCGGCGACTGTGCGCTCCGCCTGGTCCTCCGCCTCGGCGATCATCCGCTCGGCACGGGCGCGGGCGTCGGACAGCATCGCCTCCGCCTCAGCCTGGGCCTCCGCGAGAATCCGCTCGGCGTCCGCTCGCGCCTTCGACACACCGGCCTCGGCCTCGTGCTTGGCCTTGCCGACGACCTCGTCGCGGTGGTCCAGCACGTCCTGCGCGTCGTCGAGCTCCGCGGGAATCGCGTCACGCACGTCGTCGAGCAGTTCGAGCACATCCCCGCGCGGCACGACGCAGCCCGAGGTCATCGGTACTCCGCGCGCTTCCTCGACGATCGTGACGAGCTCGTCGAGTGCCTCGAACACCCGGTACACGTCTCACTCCCTAACCCACCTGTTGCTCCCACTCACAAGTGTGCCCTGCGGATCTCCCCGAAAGAGGGAGATCGGCAGGGCGTGTCAGGATTTGGCGTGACCATCACGATCAGGCGGGCGACCGCGGCCGATGTCGACCCGATCGTGGCGATGCTCGCGGACGATCCGCTGGGCGCCACGCGCGAGAAGCCGGGCGATCCGGCGTATCTCAAGGCCTTCGAGGTGATCGACGCCGACCCGCACCAGTTCCTCGCGGTGGCCGACGCCGGCGGTGAGGTCGTCGGCACGCTCCAGCTCACGTTCACGTCCGGCCTGTCGCGCCTGGGCATGACCCGCGCGACCGTCGAGGCCGTCCGGGTGCGTTCCGACCAGCGCGGCAGCGGCCTCGGCGAACGCCTGGTGAGGTGGGCGATCGACGAGGCGCGCGCACGCGGTTGTGGTCTGGTGCAGCTGACGACGGACGCGTCACGCGTGGACGCGCACCGGTTCTACGAGCGGCTCGGGTTCACCGCGTCGCACGTGGGGATGAAGCTGTCGCTCTAGCGGGTTTCGGCGAGGCGCTGCTGCAGCCGCTGCTCGACGATCGCGGGCAGCAGCGTCGACACGTCGCCGCCGTACGTCGCCACTTCCTTGACCAGCGAGGACGCCAGGAACGAGTACTGCGGGCTGGCCTGCATGAACAGCGTGTCGACACCCGTGAGCTGGTGGTTCATCTGCGCCATCTGCAGCTCGTAGTCGTAGTCGCTGACCGCGCGCAGGCCCTTCACGATGGCCTTGATGTCGTTCTCGCGGCAGTAGTCGACCAGGAGGCCGTGCCAGGCGTCGACGCGCACGTTGTCCCACTGCTTGGTGACTTCGCGGAGCATGTCCTGGCGCTCTTCAACGCTGAACAAGGTGCGCTTGTTCTTGTTGATGAGCACGGCGACGACGACCTCGTCGAAGAGGTGCGCGGCTCTCCCGATGATGTCCAGGTGGCCGTTCGTTACCGGGTCGTAGGAGCCGGGGTACACGGCACGCGTCATGAGGCGGACGTTAGCACCCGATCGGACGCCTCCAGGCGTGTCCGTGGTTCTCATCACCCATCAGCACGTAGCCGCCCCCAGTAGACCGCGGTGTCGCCGTACCGCTTGGCGCGCAAGGGTTCTACTCCGTCCGGCCACCCTGGTTCGGCGCTCTTCGAACCACGCTCCACGATGAGCACCGCGTCCTCGGCGAGCCGACCGGCGAGCCCGTGCAGGACCTTGGTGAGCTCCTCGTCCGTCACCGCGTACGGCGGGTCGGCGAACACGACGTCGAACTTCTCGCCCTCGGCCGTGACGTACGCCTCGGCGCTGCGGTTCGCGATCGTGGTGTTGCCGAAGCCGAGGTCCTTGGCGTTGGCCTTGAGCACGTCGGCCGCCCGCCGGTCCGACTCCACGAAGGTCGCGTGCCCGGCACCGCGGGACAGGGCCTCGAAGCCGAGCGCGCCCGACCCCGCGTACAGGTCCAGCACGTTCGCTCCGTCGAGGTCCATCATCGACTCCAGCGAGCTGAAGAGGGCCTCACGCACCCGCTCGGACGTGGGCCTGGTGCCCTTGGGCGGCACCTTGAGCCTGCGGCCTCCCGCGGTCCCGGCAACGATTCGTGTCACCTGCTCATCGTCCCAGGTGGGCTCCGCCGTTCACCGCCAGCACCTGCCCGGTGATGTGGCCCGCGTGCTCCGAGGCGAGGAACGCCACGAGCGCCGCCACGTCCTGCGGCGTGCCCGCGCGGCCGTTCTTGGTCTGCCCGATGAGCGTGTTCAACCGCTCCTCGGTCATCGAGTCGCCGAAGAACTCCGTGTCGACGATCAGTCCCGGCGAGACGACGTTGGCGGTGATTCCGCGCGGGCCGAGCTCGCCCGCGAGGTCCGCGGTCCACGCCTCGATCGCGGCCTTCGAGGCGCCGTAGCTGCCGCCGCCCCTGCGACCCGCGATGGAGCCGATGTTGATCACGCGGCCGTTGTCGGCGAGCCTCGGCGCGAGTGCCTCGGTGACGAGCACCGCGCTGACGACGTTGGCCTCGTAGTTGGCGAGCCACCGCGACTTGGTGTCGGCGTGGCTGATGACGCCGCCCGCGTTGTTGACCAGAACGTCCACCTTGGACGGAAGACTGCCGAGCGCCTCGCTGACCGCGTCCGGGTCGGTGGCGTCGAACGCGGCGTGGCGGACGTCCGGAACCTCGGCGAGCACTTCCGCGCGGCGGCCGGTGATCGTGACGTCCAGACCCTGTCCGGCAAGTGCGAGGGCGATGGCCCGGCCGATGCCGGTGCCACCGCCCGTGACTACTGCAGTGCGCATGTTCTCCCCAACGAAAGTCATCAGGAGAGAGCCTGCCACCACCCGTCAACCTCATTTGGCGCGTCGACGTCGACCCGCTCCCCCGGCCGCGGCACGGCGAGCTTCAGGCCGCGCGCCTTGGCTTCCCGCCACACGCGGTCGACCGGCTCGGTCCAGGAGTGCAGCGCGAGGTTGAACGTGGCCCAGTGCACCGGGATCAGCAGGCCGCCGCCGAGATCCTCGAACGCCTGCACCCCTTCCTCCGGCGTCATGTGAATGTCCGGCCAGGCGTCGTTGTACGCGCCGACCTGCATGAGCACCGCGTCGAACGGGCCGTGTGCCTCGCCGATCGTCTTGTAGCCGGGGAAGTACCCCGTGTCGCCGCTGTAGAACACCGAGCGAGACCCACGAGCGATCACCCAGGACGCCCACAGCGTGACGTTTCGCTGCACGGAGCGGCCCGAGAAGTGTTGTGCCGCGGTGCAGGTGAGCGTGAAGCCGTCGACGGAGAACGACTCGTCCCAGTCCAGCTCGACGATCCGCTCCTCCGGCACGTCCCACCGCCGCAGGTGCGCGCCGAGGCCCAGCGGCACCACGAACACCGCGGACGAACCCGTGACCAGCGCCTGCACGGTTTCCATGTCGAGGTGGTCGTAGTGGTCGTGCGACACCACCACCGCGCTCAAGGCGGGCAAATCCGACAACTGGTGCGGAACCGGATGCAGGCGGCGGGGGCCGAGGTGCGCGGAAGGCGAGACGCGGTCGCTCCACACGGGATCGACCAGCACCGCGGCGCCGTCGATCTCGATCAGCGCGGAAGCGTGGCCGTACCAGGTGATGTGCAGGCCAGAGGTCACCGGCGCGGCGGGACCGACGAGGGGCACGACGGCGGACGGCTTGCGGTCCTCGCCGCCGAAGATGAAGTCGCGCAAGGAGAAGGAGTCGCGGTCCGGGACCGTGCTGACCACCTTGTCGTTGTGGAACTTGCCGTCGCGGTAGCGCGGTGAGCGCGCCATCCGAGCCGGATCCGGCTTGCCGCCCAGCTGCTTCGGCACGTCCCGCAACGCCCACGCCACGCCCGCCAGTCCGAGCAGGCCGGCCAACGCCTTCTTCATGTCACAACCCTTCCCCTGACCCGTGCCCGGTGCAACGCAGGGAATGGTCGTGGAGTTCCGCACGGCGCGCAGAACGAAACGGGGCCCGGCCGAAGCCGGGCCCCGCACGCTCACTCCAGCACGATCAGGAGGTCGCCGCCCTCGACCTGCTGGGCGCCGCGCAACGCCAGGCGCTGCACGCGTCCCGCCTTCGGGGCGGTGATCGCGGCCTCCATCTTCATGGCCTCGATCGTCGCGACGGTCTGGCCGGCCTCCACGCTGTCGCCCTCGGCCACCGCCGCCGTCACCACACCCGCGAACGGGGCCGCGACGTGGTTCGGGTTGGCGCGGTCGGCCTTCTCCGCGGCCGGGATGTCGGCGGCCACGGAGCGGTCGCGGACCTGGATCGGGCGCAGCTGGCCGTTCAGGGTCGCCATGACCGTGCGGAGGCCGCGCGCGTCGGCCTCGGAGATCGCCTCCAGGCCGATCAGCAGCCGGACACCCGGCTCCAGGTCGACGGAGTACTCCTCACCCGGTCGCAGGCCGTAGAAGAAGTCCTTGGACCGCAACACCGACGTGTCGCCGTAGGCGTCGCGGTGGGCGCGGAACTCCTTCGTGGGCCCCGGGAAGAGCAGGCGGTTCAGCGTCGCGCGGCGGTCGTCGACGAGTCCCGCCTCGTCCTCCGGCGAGAGCTCCTCGATCGGCTTCGGTGCCGTCCGGCCGGCCAGCGCCTTGGTGCGGAACGGCTCCGGCCAGCCGCCGGGCGGATCGCCCAGCTCGCCGTGCAGGAAGCCGATCACCGACGCCGGGATGTCGAACTTGCCGGGGTCGGCCTCGAAGTCCTCCGGGGACACGCCCGCGCCCACGAGGTGCAGTGCGAGGTCGCCGACGACCTTGGACGACGGCGTCACCTTCACAAGGTGGCCGAGCATGCGGTCGGCGGCCGCGTACATGGACTCGATCTCCTCGAACTTCTCGCCCAGGCCCAGTGCGACGGCCTGGGTGCGCAGGTTCGAGAGCTGACCACCGGGGATCTCGTGGTGGTAGACGCGGCCGGTCGGGCCGGGGATGCCGGACTCGAACGGCGCGTAGATCTTGCGCACGGCCTCCCAGTACGGCTCGAGGTCGCACACGTTCTGCAGGTCGAGGCCCGTGGCGTGCTCGGTGTGGTCGGTCAGCGCCACGATCGACGACAGCGGCGGCTGCGACGTCGTGCCCGCCATCGACGCGGTCGCGCCGTCGATCGCGTCCACACCGGCCTGGATCGCGGCCAGGTAGGTCGCCAGCTGGCCACCGGCCGTGTCGTGCGTGTGGAGGTGGACCGGGAGGTCGAACTCCTTGCGCAGAGCCGAGATCAGGCGAGCGGCGGCCGGGGCCCGCAGGAGCCCCGCCATGTCCTTCACCGCCAGGACGTGCGCACCCGCGCCGACGATCTGCTCGGCCAGCTTGAGGTAGTAGTCCAGTGTGTACAGACGTTCGTCCGGGCTGGACAGGTCGCTCGTGTAGCAGAGGGCGACCTCGGCGACGGCCGTGCCGGTCTCGCGCACCGCCTCGATGGCCGGGCGCATCTGCTCGACGTCGTTCAGCGCGTCGAAGATCCGGAAGATGTCGATGCCGGTGTCCGTGGCCTCCTGCACGAACGCCTTGGTGACCGCCTCGGGGTACGGCGTGTAGCCGACCGTGTTGCGGCCGCGCAGCAGCATCTGCAGGTTGATGTTCGGCACGGCCTCGCGCAGTGCGGCCAGGCGCTCCCACGGGTCCTCGGCGAGGAACCGCAGCGCCACGTCGTAGGTCGCGCCGCCCCAGCACTCCAGGGACAGCAGCTCCGGCGTCATGCGCGCGACGTGCGGTGCGACGGCGAGCAGGTCCTTGGTGCGTACTCGGGTGGCGAGCAGCGACTGGTGCGCGTCGCGGAACGTCGTGTCCGTGACACCGACGGCCTTGCTCTCGCGCATCCAGCGCGCGAAGCCCTCGGGGCCCAGCTCCACGAGCCGCTGCTTCGACCCGGCCGGCGGTTCGGCGTTGAGGTCGATGATCGGCAGCTTCTCCCGCGGGTCCACCGCGGTCGGGCGGGTGCCGTTCGGGTGGTTGACCGTGACGTCCGCGAGGTAGGTCAGCAGGCGCGTGCCGCGGTCGGCCGAGTGGCGCGCGGTCAGCAGGTGCGGGCGCTTCTCGATGAACGACGTGGTGACGCGGCCCTCGTAGAAGTCCGGGTCGTCGAGCACCGCCTGCAGGAACGGGATGTTCGTGGAGACACCGCGGATGCGGAACTCCGCGATCGCCCGGCGCGCACGGGCCACGGCGAGGGCGAAGTTGCGGCCGCGGCAGGTGAGCTTCACGAGCATCGAGTCGAAGTGGGCTCCGATGGCCATGCCGGCGCCGGCCGTGCCGCCGTCGAGGCGGATGCCGGAACCACCCGGCGAGCGGTAGGCGCTGATCATGCCGGTGTCCGGGCGGAAGCCGTTGGCGGGGTCTTCCGTGGTGATGCGGCACTGCAGCGCCGCGCCGCGCAGCTGGACGGTGTCCTGGCTGAGCCCGAGGTCCTCCAGCGTCTCACCGGACGCGATGCGCATCTGCGACTGCACCAGGTCGACGTCGGTCACCTCTTCGGTGACCGTGTGCTCGACCTGGATGCGCGGGTTCATCTCGATGAAGACGTAGTGGCCCTGCGGGTCGAGCAGGAACTCGACGGTGCCCGCGTTGCGGTAGCCGATGTGGCGGGCGAACTTCACCGCGTCGTTGCAGATGCGCTCGCGCAGCTCGGGGTCGAGGTTCGGCGCGGGAGCGATCTCGATGACCTTCTGGTGACGCCGCTGCACCGAGCAGTCGCGCTCGAACAGGTGGATCACGTTGCCCTGGCCGTCGGCGAGGATCTGCACCTCGATGTGGCGTGGCTCGACCACGGCCTGCTCGAGGAACACCGTCGGGTCGCCGAACGCCGACTCCGCCTCGCGCGACGCCGCTTCGAGCGCCTCACGCAGCGCGGCCGGGTCGTCGACCTTGCGCATGCCGCGGCCACCGCCACCGGCGACGGCCTTCACGAACACGGGGAAGCGCATCGACTTCGACGCTTCGAGGAGCTCGCCGATGTCCGACGACGGCGCGCTCGACTCCAGCACCGGCAGCCCGGCCTCGCGGGCGGCGGCGATGGCACGCGCCTTGTTGCCCGTGAGCTCCAGCACCTCGGCGACGGGGCCGATGAACGTCAGGCCCGCCTCCCGGCACGCCATCGCGAGCTCGGGGTTCTCGGACAGGAAGCCGTAACCCGGGTAGATCGCGTCGGCGCCGGCCTTGCGGGCAGCCTTGATGATCTCGTCAACAGAGAGGTACGCGCGAACCGGATGACCGGGCTCGCCGATCTCGTACGACTCGTCCGCCTTCAACCGGTGCAGGGAGTTGCGGTCTTCGTGAGGGAAAACGGCGACCGTTCCCGCGCCCAGTTCGTAGGCGGCCCGGAACGCGCGAATCGCGATCTCGCCGCGGTTGGCGACAAGAACCTTGCGGAACATCCGTAGCCCTCCCGGAGTTGCTCGACGGTCAGTTCGGGCACGTTACCGTGCGACTCTTGCCTGTTGGGAGGACTGTCTCACGTGATGGGTGTCATCCTGATCGGTCTTGCTCGTGAGGATTCTCGCGGTTTGGGAGCTAGGTTGATACCCACCACCCGGTCAGACTCCGCCCGGTAGTGGGTTTAACCAGATCGAGTGACGATCTTGGTAACTATCTCGGTAGGGTGAGCCATATGGCCGGGGCTGATGGAGCCGGGCAGCCTACTGCCCGCACACCGCATTTCGACGTTGTCCTTCGTGGTTACAACCAGCGACAGGTGAACGAACGAGTCACCCGCTTGGAGTTCGACCTCAAGAACTCGAACCGCTCCCGTGACGCGGCCGCCGCCCAGGTGGGGGAGCTCACGAAGCTCCTGAACGCGACGCGCGCCGAGCTCGACAAGACCAAGATGCAGCTGTCGAACCTCGCCAACAGCCCCGTCAGCGCGTCGAACGTCACCGAGCGTGTTCGCGTGATGATGAGCCTGGCCGAGGAAGAGATCGCGGACATCCGCAAGGACGCCCTCGACAAGGCCGCCGCCACGCGCGGCGAGGCCGAGAAGTGGGCGGCGGAGCAGCGCGAGAAGCACAACCGCCTGCTCGCCGAGACCGAGGCCCGCCGCAAGCAGCTGGAGGTCGGCCACCAGCAGCGCACGGCCGAGTTCGAACAGCAGTTCGCCGCCCGCAGGTCCGAGCTGGAGGCCGAGCACGAGGCGTTGCGCGCGAAGCTGACCGCCGAGCACGAGGCCCTGGTCGCCGAGGTGCGCGCGGAAGGCGAGCGCGTGGCCGCCGAGTTCGAGAAGAAGTCGGCCGACCTGGACACCCACCGCGTGGAGCTCGACCAGAAGTACAAGGCCTACCACGACGAGCTGGACAAGGAGTACGACGGCCTCAAGGCGACGCTGACCGCCGAGCACAAGAAGGTGCTGGCGGACGCGAAGGCCGAGGCCGAGCGGATCGCCGCCGAGTCCGAGGCCACGCGGGTCGAGGCGCTGCGGAAGCTCGACGAGGCGCTGAAGGCCAAGCAGGCCGAGGCCGAGAAGGCGATCGCCGAGCTGGAGGCGGAGTCGCAGGCGTTGGCCGAGAAGATCACCTCCGAAGCGTCCGCGCAGGCAACCGCCCTGGTCAGCGCGGCGGAGGAGAAGGCCGAGACGGTCGTGCGCGAGGCCTCCGGCAAGGCCGAGTCGACGCTGGCCGAGGCAACGCAGAAGGCCGAGACGGTCGTGCGTGAGGCCGACGAGAAGGCCACCACGCTGGTCCGCGACGCCGAAGCAAAGACCTCCGCCCTGGTCCGTGAGGCCGAGGAGAGGTCAGCGGCCGCGGTGGCCGAGGCCGACCAGCGCGCTGCCGCCGCGGCCGAGAAGGAAGCGGCACTGCGTTCGGCGCACGACAACCTCGCCACGCAGTTCCACGCCGCGCAGGCAGCGGTCGAGGCGGCGATGTCGGTGCTGAAGCCGCTGGACTCCGAGGGCTCCAACGGCGCGGACGACTCGGACGACTTCGACAGCGCGGACGACTCGGACGACGGCGAGAAGACCCAGCAGCTGCCGAAGCCCCGATAGGTCAGCCGGGGAACGGTGGCAGGCTGCTCGTGCCCCAGCTGGTGAAGCACTTGCCGTTCGGCGTGTAGTCGCTCGCGAACCCGATGAGCGACTTTCCGTCGAGCGACGCGACATCGGCGGGGTGGAAGTTCAGGCAGACGGGCTGCTTGGCCCGCGCGCACTCGGACACGTACCACCACGTCTCGCCGGCGTCGTCGCTGCGCCAGATGCGGCCCTTCGCCGTCTCCTCCCGCAGGCCGACCGAGCCGGCCCACAGTTTTGTGCTCGCAGGCATGCCCCGACCTGGTGCGGGAGCTCGTAGAGATGGCCGCAGCAGAGCACCATGGTGCTGGCCGGGTCGGTGAACTCGCTGATCTTCTTGAACTTCTTGCCGGATTTGGGGCGCGCAGGTGGAAGGTACGGCTCGGGGCGGGTGTTGCCGGCGCAGCGCGAAAGGACTGGTGTGGCGGTGGGGATCGCGGTGATCGGGTGGCGCGGTCCGGCAATCTGGTCCAGCAGCGTGGTTCGGCAGCGCGGCCGGGTAACCCAGCCCAGCAATGAGATCCGGCAACGCGGTCCGGCAACGCGGTCCGGCAACGCGGTCCGGCAACGCGGTCCGGCAACGCGGTCCGGCAACGCGGTCCGGCAACGCGGTCCGGCAACGCGACGTTCACCGGTGCCCAGCCGGCGCGACACACGCGCGGCTAGGTCTTCTCCAGGAAGTCCGCCCTCTCCTCCGTCAGCAACGTCGCCACCATGCCCGCCAGGCCGGGGTGCTTCTCCAGGTCCGGGTCCTCGTCCACGACGTGCTGGGCCGCCAGGCGGGCCTCCGCGATGATGTCCTCGTCGCGCAGCAGGGAGAGCATCTTCAGGGCTGAGCGGCGGCCCGACTGCGCGGCGCCGAGGATGTCGCCCTCGCGGCGGAGCTCGAGGTCCAGCTGGGCCAGTTCGAAGCCGTCCAGAGTGGACTCGACGGCGCGGAGGCGCTCCATCGTCGCGGTCATCTCGGGCATCTCGGTCACCAGCAGGCAGAGGCCGGGGGCGCTGCCTCGGCCCACTCGGCCGCGCAGCTGGTGGAGCTGTGAGACGCCGAAGCGGTCGGCGTCCATGATGGCCATGACGGTGGCGTTCGGGACGTTCACACCCACCTCGATGACGGTGGTGGCGACCAGGACCTGGACCTGGTTGGCCGCGAAGGCTCGCATCACGGCGTCCTTCTCGTCCGGGGGCATGCGGCCGTGCAGGATTTCCACGCGCAGGCCGCGCAACGGGCCCTGCGCCAGCATGTTCGCCACGTCGATCACGGAGAGGGCCGGGCGCTTGTCCTCGTCGTCGGACTTCGCGGGTTCCTCGTCGCCGATGCGCGGGCAGACGAAGTAGGCCTGGTGGCCTGCGGCCACCTCCTCGCGGACGCGGGCGAAGGCGCGGTCCAGCCACGTCGGCTTTTCGCGGGCGGGGACGACCGAGGTTTTGATGGGTGAGCGGCCGCCTGGGAGCTCGCGCAGTGCCGACACTTCGAGGTCGCCGTAGACGGTCATGGCCACCGTGCGCGGGATCGGGGTCGCGGTCATCACCAGGACGTGCGGGTTCTCCACGGAGCCGCGGGCGCGCAGGGCGTCGCGTTGTTCGACGCCGAAGCGGTGTTGTTCGTCGACGACGACCAGGCCCAGCGAGTGGAACTCCACCTTGTCCTGGATGATCGCGTGCGTGCCGACGACGATGCCCGCCTCGCCGGTCACGATGTCCAGCAGGGCCTGGCGGCGCTGCGCCGTGTTCATCGAGCCGGTCAGCAACGTGACGCGCGTGGCGACGTCGGCGCCGCCCAGCTGGCCGGCCTGGGCCAGGTCGCCGAGCATCTCCTGCAGCGAGCGGGCGTGTTGTGCCGCAAGGACTTCCGTGGGGGCGAGCATCGCCGACTGACGGCCCGCGTCGACGGCCTGCAGCATCGCTCGCAACGCGACCATGGTCTTGCCGCTACCGACTTCTCCTTGCAGGAGGCGGTTCATCGGCACCGTGGCTTCGAGGTCCGCTGCGATCTGCTCGCCCACCTCCACCTGGCCCGCCGTCAGCTTGAACGGCAGGCGCGCGTCGAACGCGTCCAGGATGCCGCCGGAACGACGTGCGCACGACGGCGCCGGACGAGCTGTGGAGGCCTTGCGGCGCTGCGCCAGGGCCAGCTGCACGGCAAGAGCCTCGTCCCACTTCAGGCGTTGCTGCGCCACGGAGATCTGCGCCCAGCTCTCCGGGCGGTGGATCGCCCGCAGCGCCTCCTCCAGCCCGATCAGGCCGTGCTCCTCGCGGAACGCGAGCGGCAGCGGGTCCTCGGGCACGCCGTCCCAGATCTCCAGCAGCTGCTTCACGCAGTTCGCGATGTTCCAGGTGTTGATGTGCTGCGAGGCCGGGTAGACGGGCAGGAACGCCTGCAGGAACTCGGAGCCGTCCGACTCGGGGGTGAGGATCTCGAACGCCGGGTGCACCAGCTGCAGGTTCTGGCGGTAACGGCCGACCTTGCCCGCGAACAGGGCCCTGGTGCCGGGCAGGAGCTCCTGCTCGGCCACGAAGGCCACCTTGCCGAAGAACACCAGGTGCAGTTCGGAGGTGCCGTCCGTGATCACCGCCTCGGTCATGTGGCCGTGCCTGGCCTTCATGCGGCGCTTGGTGCACTTGCGGACCTCGGCCTGCACCGTGACGTGCTCGTCGATTTCCAGCGACCTGATGTCGGTCAGCTGCCCGCGCTCGTCGTAGCGGCGCGGGTAGTGGCGCAGCAGGTCACCGACCGTCGTGAGGCCGAGGCCGGTCTCCAGTGCGTCGGCGGTCTTCTTGCCGAGCAGCGGCTGCAGCTTGTCGTCGAAGGAGATCATCGCGTCCCATTGAACTACTCGACACCGACAAAAATGACCGCGTCGGGCTGGCCGCCCGGATAAGCGGTCACCTCGACCTCCGGATGGGTCACCCGCAGGTGGTCCTCCAGCACGTCGGCCAGGCCGTCCGGGGCATCGGCGCCCAGGATCACCGTCACCAGTTCGCCGCCGCCGTTCAGCATGCGGTCGACCAGGCGGCAGGAGAGATCCAGCAACGACTCCGGCGTGGCCGGGCCGGGCTCGATCAGCACGACCTCGCCGTCCAGCATGCCGAGCACGTCGCCCGGCTGGCAGCGGCCCACCCACGTGATGGCCTCGTCGGCGGCGATCGACAGCTCGCCGCGGCGGGTGGCGGCAGCGGCCTCGGCCATGGCGACAACGTCGTCGCCGGCGCGGCGGGACGCGTCGTGCACGGCCAGCGCGGAGAGGGCCTGCACGGGCGAGAACGTCGGCACCACCACCACGTCCTGCCCTGCGGCCTGTGCGTACGCCACGGCTTCGTCGAGAACCTCGCCGAGGTCCGGATCACCCGGCAGAACCGCGACGTGACGCGCGCGCGTCGACACGATGGCCGACAACAGGTCCGTGGGCGTCGCCGAAGTAGAGGCCAGATCGAACACCGTGGCGCCTTCCGCCCGGAACAGGTCCACGGCGCCGCTCACCACCACCACGATCGCCCGGTCGCGCACGAACCGTGAAGCCTGCGCCGCGATCTGGTCGGCGAACCGCGCCACCGTGATGCGGTGCGGACGCCCGGCGCGCACACCCGCCTCGACGGCCGCGCCGATGTCGTTGCAGTGCACGTGCACGGTCCACAGAGAAGCGCCGTCGCCCACGACCGACACGCAGTCGCCGAGCAGGCTCAACGACGCGCGCAGCTCCGCGACGGCCTCCTCCGAGGTGCCGTCGAGCAGGTACATGACCTCGTACTCGAACTCCGATGAGCCGCTCTCGCGCTCGGTCGTCAGCGACTCTGGCGTGCGCGGCACCAGCGGTGCGTCCATCGGCGTTTCCACGGTCTGACCGGTGATCACCGCGGCGAGTGTGTCCAACAACACAACGAGACCGCGTCCGCCGGCGTCGACCACCCCGGCCTTGGCCAGCACCGCGAGCTGACGCGGTGTGTCGGCCAACGCGACGGCACCCGCGCGCGACGCCGCCATCACCACCTCGTCGAGGTCGTCCGACGGGCAGTCGCGAGCGGCCTCCGCGGCGGCGTGCAGCACTGTCAGGACCGTGCCGGGAACCGGATTGGACACAGCGGCGGTGGCCAGCTCGTCAGCCCGGTGCAGCGCCTTGCGCAGTGCGGATCCCGTGACGACGGACACCTCCTGCACTGACTCCGCCAGGCCCCTGAGCACCTGGGACAGGATCACGCCGGAGTTGCCGCGGGCCCCGGCCAGCGCGCCACGGGCCAGCGCGGACAACGCGTCACCCACCGTGGCGATGGGCGAGCGCAGCAGCGCGTCGAGCGCCGACTGCATCGTGTGCAGCAGGTTGGTGCCTGTGTCACCATCCGGCACGGGAAAGACGTTGATCTGGTCGATCGACTCCCGGTTGGCGTCCAGCGACCGCACGCACGCGTCCGCCCACCTGCGCACCGCGACCGCATCCATGACCTGCATGGCGGCGAGAGTATCCACCCGGTTTGGTCGCTGGTGAGGCCACCGGCTACCCTGATTGGGTTGCCGTGCCCGGTTGAGGCTTGTGCACGCTTGCGCGCCCACCGGGACGCGAGACACCCGCTTGAGGAACCTGAAGGAGTGGCTGACGTGGCTGCCGTGTGCGACGTCTGTGGCAAGGGGCCGGGCTTCGGCCATTCGGTTTCGCACTCCCAGCGGAAGACGAACCGCCGCTGGAACCCGAACATCCAGTCTGTGCGCGCGAAGGTCTCGGCCTCGCAGCGCCAGCGCATCAACGTGTGCACCTCGTGCCTCAAGGCCGGCAAGGTCGTGCGCGGCTGATAACGCCACAGCTCGTTAGTTCGAGAGGAGCCCGGCTTCGGCCGGGCTCCTCTCGCGTTTCAGGGCCCGGTGCACGAACACCAGGCAGGCCGCACCGCTGAGCAACGCCCCGGTACCGCCCAGCGCGAACACCGCTCGCGGCCCCATGACCAGCAACAACCCACCTGCGGCAGCCGTTCCGAGCAGGTTCGCGCCCATCACCAGCGACGAGACCGCGGCGAAGGCCCGCCCGCGCATCTCCTCAGGTGTGCGCAACCGCACGATCGCGTTCGCCGTCACGTTGTCGACGCCGTTCGAGACACCGCCGATGAACCAGCCGATCCCCGCGGCCACCACGTACGGGAACGCGGCGGGGATCAGGACCGCGATCCCCGTGGTGATGCCGGTGACGGCGAGGGCGTGAGCCGCCTGCGAAACCGTCCCGAGCCGCGCGGCCAGCCGGTTGCCGACGAGAATGCCGACCATCCAGCACGCCTGCATCGCGCCCAGCAGGAACTCGTCGCCGTGCAGCACGAACCGCACGAACGCGGGGTCGGCCACGTTGATCACCACGACGGCACCGACGAAGAACGCCAGCCCGAGGATCGCCGCGAACAGCACGGGATCCCGCCGGACGTGCCGGATCCCCGCGAGCGCGCTCGGCCGCTGCTCGTGCTCGCCGGAAGGTCTGCGGTCCGACCGCACGAACGCCAGCAACACCGCGTAGACACCGAAGGTGGCGCCGTCGATGAGCAAGGCGGCGGGATGCCCGAAGATCCCGGCGAGCAGCGCGCCACCGGTCACGCCCGCGATGTTGCCGACGCTGCGCGCGGTGCCCAGCCACGCATAACCACGCGTGGCTTCTTCTTCGCCCGCGATGTGCGGCACCAGAGCGGCGATCGCGGGCATGGCGATGGCACGACCGGAGCCGGAGAGGAACACGAGCGCCAGCACGAAGGCGGGCTGGCCCATCAACGGTGCGATGGCCGCGATCGCGATGCCCTGGAACAGCAACGCGATGATCAGCAGTCTGCGGTTGGGCAGCCGGTCGACGAGCACACCCGCGAGCGGCGCACCGAGCACGAGCGGCAGCAGTTCGGCGACCAGGATCGCGGCGACCAGCAACGGGCTGATCGGCGTGGCCCAGAACAGCAGCACGAGCAGCGACAACGAGCTGCCGAACTCGGAGACGGCCGCTCCCGCGGCCGTCAACGTCAGATCACGTCTCGCGTGCGGAACTACGGAAGCTTCCAGTCGACCGGCTCCGCGCCCTGCTTCTCCAGCAGTTCGTTGGCGCGGCTGAACGGCTTCGAGCCGAAGAACCCGGCGTGCGCGGACAGCGGCGACGGGTGCGCGGACTCGATGCAGGGCAACGGCTCGAGCAACGGACGCAGGTTGCGCGCGTTGCGGCCCCACAGAATCGAGACCAGCGGTGCGTCGCGAGCGGCGAGCGCCTTGATCGCCTGCTCCGTCACGGCCTCCCAGCCCTTGCCCTGGTGGGAGTTCGCCTTGCCGGGCTGCACGGTCAGCGCCCTGTTGAGCAGCAGCACGCCGCGCTCGGACCACGGGGTCAGGTCGCCGTTGGACGGCAGCGGATGACCGAGGTCCTCCGCATATTCCTTGTAGATGTTGACCAGCGACTTCGGGATCGGCCGCACGTCGGGGGCTACGGAGAACGACAGGCCGACCGCGTGGCCGGGCGTCGGGTACGGGTCCTGGCCGACGATCAGCACCTTCACCTGGTGGAACGGCTGCTTGAACGCGCGCAGCACGTTGTCGCCCGCGGGGAGGTAGGTGCGGCCGGCGGCGACCTCCGCGCGCAGGAACTCACCCATGGCGGCGATCTGATCAGCAACGGGGGCGAGAGCTTCAGCCCAGCCGGCTTCGACGATTTCGTTGAGGGGACGAGCCACGGCTGTGAACCCTATCTCACTCAATCCAGACGACGGAGCTTCTCCCGGTACAGCGCGATGTTCTGCACATATTTCTCGACGATGAATGCCCACGCCTGTTCTGGCACAACAAATCCAGCACGCTCGCGGGCAGGAACTCCCAGCACCATCGTGCGTTCACGAACATGGCCGTCGAACGAGACCACCGCGCCGGCACCGACGATCGCGCCCTTTTCCACGATGGAACCGTTGAGCACCACGGAACCTGACGCGATCAGGCAGTCGTCGGCGACCGTCGCGCCCTCGATGTGCACGTTGTGGCCGATGACGCACGACGAACCGATGTGCACCGGGTGGACCTCGGTGCAGTGGATCACGGTGCCGTCCTGGATCGACGTGCGCTCGTCCACGACGATGCGGCCGTAGTCGCCGCGCAGCACGGCTTGAGGCCACACCGACGAATGCGCGCCGATGCGCACGTCGCCGATCACAGTCGCATCCGGGTGCACGTACGCGTCCGGGTGGATCTGCGGCGTGTACTCCCCCAACGCATAGATGGCCATGCGCCCGAACCTACAACGGCTTCCCGAAGCAACGACTCTCCGGGTGGTCGCGGTACACGCCGAAGTTGTCGATCCGCACGTAACCGCTGGTGGTGTACAGGCTGATCGCCTCGGGCTGGCGCAGGCCGGTTTCCAGCACCATCCGCCGAAGGCCCGCCTCGCGCGCGGTTTCCTCCAGGTTGGCGAGCACGAGGCGGGAGTAGCCCTTCCCGCGCACGGAGTCGACGACGTACATCCGCTTGATCTCGGCGGCACCTTCGAGCTCGTCGTTGATCCGCCAGCCACCGCACGCGACGGGAACGCCGTCGAGGTAGCCGATCACGAAGTAGCCGAGGGGTGCGGCGAACTGCGCCGGGTCGACCGGTGTGACGTCCACGTCGCCGTACCGGTCGACGTAGACCTGCTGCAGGTCGGCGATCATCTTGACCGAATCTGGATGGTCATACGCGCGCGTGCATAGTTCCACATCGACCAGTTTACGCGCGCCAGTGCTCCCAGCCAGGCGGTTTTTCGTAAACCCTGCCGTCGACGGTCACGCCCTCGCCCGCACGGACCGTGCCGATCGTCGTCCAGCCCTCCGGCACCGCCTTGGGTCCGGGGAACGTCGCCGCGAGGGCGTGATCCTCGCCTCCGGTCAGCGCCCAGTGCCGTGCGTCACCGCCGAGCGCCGAGGCGACGTCGAGCAGCCGCGGGTGCAACGGCAGCAGCTCGGTGCGGATGTCGATCGCCACGCCCGACGAGTCCGCGATGTGGCCGAGGTCCTGCAGCAGGCCGTCCGAGACGTCGATCATCGACGTGGCCCCCGCCTCCGCGGCCTTCGGACCCTCCTCGTACGGCGGCTCCGGCGTGCGCTGGGCGTTGACTATCCCGACCGGCGAACGGAAGCCGCGACTCAGCACGGCCAGCCCGGCGGCGGCCCAGCCGAGCCGTCCGGCCACCGCGACGACGTCACCGACGAGCGCGCCGGACCGCGTGATCGGCTCCAGCCCGTTCATGTCGCCCATCGCGGTGATCGAGATCACCAGCGTGGCGGAGCTGACCATGTCGCCGCCGACGATGCCCGCGCCGGCCTGCGCCGCCTCCTGCCAGAGGCCCGACATGATCCCCTCGACGACCGACGCGGGGGTGTCTGCGGGGCAGGCGAACCCGACGAGCAGAGCGGACGGCAACGCACCCATCGCCACGACGTCGGCGAGGTTCACCGCGGCCGCTTTTCGGCCCACCTGCTCGGGACTGGACCAGTCGAGTCTGAAGTGGACACCCTCGACCAGCACGTCCATCGACGCGACGACGCGCCCGTCCGGGACGGCGACCACTGCCGCGTCGTCACCGGGACCGAGGATCGTCGTCTCGGGTTGCGCCCGACCGGTCGTCACCCGGTGGATGAGATTGAACTCACCCACTTCGGCGACCGTCTCCGCGTCGCGCGGCGGCTCCGGACGCAAAGTTGCCTCCCAATCTGAGCATTCGGAACCCCAACTGGGGTACGTTGCGTGACACGTTCCTACCTCGACCCAACCTGTCGCGACGAAGGGGCACGCCGTGGTGCATGCATACATCCTCATCCAGACCGAGGTCGGCAAGGCCGCTGCAGTCGCCTCCGAGATCTCCGGGATCGCCGGGGTAGCCACCGCAGAGGACGTCACCGGTCCTTACGACGTCATCGTCCGCGCCGAAGCGGACACCGTCGACCAGCTCGGCCAACTCGTGGTCGCGCGCATCCAGAACGTCGAAGGCATCACCCGGACGCTGACCTGCCCGGTGGTGCATCTCTAGCTCGTGCTGTCATAGCCGGGTGACTCAGCAGGAATCCACGTCGGCGCTGTCCCGGCCGTTGCTCGCGGCGGTCGGGCTCGCCGTGCTGCTCGCCATCGGTGTCGCCACGCTCGGTCTGGTGCTGGGCACGGGAAACCAGTCGGAGGACGTCCCCGGTCGCACGGGTCCCCTCGCGCTGGTCTCGATCGACGCACCGGACGCGGCCTCGCAGCCGTGCACGTCGCTGATCGAGAAGCTGCCGGTGGGGCTGCCGTCCGGGAAGGACATGCTGCCGCGCCGGGAGATCGCCTCGCCCGCGCCGCCCGCCGCGGTCGCGTGGGGTGACGCCAAACACGATCCGGTGGTGCTGCGGTGCGGCCTGCCCCGGCCCTCCGAACTCACGGCGACCTCGCAGCTGCGGGTGATCTCGGACGTGCAGTGGCTGCAGCTGCCCGGTTCCGGCAGCTCGACGTGGGTGATCGTGGACCGCGGTGTGTACGTCGCGCTGACGGTGCCCGACGACGCGGGCACCGGTGCGCTCCAGGACGTTTCCACGACGGTCCGCGACCTGCTGCCGAAGCAGCCGGTCAAGACCGAGGCGCGGTGACCACCAGCCTTTGCGGTGAAGGCTGGTGGTCACCGCGCCTGGCCCTAACGCAGGCCTGAACCGCGCGCGATCGCCGTCTCGATCAGCGTGGTCAGCAACGTGGTGTAGTCCACGCCCGTCGCCGCCCACGCCTTGGGGTACATGGAGATCGGCGTGAAGCCCGGCATCGTGTTGAGCTCGTTGATGATCAGCTCGTTCTGCTCGGTGAGGAAGAAGTCCACCCGGGACAGACCCTGGCAGTCGAGCGCCTTGAACGCCGTGACGGCCATCTCGCGCAGCTGCGCGGTGATGTCGTCGTCGAGCTTCGCCGGGATGTCGGCCTCGTAGGAGTCGTCGACGTACTTGGCGTTGAAGTCGTACCACTCGACGCCCTCGCCGACCGGCCGCAGCTCGGCGGGCAGCGACGCCTCGACGCGGCCGTCCGGGTACTCGAGCACGGCGCACTCGATCTCGCGCACGTTGGGGACGGCGGCCTCGACGATTACCTTGGGGTCGTGCTGGCGCGCCTCGAAGATCGCGGCGTCGAGGTCGGCCCAGTCGCTGATCTTGGAGATGCCGACGGACGAGCCGGCGCGCGACGGCTTCACGAACACCGGCAGGCCGAGGTGCTCGCGCTCGTCGAGGGTCAGCGTGGTGGCGGCGCGGTCGAGCGCGACGAACCTGCCGACCGGCAGGCCCTCCGCCTGGAGGATCTTCTTGGCGAAGATCTTGTCCATGGCGGCGGCGCTGGCGAACACGCCCGGCCCGACGTACGGGAGGCCGCCCAGCTCGAGCAGACCCTGGATGGTGCCGTCCTCACCCCACGCGCCGTGCAGCAGTGGGAAGACCACGTCGACGTCCTTGAGAGCCTGGCCCGGCTCGATCGCGACGACGTCGGTGCGGTTGCGCAGTGTCGGGAGGTTGCCCGTGCCCGCCTCGAGCGCGGTCGGGTCCGTGCCGAGCGCCCACTGACCCTGCGGCGTGATGCCGACCGGCACCACCTCGAAGCGATCGGCGTCCAGGAAGGGCAGGACGCTCTTGGCGGACTGGCAGGAGACCTCGTGCTCGGAGCTGCGGCCGCCGAACACCACGGCCACCCTCGTCTTGCGCTGCGTCATGGGGCCCGACCCTACCCGTTTGGGCGATTGTGCCTACTCGCCAGTTCTAACCTGGACGACGTGCTGAAGATCAAACCACTCGACCTGGACGAGGCCGCCGGACTCCGCGGTTACGCGGACGTGCGGATCGCGGCCCAGGCCGTCGACCATCCCGGCGAACCCGCGTCGAGCAGGGACCGGATCATCGCGTCGCTGCGGGAGGCCAGTCCCGACTTCAGCGAGTTCGTCAGGCTCGTCGCACTGCGTGATGGCGAGGTCGTGGGCATCGCGGCGGTGGGACTGCGGACGCGGCTGGCGGTCGGCTCGATCACGGTGCACCCGCGGTACCGCAGGCAGGGCATCGGCACCGCGCTGCTGGACGCGTTGCTGCCCGAGTTGCGCGCGGGTGGCCGGGAAGCGCTGGAGAACCGGGTCGTGACCAAGGGCAGCGCGGGCGAGCACTGGGCGCTCGCGCGGGTTCCACGTGACCGCGTCCCGAGTCGTGCAGCGGCTGACCGTCGCGGACGTCGAGCCCGAATCCTGGGAGCTGTCCGCACCCGTCGGCTACCGGGTGGAGCGGTGGATCGGCGCGACGCCAGAGCACCTGCTGGTGTCGGTGGCCTCGACGCGGCGGGCGATTCACGACGCGCCCGACACGGCTCGCGATCCGGAATGGACGCCGGAACTGGTTCGTGCCGCGGAGGCGGAGGACCTGGCGGCCGGCGTCGAGCACCGCGTCGTCGTCGCGGTCGAGGAGGCCACGGGTCTCGTCGTGGCGTTCACCGACGTGCAGCTGTATCCGGACGACTTCGAGCACACGGTCTGGCACGACACGGTGGTCGCACCCAGGCATCGCGCGCGAGGGCTCGCCCGGTTCGTCAAGGCGCACATGCTGCGGTGGCTGCTCACCGACCGGCCGGAGCTCGAACGCATCGACACCGGAACGGCGGCGTCCAACTTCCCCATGATCCGCGTGAACGAGCGGCTCGGGTTCGTCACGGCCCGCGAGGTCGTCGTGGTCAGCCGTTCCGTCTGAGCAGCTCGGTCAGCACCGGCAACGCGGACACGAGCTGCTCCCGCGAACACGCGCTGTACCCGATGGCGAGCCCGTGGAACTTGGCCCGGTTCACGTAGTGCCTGGCCAGGCCGTCCACCTTCAGCCCGCGTTCGAGGGCGAGCCGCATGATCTCCCGCTCCTCCTCCAGGCTGGGCAGCAGCACGACGACGTGCGCGCCCGCGTCGTCACCGATCATCGTGATGCCCGCGGCTGCGAACGTGTCGACGATCAACGCTCGACGCTCGGACAGTTCGCGACGCAGCTTGCGCAGGTGCCGGCCGAGGTCGCCGGTGCGGGCCAGCTCCACGACGACCCGTTGCCCCGCGGCGGCCGGGCTGGTGCCGGTCAGGTCGCGGTGTTCGAGGATCGTCGTGGCGATGTGCTCGGGAGCGACCATCCAGCCCGCACCCAGCGTCGGGGTGAGGATCTTGCTCGTGGTGCCGAGGTGGACGACGACGTCCGGGGCCAAAGCCGCGAGTGACGGCAGCGGTGCCACGTCGTAGCGGAGCTCGCCGTCGTAGTCGTCCTCGATGACCAGCCAGCCGTCCCTCCTCGCTCGCTCGACCAGCGCGACCCGCCGCCCGGCCGACATGCGCCCGCCGAGCGGGTACTGGTGGGCGGGCGAGCAGTAGACGGCCTTCACGCCGGGCGGAACCGCCTCGGGGAGCAGTCCTTCCGCGTCGACGGCGGCCTGGACGACCTTCAGGCCGGCGGCGCGGAAGACGCCCACCGCACGCTGGTAACCCGGCTCCTCGACGGCCACGGCATCACCGCGCCGCAGCACGGACACCGCGATCTCGGTCAGCACCGCCGTGGTGCCGCCCGTCGCGAGCACGGGGTCGGCGTTGACGGCGAGCCCGCGGTGGCGCAGCAGGTGTTCGGCGATCGCCTCGCGGTACTCGGGCAGGCCCGCGCGTTCGGGACGGGACAGCGGCGGTGCGTCGGCCGCGGCGCGCCACGCCCTGCGCCAGGCCGCGCGGTCGAGGCCACCTGCCCACGGTGCCCCGGTGCCGAGGTCGACGAAGTCGGTGATGGCGGGGACGACAGCCTTGCGCGAACGTTTGCGCAACGGGCCGGGCGGGGTCGTCGTGACGTAGGTGCCGGAGCCGTGACGGCCCGCGATCCAGCCTTCGGCGTGCAGCTGCTCGTAGGCGGCGGCAGTCACCGTGCGGGACACACCGAGCGAGTCGGCCAACGCGCGCGTGGACGGGAGACGGTCGCCCGCACGCAGCCGTCCTTCCGACGCCGCGGAGCGCAGGGCGTCGGCGAGCTGGACGGCGAGTGGTTCGGCCGACTCGCGGTCCAACGCGACGGGCAGCGCGGTCTCAGCCAAAGTGGCCTTCCCAAATTGATCAGAACTGGCGCTTCAATGATGCCACTTCTGTCGTCAGAGTGGGAGCATGTCCACTGACCTGCAGCTCTCCCCCACCCCGCGCAGCACCGTCATCCGCGGCAAGAAGCGAGCCGTCCAAGACCGCCAGGTGCTCTACGACATCCTCGACGCGGGCCTGGTCTGCCATCTGGCCGTGGAGGTCGACGGGGCTCCGTTCCTCATCCCCACCGCGTACGGGAGGGACGGCAACCGCATCTTCCTGCACGGGTCGACGGGCTCACGGTCCATCAGGAGCATGCTGGAAGGCAAGCAGGTTTGCGTCGCGGTCACGCTCGTGGACGGCGTCGTCTACTCACGGTCGGTGTTCCACCACTCGATGAACTACCGGTCGGCGATCATCCACGGCACCGCGAAGATCGCCGAGGACCCCGAACACGCGCTGAAGGTGATCGTCGAGCACGTCACGCCCGGCAGCTGGGACTACGCCAGGCAGCCCTCCAAGAAGGAGCTGGCGCAGACGGCCGCGCTGGAGATCGACCTCACCGAGGCGAGCGTGAAGGTGCGCGACGGCGGACCCGGCGAGGAGCCCTCCGACCTGGAGGCGAACCTCGTGTGGGCCGGGCACATGCCGCTCGTCCAGTCGTGGGGCACCCCGGTTCCGCACGAGACGGACAAGCCGGTGCCGCCGCACGTCAGCGGACGGGTCCGTTGACCGGGTCGTAGCGGTACGGGGTCATGGCGCGGGTGCCGTGACGGTAGACGTGGATCGACACGGCCGGGTCCACACCGTCGTTGCGCACCTGGTGCACGTAGCCGGGTCCCCACACGCGCGACTGACCGGCGTGAAGGGAGTGCACGACCTGGATGCGGGTCGTCACCACCTCGGTCAGCAGGCCGCTGACCACGGTGAACGCGCCGGAGGTCGTGGCGTGGTCGTGCAGCGAGGCCGTCTGACCGGGGAGCCAGCTCATCAGCCAGATCTCCTGGTCGTCGGTCTTGTCGACCAGCGCCGAGAAACGCTCTTCCGGGTCGTACCGGAGCAGGTGCTTCCAGCGGTCGCGGTCGGCCGCCCACGCCAGCGCCACCCGCACGGGGTGCAGCAACGCGGAGTTTTCAGGCAGAACGAGGCTGTTCTCAGGAACGGCGAACATCGGGAGAAAGTCCTTACCAGGCGAGCGCGAAAGAGGACGCGGGACTATCGCCAGGTACAACAGCAACATGCGTTGAAGGACATGACGCAGAGGGTCCCGGAACCGGGACCCTCTGTCAATCCAGGCCCAGAGCTTGGGACACGTCCTTCACCAGATCGTGGGTGTCCTCACAGCCGGCCGAGAACCGCACCAGTCCCTCCGGGACCGGATCGCCCCACTGCGCGCGCCGGTCCGCACTGGAGTGCAGGCCACCGAACGACGTCGCCGCCGACACGAGCCGTGACTTGCGGAGGAACGCCTCCACCGCCTCCTCGGACTCCAGCTCGAACGTCAGCACGCCGTTGAACCGCCGCATCTGCTGCGCCGCGAGCAGGTGTGCCGGATCCGCCGGGTCGCCTGGCCAGCGCAACCCGGCGACCCGGCCCGAGAGCAACTCGTACAGCGCGGCGGCGTTCTTGGCCTGCCGTTCCAGCCGCAGATCCAGAGTCCCGAGGCCGCGCAGCGCCAGCCAAGTCTCAAAGGGACCGGGGATCGCGCCGTTCAACGCCCGCGCGTTGCGGAACGACGTGGCCAGGTCCGGGGAAGCCGCCGTCAGGTGTCCGAAGAGGACGTCGCTGTGCCCGGCGACGGCCTTGGTGTCGGACGACACCACGATGTCGGCGCCGAGTTCCAATGGCCGCTGTCCCAACGGTGTCGCGGTCGTGTTGTCCACAGCCACGAGCGCACCCGCCGCGTGCGCCGCCTCGGCCAGCGTCGCGATGTCACACACGTCCAGGCCGGGATTCGACGGCGTCTCCAGCAACACCAGCCGCACGCCGTCGAAGGACGGGTACGGCCCGGCCGTGGGCACCTCGACGAGGTTGATGTCCATTTCGGACGCGAACCGCCGCGCCACGAAATACCCGTCGGACGGCAGCATCAGGGTGTCCCCTGTGGACAGCAGGGTCCGCAGCAGGGTCGAGATCGCCGCCATCCCCGACGGGAAGATGACGCACTCGCCGCCCTCCAGCGATCCCAGCGCGGACTCCAGAGCGCGCCAGGTCGGATTGCTGCTCCGGCCGTAGGTGTCCTGCCCGCCGAGGTGGTACACCGAGGCGAACACCGGCTGCGCGCCGAACGGCTCACCCGGCCCGCCCGAAACCGAGTGCACCACTCGGGTGCCGTCACCATAGGAATTGTTCACTGGCGTTCGTGTTTCCGATCGCGTCCAAGCAGCGCCGCCCCCAGATCGCGCGCGCTGAGCCCGTCATGACACACCATGTGTACGCCTTCGGTGATCGGCATGTCGACGTCATTGGCCCGTGCCAGTTCACGAATCGATGAACATGACTTCACACCTTCGGCGACCTGACCGTGCGCGGCCTCCTGCGCCTGCTCCAGAGTCTCGCCCTTGCCCAACCGCTCGCCGAAGGTCCGGTTGCGCGACAACGGCGACGCGCACGTGGCCACCAGGTCGCCCAGCCCGGCCAGACCGGCGAACGTCAGCGGGTCCGCGCCCAGCGCCGCGCCCAGCCGTGCGGTCTCCGCCAGGCCACGCGTGATGATCGACGCCATCGTGTTGTCGCCGTAACCGAGACCGGCCGCCATGCCGCACGCCAGCGCGATGACGTTCTTGCACGCCCCGCCCAGCTCGCAGCCGACCACGTCGGTGTTGGTGTACGGGCGGAAGTACGAGTTCGAGCACGCGTGCTGCAGGTCGACCGCGCGGTCGTGGTCCGTGCAGGCGATGACGGTCGCGGTCGGCTGCCCGACGGCGATCTCCTTGGCCAGGTTGGGCCCCGACACCACGGCCACCTGCGACTCGTCGATGCCGGCGACCTCGCGGATCACCTCGCTCATCCGCTTCAGCGTGCCGAGCTCGACGCCCTTGGACAGCGACACCAGGGTCGCGTCCGCCGGCAGCAGCTCCTTCCACGCCGACAGGTTCACCCGCAACGTCTGCGACGGCACGGCGAGCACCACGGCGTCGGCACCGTCCAGCGCCTTCGCCGGGTCGGAGGTCGCCTCCAGGTTGGCCGGCAACGAGATGCCGGGCAGGTAGTCGGCGTTCACGCGGGTCTCGGTGATCGCCGACGCGACCTCCTGCCGCCGCGCCCACAGCACGACCTCGGGGCCGGAGTCCGCGATGACCTTCGCGAACGTCGTGCCCCACGAACCGGCGCCGAGCACCGCAACGCGTTCGATCCCCATGCTCAGGCCTTCCTCGGTCCGTAGAAGCCCTCGGGCGCCTGCTCCTGGCGAACCTCGGCGAGCTGGTTCTTCACGTGGCTCATCAGCAGATCGGTGACCTCGCGCAGCAACGGCAGGGTCTCCTCCTCGCCGCGGTAGGCGGACAGGTCGACCGGTTCACCGACGAAGTGCGTGATCGTCTTGCGCGGGAACGGCCGGAACTTCTTCTGGTAGTGGTTGTAGAGGTCCAGCGTGCCCCAGCGGGCGACCGGGATGACCGGGCCGTCGTGCTGCAGCGCGAGCCGTGCCACGCCGGTGCGGGAGTTCGCGGGCCAGCCGTCGGGGTCCCTGGTGATCGTGCCCTCCGGGTAGATCACCACGACCTGGCCGGTCGCCAGCGCCTTGTGCGCCTCGCGCAGGCTCTGCTGCGCGTCCGAGGTGCCGCGGTAGACCGGGATCTGCTTCGCGCCCCTCAGGATCGAGCCCATGATCGGCACGTTCCACAGGCTGTGCTTCGCGAGGAAGTGCGGCACGCGGTCGTTCTTGTGCACGAACACCGCGTCGTAGCACGGGTCGAGGTGCGAGATGTGGTTCATCACGAGCAGCGCCGACCCTTGGCGCGGGATGCGGTCGCTGTGCAGGATCCGGTGCCTGCCCAGCACGAACGACATGGGGTAGAGGATCGCCGCGGCGACCCCGACCCAGAAGCCGCCCTTCTCCTTGGCCACGTGAACCTCTCCTCACTCCCGGAACCTGCGCCCATGAGCACAGTAGTGCCCCGACCACAATCCTCACCCCTCGCTTCCGGCGTCCGGCAGGGCACCTCGCGGCGTCGACCCCCGGTCCCCATATGTCCAATATGGGGAGCGGTGTCGACGCCACGATGCACCCGTCTGACCGGCGAAATCGAGGGGTGAAGGTTAGTGGTCGACGCACCCGTCGCCGGATCGTGGACCATGACGGGGTGCGGGATGAAGTTGACCTCGTGGTGCCGGTCAAAACGCTCGACCGGGCCAAGACCAGGCTGACCAGCGCCACCGGCGGAGATCCGGTGTCGCACGCGGCGCTGGCGCTCGCGCTCGCCATGGACACGGTGAGCGCCGCTCTGGCCACGCCCAGTGTCCGCCGCGTGGTCACCGTCACATCGGACCCAGCTGTCGCCGCCGAGATGGCCGCGCTGGGTGTCGAGGCGATACCGGAACCCGCCGAGCCCGGACTCAACGAGGCGCTGATGCACGGCGCCCGCGCGCTCCGGTCCAACCGCGTCGGCGCGCTGCAGGCCGACCTGCCCGCGCTCAAGCCCGGCGAGCTCCAGGCCGCGCTCGAAGCCGCGGCCGGGCGGCGCGCTTTCGTCCCGGACCGGCAGGGCACCGGAACCACGTTGCTGCTCGCGGCACCCGGCGGCGAGCTCGACCCGAGGTTCGGCGTCGGCTCGGCGGGGCACCACCGGATTTCCGGCGCGATCGCGCTGTTCGGACCGTGGCCGTCGCTGCGCTGTGACGTGGACACAGAAGAGGATCTGCGCCTGGCGCTGACGCTCGGTCTCGGTGTGCACACCGCGAACGCCTTGCCCGCCTGGACAACCTGAGCCGTCCTCACGCGTCTTCCGGGTCGCTGGATGATCACGACTTGGGAGACTGATGCGAGCGCTCATCGCGCTGGCGGCGATCACGGCCATCGCGGGCTGTGTCGCCGCCGTACCGATCGACCGGCCGTCCGGCTACACCGCGCCGAACAAGCTCGACTCGTGCCGCGTGGACCTTCCCCAGGACTGGAAGGACGAACTCTCACGCAACACAACGGTGGCCGGTTCCCACGAGAAGGTCACCATCGTCGCCGCCAACGCGAACGCCGACGTGACGCTCGTGAAGACCACGCGCAACAGGACCACCGAACTCGTGTTGCGCGACCGCGAGAAGCGCCAGCAGGTCATGGCGGTGCAGGACGACGCACAACTCCACGGCGTCGAGTTCGACGGCCGCTGGGTGACGTTCTCCACGACCCCGAGCCCGTCCGACCGCACCACGACCACCTACGCGTGGGACTCGCGCAACGACGGCGCGCCCGTGCGGATCGGCGGCAGCGGTGCCGTGGTGCACAACGGGAAGGCCGCCTGGGCCGACAGCAAAGGCGTGCACCTGTACGACCTCGCGAAGAAGAAGGACAGGATCGTCGGGCAGGGCGAGGAGCCGCTGTTCCTCGGCGACGCGGTCATGTGGCTGCAGGACGGGAAGTTCCGCGCCGAGGTGGCGTTACCGGAACAGCTCCGCGACGCGCGGCCGAGCGGGAGCGCGGCGTCCGACGGCCGCACGGTGGTGTGGGCGCAGGGCGACGCGCTGCACGGCTGGCGTGAGGGCTGGACCGAACCGCGCGAGCTCGCCGGGATCAGGACCGCGCCCAAAACCGAAGGCATCCTCTTCCCGCGGGTCAGCGGCGACTTCGTGTCGTGGCAGTCGGAGTCGTCGTACGTCACGGACATCCGCAGCGGCGCGACCATGCACACGACCGACGGCGCCTATTGGCTGGAAGTGCACGGCGGTGCTTTGACGCAGCAAGGATGGCGCGGCGTGGCGGCCGCTCCCCTGTCGTCGCTTTCACCGTTGCCCCGCTGTTGAAGCAGTGACGAACAACACGAAAGTGTTGTTCAGGGCAACGCAACGGGGAACCCCTGCACCTTTACATCCGTATCCCCTGATGCAAACGGCGTACCCCCCGATGCCGTTCCCCGACGCATGCCCAGAGGTGTACCTGCATGAATTCGTTGACGCACGCCGACTACCTGGCGTTGCGCCGCTTTCCCGCTCTTGACGGCCTGCGGGCCATTGCCGCGGTGCTGGTGGTGTTCTTCCACTACGGGGGCCCGGACTGGCTGCAGGGCTGGGCGGGAGTCCAGATGTTCTTCGTTCTCAGCGGATTCCTCATCATGACGCTGATGCTGCGTGAGGAACGCGGCACAGGACGGATTTCGCTCAAGGAGTTCTACCTGCGCCGGGCGTTCCGGATTCTGCCGGTCTACTTCGTGATCCTGCTGGTCACCGCCGCCGGTTCGGCGATCGCGGGCACGTTCCTCAGCAACGGGATCGGGCCGGCGCTCAAGTACTTCCTCACCTTCACCAACGAGTTCGCCGGCGCCAGCCCGTACGGGCAGTCCTGGTCTCTGGGCATCGAGCAGAAGTTCTACGTGGTCTGGCCGCTGGTGGCGATCGCGCTGGGCACCGTCGTGCTCAGGCGCCGCGCCGGCGCCGCCCTCCTCGGCATGCTGCTCGCGCTCGTGATCGTCAGCTTCACCGTCTCGCACAGCAACCCCGGCTGGCCGCTGCACTACTTCTCGATCCTGACCGGCGTCCTGCTCGCCATCGCGCTGCACAGCCCGCGCGGGTTCGCGTTGCTGCGCCCCCTCACGAACCCGGTCGCGCAGGTGATCGTCTCGATCGGATTCGTCGGCGTGCACCTGAGCGTGAAGCCGATCGCCGCGTTCCTCGACGGGACCAACGGGATTCCCGGCCACGTCCTGGTCATCCCGGTGTACGCGCTCGCGACGGCGGTGCTGCTCACCGCGCTTGCCGCGCCTGGGCCGGCGACGACGTTCCTCTCCACGAAGCCGATGCAGTTCGTGGGTGAGCGCTCGTACTCGCTCTACCTCGTGCAGACGATCGCCGCGACGGTCATCGCGTTCTTCTGGCCCGCCCTGTCCGGTATCGGACAGTCCGTGGTGGTCACCGCGCTGGGGCTGGCGCTGGCGAGTGTCCTGTACACGACCGTGGAGATCCCGATGATCAACCTCGGTCGTCGCGTGATCACCCGCCAGCGCGCGGCGGCCACCGTCAAGGCGGCCGTGGTTCAGCAGGGTGCGCCGCAGCCTCCCACGCCGCAGTCCGAGTCGTCGCGGTTGGCGACCATCGGGCAGGCCCAGCCGTAGAACGGGTTCGGGGCGAGCGGCACGGGTTCCCGGTCGCTCTCCCTGGCCAGTTCCCTGGCGTGGTGCGCGGTGAGCGTCACGTTCGTGCCGCTCGCCTGGGCGTCGTAGGCGCCCTTCTCCAGCTCCAGGATCTCGACACCGCGCGAGATGTCGGCGACGAACACGGTGTTGCGGTGCCAGTACGGCGCCCACGACGTCGCGGTGTCCGGCCGCCAGTAGCCGATCTGGATCGGCTTGGCGGGGTTGGAGATGTCGAGGAACCGGGTGCCCTGGTTGTACCAGGAGTAGGCCACGATCCTCTTCTGCACGTCGAAGTAGTGCGCGGAGCACGTGACGTTGCCGGGGATGGTGCCCTCCTGGTCGTCCGGGCTCCAGATGCCGACGGTCCTCATCTCCTTGGGCCGCTCACCCCAGCCTTCACCGTTGTGCGTGCCCTGCAGCGAGGAGATGACGAACCGGCCCTCGGTCTTGCACGTGGGCGAACCGAACGCCTCCTCGGTGTGCAGCAGCAGCGAGCCGGCCGGGTTCTCCCGCGTGGGCTGCGGGCCGTCGCCGAGCGTGCGGCCGGCCGGACGGAACGAGTTGTGCGTGAACGAGGTCGGCATGTCGGCCTTCGGGACGGCGCCGCCCGCGTAGGCGACCGGGTCCCACGCCTTCGCCTCGCGGTACTTGCCGCTCAACGGGTCGCGGTGCCAGCCCTGCGTGTAGTAGCCGCGCGTGCCGTCGTCGCCCGCGACCCACGCGATGCCCTGGGCGTCGACCTGGACGTCGTGCGTGATCTTGCCTTCGCCCGCCTTGCCTCGGACGTCGACGGAGACGGGGAGCTCCTTCGGGGTCTTCGGATCGCGGATGTCGGTGACGAAGATCCGGCCGGTCCTGGCGTCCGACCGGTCGAGCCCCGCCGTCCAGAGGAACTGACAGTCGTTGATGCAGGTGCTGGTGTGACCGGTGTTCTGCCGGTGGAAGCTGAGGATCTTGAGGTCGGCCGGGTCCACAGCGGACACGATGTAGTTGCCGGTCGGGCGGTCGCCCGGCAGCGCCCGGCCGAACGAGTTGACCTCGCGTGCCAGGAACGCGAGCTTGCGCTTGGGGTCGACGTTGATGTCCTCGTTCTCCCAGAAGCGCTTCGCCGGGTCGTCCCCCGGCAGCGCCATCTCCTGCTTGGTGAGGTGGTCGAGGAGCTTCGGCTGGTCCAGATCGGTCACGTCGAACGTCTTCAGACCGGTCTCCATGCTGACGAACGCCACGTCGCGAGGCCCGTACTGGGCGAACGCGATCGAGATGGCCCGTTCGGTGCCGGGGAGTGACGCCTTCAGGCGGACGTTCTTCGCCGCCGCCTGCAGGCGTGGTTTGTCCACCTTCGGAGTCCTGGGTTCGGCCGAGGCCGCCGAGGCCAGTCCTGCCGTGGTGAAGGCCAACAGGGTCACCGCAGTCAATGTGGCAATAACCTTCATGGTTCGACCCTGGCAGCGCCTCGAACGAGACGGTCAGGTCCGAACGTCTAGGCTTCTGGGCCGTGCAGGCGACCGTGTCTACGTTTAACAGTGACGGTTCTGCCGTCGTCCTGCGCGATGACGGCGTTCTGGTCGATGTGAGCGCTGCCGCGGTCACCGCGGGTGGCTGGCGAATGCTGCGTCCGGGGCAGCGGGTGACCCTCGAACGTAGTCCCGACGGGGCGATCGTCGCCCTTCGCATGCCTGTCCTGTGACGAGGAGTTCACCAGTCAGACGTTCTCGACAGGGGCGCTCGCGGCAATAGTGCGGAACAATGCGGGGCGTGAGCACGGAGAACAACGACGGCAAGGCGACACCCTCCCGGCGCCGCTCGGCGCGAGCCAAGGCGACGCCCCCGCCCGCGGCGACTCCGCGCCGGCAGCCTCGCGCGGCGACCAGGCGGGCCTCCAACCCGCCGCGGACGAAGACCCAGCCGAACCAGCCGGTCGCGACGCCGGTACGGGGTGTCCCGTCGGCGCCGCCCGCGGTGACGTCCAGCACCCTGCCCACCGACCTGCCGGACGACCGGTACTTCAACCGTGAACTGTCCTGGTTGGACTTCAACTCCCGCGTGCTCGCGCTGGCGGAGGACTCCTCGCAGCCGCTGCTGGAGCGCGCGAAGTTCCTCGCGATCTTCGCCTCGAACCTGGACGAGTTCTACATGGTCAGGGTCGCGGGCCTGAAGCGGCGGGCGGAGACCGGTCTCACGGTGCGCAGCGCGGACGGGCTCACGCCGCTCGAGCAGCTCGTGGCGATCTCCAAGCGCTCACAGGAACTCGTCGAGCAGCACGCCCGCGCGTTCCTCGACCACATCCGGCCGGGGCTGGAAGAGCACCGGATCAGCATCGTGACGTGGGGCGACCTCACCGACTACGACCGGCTGCGCCTCTCCAACTACTTCAGCGAGCAGGTTTTCCCGGTCCTCACGCCGCTCGCGGTCGACCCGGCGCACCCGTTCCCCTACATCTCCGGGCTGTCGCTGAACCTCGCGGTGACCGTGCGCGACCCCGAGGGTGGCGGCGAGCGGTTCGCCCGTGTGAAGGTGCCGGACAACGTGCCGCGCCTCGTGCGCGTGGAGGGGGACCGTTCGTCGTCCTCCGCGACCTTCCTGCCGCTGGAGGAGCTCATCGCCGCGCACCTGGGCGAGCTGTTCACCGGCATGGAGGTCATCGAGTGCCACGCGTTCCGCGTGACGCGCAACGCGGACCTGGAGGTCGAGGAGGACCGCGACGAGGACCTGTTGCAGGCGCTGGAACGCGAGCTCGCCCGGCGCCGGTTCGGCCCGCCGGTGCGTCTCGAGGTCGCCGACGACATGACCGAGCACATGCTCGAGCTGCTCCTGCGGGAGATGGACGTCGACCCGCACGACGTCGTCACCGTGCCCGGCCTGCTCGACCTGTCGTGCCTGTGGCAGCTCTACGGCATCGACCGCAAGACGTTGAAGGACCCGGCGTTCGTGCCGGCGACGCACCCAGCGTTCGGTGAGCGCGAGACGCCGAAGAGCGTTTTCGCGACGCTGCGCGAGGGCGACGTCCTCGTGCACCACCCGTACGACTCGTTCTCGACGTCGGTGCAGCGCTTCATCGAACAGGCCGCCGCCGACCCGCACGTGCTGGCCATCAAGCAGACCCTGTACCGCACCTCGGGTGACTCGCCCATCGTGGACGCGCTGATCGACGCGGCCGAGGCGGGCAAGCAGGTCGTGGCGCTGGTGGAGATCAAGGCGCGCTTCGACGAGCAGGCGAACATCAAGTGGGCGCGCACGCTGGAGAAGGCCGGCGTGCACGTCGTCTACGGCCTGGTGGGCCTCAAGACGCACTGCAAGACCTCGTTGGTGGTGCGCCAGGAGGGGTCGACGATCCGCCGCTACTGCCACATCGGCACCGGCAACTACAACCCGAAGACGGCCCGGTTGTACGAGGACGTCGGCATCCTGACGGCCGAGCCGACGATCGGCGCGGACCTCACGGACCTGTTCAACGTGCTGACCGGCTACGCGCGCCAGGACGAGTACCGCGCGTTGATGGTGGCGCCCTACGGCGTTCGCAAGGGCATCGTCGAGCGGATCAACCTCGAGATCGAGCACGCGCAGGCCGGCAGGCCCTCCGGTGTGCGCATCAAGGTGAACTCGCTCGTGGACGAGCAGGTCATCGACGCGCTGTACCGCGCTTCCCAGGCAGGTGTGCCCGTCGACGTGGTCGTGCGCGGCATCTGCGGCCTGAAGCCGGGGGTGAAGGGGATGTCGGAGAACATCCGGGTGCGCTCGATCCTCGGCCGGTTCCTGGAGCACTCGCGCATCTTCCACTTCGTCGGCTGCGACGAGTACTGGATCGGCAGCGCGGACATGATGCACCGCAACCTCGACCGCCGCGTCGAGGTCGCCGTGCGGGTCATCAACCCGCGCCTGACCTCACAGCTGGAAGCCGTGTTCACCTCGGCGCTGGACCCGCAGACGCGCTGCTGGGTGCTGCGTTCCGACGGAGAATGGGAAGCGTCGCCGTCGGACGGATCCTCCGTTCGCGACCATCAGATGGAACTGCTGCACAAGCACGGAGCTCTTGGGTGATCAAAGCTGCTGGGGCGGTGCTCTGGCGCGATGCCGACGGTGACGTCGAAGTCGCGGTCGTGCACCGTCACCGTTATGACGACTGGTCGTTGCCGAAGGGAAAGCTGGACCGGGGTGAGACGGTCCCTGCCTGCGCGGTGCGCGAGGTCTTCGAGGAGACCGGCTATTCGTGCGTCCTCGGCCGTCACCTGAAGCAGGTGTCGTATTCGGTGAAGTCGGTGCCGAAGACCGTCGACTACTACGCCGCCGAGGCCGTTTCGGGTTCTTTCGCCGCCAATGACGAGGTGGACTCGCTCAAATGGCTGCCGGTGGCCGACGCTTCCGCGTTGCTGACCTACGAGCCGGATCGCGAGGTGCTGGCGGAGTTCACCCGTCTGCCCGCCGATCTGTTGCTGGTGTTGCTGGTGCGGCACGCGAAGGCGGGAAAGCGGTCCGAGTGGGACGATGACGACGACCTGAGGCCGCTCTCAGACGCCGGCTGGCGGCAGGCGACGGCGCTCCGCTCTTTGCTGCCCGTGTGGTCACCCACGCGCGTCCACACAGCTCCCAGGGTGCGTTGCGTGGACACCGTTCGGGCCGTGGCCGAGGATCTCTCGGTCGAGATGGTCGAGGAGCCGCGGCTGTCCGAGGAGGGCTACTGGCCCGACCCGGAGGCGGGTCTCGTGCGGCTGCTGGAGATCGCCGCCGACGAGGGCAGGGCCGTCGTGTCCTCACAGGGTGGCGTCATCCCGTCCGTGGTGCGGACGCTGGCCGAACTGGGCGGGCTGCGGCTCGACGAGATCCCGTGCAAGAAGGGCAGCGTGTGGGTGCTGGCCTTCACCAGGCCGTTCGGCGCCTGGTCCACTTCGGACTCGCCTTCGCGCTGGCCAACGCTGGTGTCGGCGCACTACCTGGCCTCGGCACTACCCCGCCCCTGACCGCTCTGAAGAACCTTTTCACGCCGCCGTCTTCCCCGCCCCCGAAAGTTCGCCTCAGGCAACGAGTTGGGCGTGGGAGGCGGCGGTTTCGCTTGTGCGGGACCCGTTCGCAGGCGTGAATGCGTTATTTCTATTGGCGCTCAGGTGACAGCGGCCGAAACACACGAAGGCCCCGGTGTGCGCACACCGAGGCCTTCCGCGTGTTGTACCGAAGTGACGCAGCCTCCTCTAAGAGGAGGCCCGTCTCACTTCTTCTTGGCAGCCGTCTTGCGAGCCGCGGGCGCCTTGGCGGCCGTGGTCTTCGCAGCGGGCTTCGCCGCAGCCGTGGTCTTGGCAGCGGGCTTCTTGGCAGCGGTCGCCTTCGCGGCCGGCTTCGCAGCGGCCTTCGTCGCGGTCGCCTTCGCGGGCGCCTTGGCAGCCGTGGTCTTGGCGGCAGCCGTGGTGGTGCGACGGGTCGCGGGCGCCTTGGTGGCGGCCGCGGCCGTGCGAGTGCGCGTCGTGGTGGCGCGCGTGGTCGTGGCCTTGGTCGCCGGAGCCTTGGCAGCCGCGGGCTTCGCGGCGGCGGCGGGCTTCGCAGCCGGCTTGGCGGCAACGGCCTTCGGCAGCTTCTTCGCACCGCTGATGACGTCCTTGAACGTCGAGCCGGGGCGGAACGCGGGCACGTTGGTCTTCTTGACCTTCACGGTCTCGCCCGTGCGCGGGTTGCGCGCGGTGCGAGCCGCACGGGCACGCTTCTCGAAGACGCCGAAGCCCGTGATGTTGACCTTCTCGCCCTTGTTGACGCTGCGGACGATCACGTCCACGAGGCCGTCAACAGCAGCGCCAGCGGTCTTCTTGTCTCCCAGGCGCTCGGCGAGCGCCTCGATGAGCTGGGCCTTATTCACCGTCAGTCCCTCCCAGGACGCTCACGGCCCTAAGAGACGGGCCGACTAGAACGCAACGGTAGGCCCAAAACGCGAGAAATACCAATCGCCACGCCAGATTTTTCGTTGTGGCGTGGCTAATTGCGCCCCTTCGAGGGACAGGAGGCGCCGGATTCGCCCCTCTGGAGGGGAGAATCCGGCCCCCTCTCAGACCGCCTGAAGCGGATCCGTTGTGGGCAACCAAGTCTGGCGATCGCCCTCGAATGCGCTGATCTCGGCCTCGTGGCGGAGCGTCAAAGCGATGTCGTCGAGGCCTTCCAACAGGCGCCAGCGGGTGTAGTCGTCGATCTCGAACGGGGCAACCAAGTCCTTGGCGCGGACGGTCTTGTCGGTGAGGTCCACGGTGACCGGCGTGCCGGGCTCCGACTCGAGCAGCTTCCAGAGCAGCTCGACATCGGACTGGCTGCACTGCGCCGCCACGAGGCCCTGCTTGCCCGAGTTGCCCCGGAAGATGTCGGCGAACCGGGACGACACGACCACGCGGAAGCCGTAGTCCATCAACGCCCAGACGGCGTGTTCCCGAGAGGACCCGGTGCCGAAGTCGGGGCCCGCCACGAGGACGCTGCCCGCCTTGAACGGCTCCTGGTTGAGGACGAAGTGCTCGTCACCGCGCCAGGCGGCGAAGAGCCCGTCCTCGAACCCGCTGCGGGTCACGCGCTTGAGGTAGACGGCCGGGATGATCTGGTCGGTGTCCACGTTGGACCTGCGCAGCGGCACGCCGACGCCCGTGTGGGTGGTGAAGGCTTCCATGGTCAGTTCTCCAGGTCTGCGGGGGCGGAGAGGGTGCCGCGCACGGCCGTGGCGGCCGCCACGAGGGGCGAGACGAGATGCGTCCTGCCGCCCTTGCCCTGCCTGCCCTCGAAGTTGCGGTTCGAGGTCGACGCGCTGCGCTCGCCGGGGGCGAGCTGATCCGGGTTCATGCCAAGGCACATCGAGCAGCCCGCCTGGCGCCACTCGGCGCCCGCGTCGAGGAAGACCTTGTCCAGCCCCTCTTCCTCGGCCTGCTTGCGCACCCGCATCGAACCGGGGACGACCAGCATCCGTACTCCCGAAGCGACGTGCTTGCCCTTGAGCACGTCCGCGGCGGCCCGCAGGTCCTCGATGCGGCCGTTCGTGCACGAGCCGAGGAAGACGGTGTCCACGCGGATGTCGCGCAGCGGCGTGCCCGGCTCCAGGCCCATGTACGACAGCGCCTTCTCGGCGGCCACGCGCTCGTTCTCGTCCGCGATCTGCTCGGGGTCGGGGATGCTCGCGCCCAGCGGCAGGCCCTGCCCGGGGTTCGTGCCCCACGTGACGAACGGCGTCAGCTCGTCGGCGTCGATGTGAACTTCCGCATCGAAAGTCGCGTCGTCGTCAGTGCGCAGCGTCTTCCAGTAGGCGACGGCCGCGTCCCAGTCCGCGCCGGACGGTGCGTGCGGACGACCCTTGATGTAGTCGAATGTCGTCTCGTCCGGTGCGATCATGCCGGCGCGCGCGCCCGCCTCGATCGACATGTTGCAGACCGTCATGCGCGCTTCCATCGAGAGGTCCTCGATGGCGCGGCCGCGGTACTCGAGCACATAGCCCTGCCCGCCGCCGGTTCCGATCTTCGCGATGACCGCGAGAATGATGTCCTTGGCCGTGACGCCAGGCTGGAGAGCGCCGTCGACGTTGATGGCCATCGTCTTGAACGGACGCAACGGCAACGTCTGCGTCGCCATCACGTGTTCCACCTCGGACGTGCCGATGCCGAACGCCAGCGCGCCGAACGCACCGTGCGTGGACGTGTGACTGTCGCCGCACACAACGGTCATGCCGGGCTGCGTGAGGCCGAGCTGCGGGCCCACCACGTGGACGATGCCCTGCTCCAGGTCGCCCATCGGGTGCAGCCGCACGCCGAACTCCGCGCAGTTGCGGCGAAGCGTCTCGACCTGCAGGCGCGAAACGGGGTCCGCGATCGGCTTGTCGATGTCGACGGTCGGGACGTTGTGGTCCTCGGTGGCGATCGTCAGGTCGGGCCTGCGCAGCTTGCGGTTGGCGAGGCGCAGCCCGTCGAACGCCTGAGGGCTGGTGACTTCGTGCAGCAGATGGAGGTCGATGTAGAGGAGGTCCGGCTCCGCACCACTGCCGTGGCGCACAACGTGTGCCTCCCACACCTTCTCCGCGAGCGTGCGGCTCATCGCGACATCTCCTACATCCTGGTCCCACATCATGGACGCGCCGACAGATCTGGACTTCTCACTGTCTGGGAAGTTAGTATCGGCTTGTGGGACAGCATAGCGGGATCGGCGTGCTGGACAAGGCAGTGGCCGTCTTGAACGCCGTAGCAAAAGATCCATGTGGCCTGGCCGAGTTGTGCAATCGCACCGGCCTGCCGCGAGCGACCGCGCACCGCCTGGCCGTGGGCCTCGAGGTGCACCGGTTGCTGCGCCGCGGCTCCGACGGCCGCTGGCGTCCTGGCGCGGCACTGGCAGAACTGGCGGGCGGGGCAACGGACCCGTTGCTCGACGCCGCCTCCTCCGTGCTGCCACGCCTGCGCGACATCACCGGCGAGAGCGTCCAGCTCTATCGCCGCGACGGCATGCAGCGTGTCTGCGTCTCGGCCGCCGAGCCTCCCTCCGGCTTGCGCGACACCGTCCCCATCGGCGCCCGCCTCCCGATGACCGCCGGCTCCGGTGCCAAGGTCCTGGCCGCCTGGTCGGACCCTGGCACCCAGCGCGCCGTTCTCGCCGACGCCGTCTACGGCGAACGCACTCTCCTGGAAGTCCGCCGCCGAGGCTGGGCACAAAGCGTGGCCGAACGCGAACCAGGCGTGGCCTCGGTCTCGGCCCCAGTACGAGACTCCTCCGGCACCGTGGTGGCAGCCGTCTCCGTAAGCGGCCCCATCGACCGAATGGGCCGCCGTCCTGGCGCCCGCTGGGCAGCCGACCTCCTAGCAGCAGCCGAGGCCCTCCAAAGCCGCCTCTAAAGCACCAACGCCAAGCGGCCGTCCTCCCCACCGGGAAGGGCGGCCGCACGCGTAACACCCAACGACACGCCGCAACTCCCCCGCGACACGCGGTACAACCCCGGATGCCCGCCAGAGCACGCCAAGGCACACAGCGATGGCGATGGCGGCAACACAACGGCCGACGAACGACGCACAAGGCGCAGCGACACCGCAACACAACCGCCGCGGCCACAACGGGGCAGGGCAGAAACGAAACCCGCAAGCGCCCAACGATTCGACGCGCGAACGTCAGCACAGCCCCGTGAGGGCTATCGGATCGTGAGCCGCGCGAACGCCACCGCAAGCCCTGCGAGGCGATCAGATTGTGATCCCCGCACAAGCCCGGGGTACCCGGTCGCAGTTAGCCGCCTCACCCGGCAGGTATCCCACCAACATTCCCAGGCGGGCGAAACGAAGCCCAAAGAATTGGCATCCACCATTCCAAGGTGACCCCAGTCTCACCCAGGGATTCGGCGAGCGAAGCGAAGCCCCCACTCCCACGATGTTCAACCTACGGGGGGTCCGGGGGGCGAAGCCCTCCCGGCTGGGGGTCTGGGGGCTCGGCCCCCAGAAGACAAATGCGAAAGAGGTCCGTCGACGTTTTCCGTCGACGGACCTCTCCCACCTCTGTAGCCCCGAAGGGATTCGAACCCTCGCTACCGCCTTGAGAGGGCGGCGTCCTAGGCCGCTAGACGACGGGGCCCTAGAACTTCCTGCTGGTTTTGAACCTTATCAGATCACTCTGTCCGGTCCAAATCCGGCTATTCAGTTCTTCTTCTTGCTTTGTTACCAGCTTCGGAAGCTTACCCGAGGGCAGTTCTTCCGCAGCAGCTGGGGTACCAGGACTCGAACCTAGACTAACTGAACCAGAATCAGTCGTGCTGCCAATTACACCATACCCCATTGGCTTTCACGATCGACTTCGGTTCTCCGTGGGAGTTCCGAGCCCCTCGTTGCTGCCGGGAGAAATACTAGACCACGTGGCCACCAGAAGTGAAATCGGCCCCCACCTGCAGGCAAACGAGCAGGTGAGGGCCGGTCTCAGGGCTGTTCCGCCGAGGGGTCAGGCGGTGGCGGCGGAGAGCTCGCACACGAGGAGCTCCGGAAGTTCCGCCAGCGACGTGATCGAGGACAGGCCGGCGGGCAACGTGCCGCCGGTCGGACCTGTCCGGTTGATCCAAACGCCGTGCATCCCGGCGTCACGGGCACCGATGGCGTCGGCGTGCAGGCGGTCTCCCACGTGAACCGTGTCGCCGGGCGGGACGCCCAGGGCCAGGCACGCCGTGTGGAAGATCACGCGGTCCGGCTTGGCGCAGCCCACCTCACCCGCGATCAGGACGGCGTCGAAGTAGGCCGAGAGTCCGAGCTGGGCGATCTTCACGCGCTGGTGACGGCCAGAGGCGTTGCTGATCGCGGCGATCGGAAGGCCCGTGGCGCGCAGCCAGTCGAGCATCGGGATCACGTCCGGGAAAAGACACCACCCCGCGGAGAGGACCTCCTGGCGGGACAGCTCGCGGCGGGTGGCTTCCTCCAGCGTCAGCTCTTCGCCGAGAGCGGCGAAGAAGGCTTGGGTGCGGATGTTGCGCATCGACTCGTACTGGAGTTCACCAGCCAACTGGCGGGACACGTGGTCGTCGGTGATTCGCTGCCACAACGACCAGGCGTCGGCGTTACCGACCATCGAGGCCAACGCGGCGCGCGATGAAGTGCTGTAGTCGACAAGTGTGTCGTCGACATCCAGGCAGACAGCGCGGATCTCGCCGGTTCTCTTACGCGTGAAAGTCGGGGACGCAGTTGTCACCCCGTGAGGCTAGGTGTGAGTGGGCCTCGTCCGATTCGGCTAACGAGGTGATTCCTATAGGTCCTTGCACGATCAAGAAGACCTTGAGGCTCCGAACGAACTAGTCAGACTCGTCCGGGCGCCAAAAGCAATCACCCAGTCGAGTGTTGTTGGGCAACCGTGCAGCTGCCCGAACGGGCCGTTCCGCGAACGCGACACCATAGCCCGTACAAGGGCATTTCGCACAAGCCGCAACCGTTTTGGGGCCTGGGTTCCCAGACTGTCCACAGTGGAGCCAGACGGAGCGAGCCGCGTCACCCCCGAACCAGCTTGACGCACCCGGCGATCAAGAGCATGCTGGATTTATTCAACAGTGGTTGAAAAGAGGGGATCGACATGGAGAGGACCACCTGCCTCGTCGTCGGAGGCGGACCTGCGGGAATGGTGCTGGGGCTGCTGCTGGCGCGCGGTGGCGTAGAGGTCACGGTGCTGGAGAAGCACGCCGACTTCCTGCGCGACTTCCGCGGCGACACGGTGCACGCGTCGACGCTCACGCTCATGGACGAACTGGGGCTGGGGCCCGCGTTCGAGCAGGTGCCGCACCAGGACGTGGACAAGATCGAGGCGTTGCTCGACGGCGGCGCCAAGGCCACGATCGCCGACCTGTCGCGGCTTCCCGGCCCGAACAAGCGCATCGCGATGGTGCCGCAGTGGGACTTCCTGGACCTGCTGGCGGACGCGGGCAAGCTCGAGCCGTCGTTCACGTTGCGGATGAACACCGAGGTCACCGGGATCACCAAGCAGGGCAACAGGGTCACGGGCGTGACCTACCGCGACCGCGTCGACGGGCACGAGGGCGAGATCGCCGCGGACCTCGTCGTCGCGGCGGACGGGCGTGGCTCGATCCTGCGCGCTGCGGTCGACCTGCCCGTCTACCGCTTCGGCGCGCCGATGGACGTGTGGTGGTTCCGCTTGCCGCGCAACGAGAGCGACCCCGTCAAGGGTGGCGCCGGGCGGTTCAGCGCCGGCAGCGGCATGGTGCTCATCCCGCGCGGCGAGTACTTCCAGTGCGCCTTCCTGATCCGCAAGGGCACGGACCGGCAGCTGCGCGCGGAAGGCGTGGAGAAGTTCCGCGAGCGCGTGGTCACGCTCATCCCGTGGCTCGCCGACCGCGTGCACCACATCGAGTCGATCGACGACGCGAAGCTGCTCGACGTGAAACTGGACCGGTTGCGGCGCTGGCACGTCGACGGCCTGTTGTGCATCGGTGACGCGGCGCACGCGATGTCGCCGGTCGGCGGGGTGGGGATCAACCTGGCCGTGCAGGACGCGGTCGCCACCGCCAGGCTGCTCGCGAGGCCGTTGCGCCAGGGCAGGGTGACGAGCGAGACGCTCGCGAAGGTGCGCAGGCGGCGACTGTTCCCGACGATGGTGATCCAGACGATGCAGCGGGTGATCCACCGGCTGTTCCTCGGCCGCAAGCTCAACAGCACCGAGACGGTCTCGTCGACCGGCATGCCGTTCATGCTCAAGGCGGCCCAGCGGTTGCCGTTCCTGCAGGCGGTACCGGCCTACGTGATCGCGATCGGCCCTCGCCCGGAGCACGCGCCGGAGTTCGCACGCAGGAAGCCGCAGACGATCGCCAGGTCGTGACCGTTCTAAGTCGCCACGAAAGCCTCGGAGGACTCGCCGAGCACCATCGCCACGGCGTGGGCCCGGTCTCGGGCACCCAGCTTGCGCAGGATCGCCTTCACGTGGGTCTTCACGGTGTCGTTGCTGATGAAGAGCCGCTGGGCGATGCGGGCGTTGTCCATGCCCTTCGCCATCTCGGCCAGCACGTCGAACTCGCGGGCCGACAGCTGGGCGAGCGAGGCGGGCGGAGGCATCCGCGCCGGCAGGCGGGCCAGCGACCCCACCCGCGCGTCGATCGTGGCGGGAGCACCCCGCACCGCGGCCGCGATCAGGGGTAACAGCTCGGCCACTGGCGAGGTTTTCAGCAGGTAGGCCACGGCGCCGGCGTCCAGCGCCGCGCGGGCCCAGCTCGGACTGTCCGCATTGGACAGCACGACGACACGGGCGCTCGGCCGGTACTGCGCCGTGTCCCGCACGGTGCGCAGCGGCCCGGCGCCCGGCACGTCGAAGTCCGTGACGACCAGGTCCACCAGGACGCTGCGCAAACAACGCGCGGCATCAGCCACGGTGTGGGCGATGCCCACAACGCGGAAGCAGTGCGTGCGATGCAGCGAGATGCGCAGCCCCTCGGTGATGAGCTGCGAACCGTCGACGAGCAACACACGGGTGGACGCCAGGTCCGTCATGACACCGGGAAGTTACTAGCGGGTACCCGGGTGCGTAAGCTGCCGAGCGCCGGATTGCTCCGTACGGCTACCTATTTGCGACCGGATTGGTGAGCGTGCCAAGGCCGTCCACAGTCACGGAGACCGTCTGTCCGGCCCTCATCGGTCCGACGCCGGCCGGCGTCCCGGTCAGGATCACGTCGCCGGGAAGCAGCGTCATGATCCCGGAGACGTACGCGATGAGCGACGGAATGTCGTGCACCATCAACGAAGTACGCCCGTCCTGCTTGACCTCCCCGTCGAGCTCGGTGACGACGCGGACGTCGGAGGGGTCGAACTCGGTCTCGATGAACGGACCCATCGGGCAGAACGTGTCAAAACCCTTGGCACGCGTGAACTGCACGTCCTTCTTCTGCAGGTCGCGCGCGGTGACATCGTTGGCGATGGTGTAGCCCATCACCACGCTCATCGCCTTGGCCTTCGAGACCTCGCGGCACGGCTGGCCGATGATGACCGCCAGCTCGCCCTCGAAGTCCACGCGCTCGGACGCGGCCGGGATCTTGATCTCGACGTTCGGCCCGACGACCGACGTGTTGGGCTTGAGGAAGACCAGCGGCTCCGCGGGGACCTCGTTGCCGAGCTCCGCCGCGTGGTCCGCGTAGTTGCGGCCGATGCCGATGATCTTGGTCGGCAGGATCGGCGCCAGCAGCCTGACGTCGGCCAAGGGCCACTTGCGGCCGGTGAACGTGGGCGTGCCGAAGGGGTGTTCGGCGATCTCTGCGGCTTCCTCGCCGTGAACGGCGACGAAAGCAACGCCTTGAGGATGAGCGATTCGGGCAATGCGCACGTATACAACCTTAGACGGTGTCCCTGCAGGCGCTCCGGCGCTTCCTCCGGGGCAACACACACTCTGCACTGGTTACTCGTTCAAAGCGCTGCTCGCATCGACTTGTGCACCAGTGCGTCACAGAGGGCGAGCCAGCTCGCCTCGACGATGTTGCCGTGCACCCCCACGGTGGTCCACTCGCGCTCGCCGTCCGTGGACTCGACCAGCACGCGCGTCACCGCGTCCGTACCGGGGTGCTCGGTGAGGATGCGCACCTTGTAGTCGGCCAGCTCCACGCTGTCCAACCAGGACAAGTGCGGCAGCAACGCCTTGCGCAGCGCCGCGTCCAGCGCGTGCACGGGACCGTTGCCCTCGGCGGTGGCGATGACCCGCTCCCCCGCCACGTGCACCTTGACCGTGGCCTCGGACACGATCTCGCCGTCCGAGCGGTGGTCCAGCACGACCCGGTAGGACTCGAGCGTGAAGGGAGGAGTGTCCAGTTCGGACAGCTCTGAGCGCAGCAGCAGCTCCATCGAGGCGTCGGCGGCCTCGAACGACCAGCCCTTCGCCTCCAGCTCCTTCACGCGCTTCAACGCGCTGCCGACTTCGGTTGACCGGCCGGTCAGGTCGAGCCCGAACTCACGTCCCTTGAGCTCGATGCTCGCCCGACCGGCCATCTCGGTGACCAGCACCCGCATGTCGTTGCCGACGCGGTCCGGAACGATGTGGTTGTACAGCTCCGGATCCACCTTGATCGCGCTCGCGTGCAGACCCGCCTTGTGAGCGAATGCTGACGACCCGACATAAGCCTGGTGGGTGTCGGGTGCGATGTTCGCGATCTCGGCCAACGCATGGGAGACGCGGGTGAGCTCGGCCAGTGCCCCGGTCGGGAGCACCTCCATGCCGAGCTTGGTCACGAGGTTTCCCACGACGGCGAACAGGTCGGCGTTGCCTGCTCGCTCGCCATAACCGTTGGCGGTGCACTGAACGTGCGTCGCGCCCGCCTGAACGGCCGCGATGGTGTTCGCCACGGCGCAGGACGTGTCGTCCTGGCAGTGGATTCCGACTCGGAAGCCGGTCTTCTTGACGACCTCGGCCACCGTCTCGGCGAGCCCCAACGGCAGCTGACCGCCGTTCGTGTCGCACAGCACGACGACGTCGGCGCCACCCTCCACAGCGGACTCCAGCACCCTGAGGCTGGTGTCCGGCGAGAACGCGTAGCCGTCGAAGAAGTGCTCGGCGTCGAGGAAGACTCGCCTGCCGTGTTCCTTGAGGTGCTTGACGGTGTCGCGCACCATCCTCAGGTTCTCGTCGGTGTCCGTGCGCAGCGCCCGCTCGATGTGCCTGAGGTCCGATTTGGCCACCAACGTGACCACCGGGGCCTGGGAGTCGAGAAGTGCCTTGACCTGGGGGTCTTCCTCGACCTTGACCCCTGCCTTGCGGGTCGCTCCGAACGCGACCAGCTTGGCGTGCTTGAGCTCCAGGTCACCGGCCGCCGCGCGGGCGAAGAACTCGGTGTCCTTGGGGAGAGCGCCGGGCCAGCCGCCCTCGATGAAACCGACGCCGAGCGAGTCCAGCAGCCGTGCGACAGCGAGCTTGTCCGTGACGGAGTACGAAATTCCCTCACGTTGGGCGCCATCGCGCAGCGTCGTGTCGTAGACGTGGAACTCGTCGGTCGGGCCGGCCATCGGGGTCATCTCCTCATCCGGACAAACAAAAAGACCCCCCGCGGGATGCGAGAGGTCTGCGCGTCGGGTGCCAGGGGCGGCACTACCCGACGCGCTCGTCGATAATGATGGCGAGGTGCTGAGCCATGTAGCGGATGCTGCCACAGCTCAGCACGACGTACCAAGCGCCGGGAGGAAATCTCCCACTATCTGGTCACGCTCACGCCTGCGACAAGTACTTCGCGAAGGCCTCGATCGAGGCCGGGTTGCGCGGGCCTTCGACCAGCGCGGCGTACGGAAGTGCGAAGAAGCGCTTGTTCTTGATCGCCGGCGAGTTCGCGAGCGGAGCGAAGCCCTCCAGGAACGCCTGCTTCTGCGCGGGCGTGTTCGCCTCACCGTCCGCGTAGTCCACGATCAGCACGACGTCCGGGTCGCGCTGCACGACGGTCTCCCAGTTGACCGTGGTCCAGCTGTCGTCGAGGTCGCCGAAGATGTTGTCGCCGCCCGCCTTGCCGATGACGTCCTGCGGCGCGGCGTTCTTGCCGGACGTGAACGGCTGGTCCTGGCCGCTGTCGTAGAGGAACACCTTCGGGCGCGGCTTGCCCGCCATCAGCTTGCCCGCGTTCTCGATCTGCTGCTGGTAGCCCTTGATGAGCTCCTCGGCCTCGGCCTCGACGCGGAAGATCTTCCCGAGGTTGCGCAGGTCCGTGTACAGCGCGTCGAGGGCGGGCATGATGCCGCGCTGCTTGCCGGCGCCGTTGCGGCACGCCTCGGTGAGCAGGTAGCTCGGGATCCCGAGCTGCTTCAGGGCGTCCGGGGTGAAGCCGGTGCTCTCGCTGAAGCCGTAGCTCCAGCCCGCGAAGACGAGGTCGGCGTTGGCGCCCTGCACGACCTCCTTGGAGATCTTGTCGGCGAGCTTGCGCGTGCTGTCGAAGTCGGCCTTCCACGGCGAGGTCTGCAGGTCCACCCTGTTGTTGCCGTCCACGACGTAGCCGGCCATGCGGTCCTTCAGCCCCAGCGCGAACATCAGCTCGGTGATGCCGGTGTCGTTGGTGACCACTTTGGACGGCACCTTGTCGAACGTGACCTGCTGGCCGCAGTTCGTGATGGTCACCGGGTCCGACTTCGAGGCGTCCTGCGCGACCGTGGCACCGCAGCCGGAGACGAGCAGCAGGGCGGCTGTGGCGAGGGCGGTTCTCAAGGGATGACCTCCTGGTCGAACAGGAGCTGGGGAACTCCCGTGGTGGGGTGTCGGACGACGTGTGCCGTGACGTGGAAAACCTTGGCGATCAGTTCGGGCACGAGGACCTCCTCGGGCGTGCCGTGCGCGACGACGCGGCCTTCTTCGAGCACGTACAGACGGTCGCAGTAGGACGCGGCGAGGTTCAGGTCGTGCAGGACGGTGAGAACCGTGACGCCGAGGCCGCGTGCGAGTGCGAGGACGTCGAGCTGGTGCCGGATGTCGAGGTGGTTGGTCGGCTCGTCCAGCACGAGCACGCGTGGCTCCTGTGCGACGGCACGCGCGATGAGCACGCGCTGGCGTTCACCGCCGGAGAGGCTGAGGAAACCCCGGCCCGCCAGATGCGAGACGTCCACTGTGGCCAGTGCGTCGGCGACGATGCGGCGGTCCGCCTCCGGATCGCGGTCGTGCGGCAGACGGCCCATCTCCACCACCTCGGCCACCGTGAAGTCGAACTCGACCTGTGACTCCTGGGTGAGCGCGGCGAGGTCGCGGGCGATCTTCTGTCGCTTGTGGACGCTCTCGCCGTCGAGCAGGACGATGCCGGCGTGCGGTTTCAGGGCGCGGTAGACGCAACGCAGCGTCGTGGACTTGCCGCTGCCGTTCGGCCCGACGATGCCGACGACCTCGTTCGAGGCGTGCAGCGAGATGTCCTCGATGATGTTCTGGACGGTGACACCGGTGAGCTCGACGCGCATCAGCGCCCTCCGAACACGTACGCCCTGCGGCGCATCAGGAAGATGAAACACGGCACACCGAGGGCGGCGGTGATGACGCCGAGCGGCAGTTCCTCCGGCGCCGCGAGCATGCGTGCGGCCACGTCCACCCACACCAGGAAGCTCGCGCCGGCGAGTGGCGCGAGGGCCAGCACCTTGCGGTGATCGGCGCCCACGACCATGCGGGTGAGGTGCGGCAGCATCAGGCCGACGAAGCCGACCGCGCCGCTGACGGCCACCAGCACGCCGGTGATGGCCGCGGTGACGACGAACAGGTGCGTGCGGAACCGGTTGACCTCGATGCCGAGCGTGGTCGCGGTCTCGTCGCCCATCGCCAGCGCGTTGAGCTGCCGCGCCCTGGTCGTCAGGTAGACGATCCCGGCCGCGGTCACGGCCGTGGCGACCGGCAGAGACTGCCAGTTGGCCCCGCCGAGGCTGCCGAGCAACCAGAACATGGCCGCCCGCGCCGCCTCACCGCGCGGCGCCTGGAACACCAGCAGCATGGCGACGGCCGAGAAGCCGTACGCGAGCGCGGTTCCGGTCAGCACCAGCCGCAACGGCGTGAGCCCCCGGCTCGACCGCGCGGTGATGTACACCAGCGCCGTGGCACCGAGCCCCGTCAGGAACGCTCCGGCCGAGAGCGCGTAGACACCGAGACCGGAGAGCACGCCAAGCGTCGCCACCGCCGTCGCGCCGACGCTGGCTCCGGACGAGATGCCGAGCACGTACGGGTCGGCGAGCGCGTTGCGGACCATGGCCTGGATCGCGACGCCGACCGTGCTGAGGCCGGCGCCGACCACCGCGGCCAGCAGCACACGAGGCAGCCGGATGTCCCAGACGATGTGGTACTGCCCGGCGAGGTCGGCGGGGACCGTGCCGCCGGTCAGCGCCGCCCACAGCAGTTCGAGGGTGACGTCGAACGGTACGGAGACGGGGCCGAGCGCCACACCCGCGACGATGCTGACGGCGAGCACGCCGACGAGCGCGCTGATCTTCCCGATCACATGTTCCCTTCCCGCAGTCCACGGCAGGAGTCGGAGTTCCTCTGCAGCCGTGTGCGGGTGTTCGGGCTCGCCCCTGGTGGGGCCTACCGTTGCGGGTCAGCGCCGGACTTCGACCGGACTTCCCCCGTGCACGACGCTCGTACTCTAACCCGAGCTACAAGGCGCCTTCCGCACCGAAGCCCGGCTCGAAGCGGCGGAAGTACTCCATGCAGTTCGCCATCTGGTGCTCGACGAGGCCGAACTTCGGGGTGTCGTGCGGTTCCAGCATCGCGAGCACGTCGACGGACTCGGTCGCCTTCTCGCCTGGGACGAGGATCTCGGCGCGATCGCCGGGGAAGACGGAGACCTTGTGGCCGACGTGCCACACATCCCGCCTGGATCCCTTGACCAGCACCTTCCACGGCGGGTTGTACTGCTCCAGGTCCTCCAGCTCGTTGCGGATCGAGAGCAGGGCGCTGAACACGGAGTCACCGGTGGACATCTTGCGGCCGAAGGGGCCGTAGAGAGCCATCTTGATCTCTTTCGCGGTGACCGCCTGCCACACGACGCGGCCCACCCAGACCTGTTCCCTGCCCGACTCCGGATCCTTGCCGTGGAGCGGGACGTCGCGCGAGATCGCCGGGAACTCACCGTCCTTGGTCCACTCCGGAAGCTCCTCCACCGGCTGCTGCCGCGGAGGCACCGGCCGGGGTGGTGGCGGCGGAACGGGTGGCCTCATCGCGCGTGGCGGTTGCGGCGGCGGTGGCATCTGGCGCTGCGGACGCATCGGGTGCTGGGGACGCATCGGCGGCTGTTGGGGGTGCATTGGGGCAGAACTCCTGTTGGTCGCCGTGACGTCAGCTGTGCTTGGCCATGATGTCGCGCATCTGCTGCCGATAACTGTTCATCAGCTCCTGCTGCGCGGACTTCTCCCCCGGTGGGAGATCGGGCAGCCTGGAGTCGATCTCCCGGACCAGGTCCTGCAGCCGGAAGTACTGGCTCTTGGAGGGTTCCGGCAACTGCTCCGGTTCCCTGACCCTGGGCTGCTCGTCCGGCTCGCGTTTCGGTTCCTCCGCGGGAGGGTCCGGCTCCCGCTGCGGCTCTGGCTCGCGGTCGTGCGGCACGGGATCGTCCGGATCGGTGCGCTGCGGACCGAACGGCTCGTCGGGGTGCGGGTTGTTGTAGTCCGGTGTGTGCGACGGCGGCTCGTAGTCCGCCCGGTGCCACGGCGGGAGCCCGTCGTCGACGTGCTTGCCGACCTGCGTGCCCATCTGCTCGGCCGCTTCGCGCGCGGACATCTCGGCTGTCTCTCGCAGCACCGCCTTCTCCGCCGTGCCGGCCAGCCCGGCGCCGCCGGTCGCGATGCCGAGACCGACGTCGCCGACCAGCTGACCGAACGCCGCGAACGGGTCCTTCTTCCACTGTTCGACGTTGAGGATGCCCTTGACGGCCTCGGTCGGATGCGTGGCCATGTGGACCATGCCCGCGGCCTGCTGCATCAGGTGGGCCGCGTAGTCGCCGGGGTGGGCCACGTTGTAGGGGTCGAGCGGGTTCATCACCCGCGCCACCTTGACCAGGCCGAGCACGGCCTGGCCCATACCGGAGTGCACCGACACGACCTGGTCCACGGTCTTCTCGATGCTGTCCTCGATCGAGGCACCGAGCTTGGAGAGGAACCCCGGTTCCTCGGGAGCCTTGTCCTTCGCCCTGGTGACGACGGCGGCCGCCTCAGCGGCCGCACTGCGCAGGGCGTTGCGCGCGTCGGCGAGCATCCGCTCGGCGGCCTCCCGCTGGGCCTTGCCGGGATCGTTGAACGGGGCGAGCGGTGCGGGCGCCGAGTCACCGCTGACCTGTGCGGCCATGAACGCCTTCTCGAACTGCGACGCCGCAGCGTCGTACTGGCGCTCGGCGTCCTTGGTGACCTTCTTCGCCTCGTTGTGGAGACGGATCGCCTCCGCGGCTTCGCGTTGCGCGCGCTCGACCGCGCCTTTGTAGGTCGTCAGCGCCTCCACGACGGGCCCGAACGCCTCGGCGGCGTCCCGCCACTTCGGCGTCTCCTTGGCGAAGTACTGCTGGAACTTCTCCGCCGCCGCACCCGTCCAGTGGCCGACGTCCAGTTTGGACAGACCGCCGTACGCCTCCTGACAGGCGGTGCCGAGCTTGCGCAGCCCGCTCGCGGTCTCGTCGAGAGTCGCGACGTCGCCGGGGACGAGCTCCTTCGGGTCGTCGGTGTCGCCGAGCTCACTGCGCCCGAACCAGCTCACGCGCGATCACCGGCCTTCTTGAACGACGTCTCCTCACCGGTGACGTCCTCGACCGCCGAGTCCCACGAGTTCTCGAGGCCCTTCGCGGCCTTGTCCCACTCCTTCTCCATCGAGGTCAACTGCGTGTACGGCTTGCCGAGCTCCTCCCAGGACTGCCTGGTCGGGTCCACCTGTGAGCCGGGGTCGCCGAGCAGCAGCTGGAAACCCTGCTTGAGCTTGTCCTCGGCCTGCTCGTACACGCTGCGCGTGTCGCTGAGCGCCGAGACCATCTCGGTGCCTTCCTCGACGAGGTGCCGCACTCCCCACTTCCAGCGGTCGAAGAACTCCTCCAGCGCCTCGGCGAGCACCTCGTCACCGCACTCGTCCTGGCTGGGGCAGAGGAACCCGAGGCTGGTGGTGCTGGCCATCAGGTGGCCGCCGTCGGGCGCGAACTCCTTCAACGCCGCGACCGTGTCGTTGACGCCCTTGATCGCCTGACCCATCGCGCCGAGGTCGACGCCGAACCCGGTCACGCGTCCACCGCCAGCTCGTCGGCGACGATGCCGCGCACCGGCGGCAGGCTCATCATGTGCTCGGCCCCGTTGTCGAACACGACACCGGTGTTCCTCGGCAACGCGGGCAGGTAGTGGTCGAGCAACCGTTCGCCCGTGACCGCCAGGTAGTGGGCCTCGGTGCTCTCGCCCCTGGCCGCGAGGTGCTCCTGCAACCGCTCGGGGCTCGAGAACGCGGCGAGCCAGTTCAGTCCCTCGATGGAGACGACCGGCAGGGACAGCGGGTCGATCCGCTGCAGGTAGACCGTGCTCTCCCGGAAGGCCCGCAGGAACGCCTCCGGGTTTCCCCCACCCTCGCGGTAGCGCCGCGCGTGCGCCACCGCCTCGTTTTCGTCGTGCATGCCTCTCCCGTTCCACCAATCCCCCCAGATCGGCAGCGCCGTACGTTACCGGCGGCTCACTGTCCGTGCCTGAGCAGTCGATCAACTGAGGTCCGCGTCACTTCGGGAAAAAGATCCGGGGTCGTGTCGATCCGGCGGCAGACCCGTTCGACCTCGGGATGTCAGGCACCGCAACACCGCGGAACAGGGAGACACACCATGAAGTTCATGCTGATCTGGCGCGCGACCGACGAGGCCTTCGCGAACCTGGGCGACGTCGACTTCGACAAGATGCTGGAGACGGTCGGCCGCTTCAACGACGAGATGATCCGCGCCGGCGTCCTGCTCTCCGCGGAGGGCCTGGCCGATGCCTCAGAGGGCGTGGTCGTCGACTTCTCCAGCGAGCCGCCGGTCGTGACGGACGGCCCGTACGGCGAGACCAAGGAGCTGTTCAACGGCTTCTACATCATCAACGTCGCTTCCAAGGAGGAGGCGATCGAGTGGGCCAGGCGCGCGCCGATCACCGGTCCCGGCTTCAAGACCGAGATCCGCCGAGTCCCCACGATCGACGAGTTCCCCCAGGACAACCCGTGGATCCAGAAGGAGCGCGCGTGGCGTGAGCGCACCGGTCAGCTCTGACCCGCGCTGAAGAACGCCGAAGCCCGGCCGGAGAACTCCGGCCGGGCTTCAAAACGTCTGCGAGAACTCAGCCCGTGCGCACGTTCGACGACACGAGCGCCGCGAGCCTGTCACCGATCGCGTAGGTCGCGCCCGGCGACTGGTGGTCGCGCGTCGCCAGGTCGAACGCCACGGAGGCCTCGATCCGGCGCGACGCCTCGTGCTCGCCGAGGTGGTCGAGCAGCAGCGCCACGGACAGCACCGCGGCGGTCGGGTCCGCGATGCCCTGGCCCGCGATGTCCGGTGCCGAGCCGTGCACGGGCTCGAACATCGACGGGTTGCGGCGCGTCACGTCCAGGTTGCCCGACGCGGCCAGGCCGATTCCGCCCGTCACGGCGGCGGCGAGGTCGGTCAGGATGTCGCCGAACAGGTTGTCCGTCACGATCACGTCGTAACGGCCCGGGTCGGTGACCATGTGGATCGTGGCCGCGTCGACGTGCTGGTATGCCACGGTCACGTCCGGGTGCTGCAGCGAGACCTCCTCCACGACGCGCGACCACAGCGAGCCGGCGTGCGTGAGGACGTTCGTCTTGTGCACCAGCGTCAGATGGCGACGCTGACGAACCGACGCGCGGGCGAAGGCGTCGCGGACGACGCGCTCCACACCGAACGACGTGTTGAGCGAGACCTCGGTGGCGATCTCGTGCGGGGTGTCCTTGCGCAGCAAGCCACCGTTGCCCGCGTACGGACCCTCGGTGCCCTCGCGGACCACCACCATGTCGATCTCCGGCGGGTCCGCGAGCGGGCTGCGGACACCGGGGTAGAGACGAGCGGGGCGGAGGTTCACGTGGTGGTCGAGTTCGAAGCGCAGCCGCAGCAGCAGCCCGCGCTCCAGAATTCCGCTCGGCACCGACGGGTCGCCCACCGCGCCGAGCAGGATCGCGTCGTGCTGGCGAAGCTCTCCCAGCACCGACTCGGGCAACAACTCTCCCGTGGCGTGCCAGCGCGCCGCGCCGAGGTCGTAGCGAGTGATCTCGGCCGCCGGAACGACCTCGTTGAGGACCTTCAGGGCCTCAGCGATGACCTCGGGCCCGATCCCGTCTCCTGGGATCACTGCGAGCCGCATCCACACACCTCCCAGGTGTCCGTCCCCAATTAGTGGGACTACTTTCCTTCGCGAAAGGCTACCGGCATCACGGCCACTCGCCGCATGTCGGACACCCCTTCGGGGTGTTGTCTCCCGTACTGCGGGACACCCACACGGCCCATTCCGCACTTTCGGGTGTCACTCGATCGCAGGAACGGTGTCGCGTCAAGGGGTGACAGCGGCCAGTTCCACCCGTGACATGCCGGAGGCCCGGCTTCTCGGGAGAAACCGGGCCTCTCGGACGAACGTCGGATCAGTAGGCGGAACCGCGCCCGCTCGACTTCACCGTGACGACCGACGCGCGGTCGCCGCTGGCGTTGTGGTGGTTGAGCACCAGCAGGCCCTCGGACTTGTCGGCCTTCAGCGCGGCCTCGTCCTTGTTCACCACGAGCGCGGTGCCCGGCTTGGCGAGGTACGAGAGCGCCGCGTCGCCGCCGCCCTGCGTCCACAGACCCGGCTTGAGCGGGTCGAAGGACAGGTTGCGGTCGATCACGTCGATCAGGCCGTTCGCGTTGCCCGGCGCCACGTAGTAGCCGGTGGTGCCGGCGACGTACGAGATGCGCGAGGTGTCCTTCGTCGGGTCGATGCCGAGGGCCGTGAGGAGCACCGGCAGGACCGCGACGTTGGTGTCGGCGGTGTTCGTGTCGACGTCACCGAACAGGCCGTTGACCGCCTGGATGTCGACCGTCGCGCCCGTCTTGAGGTCGACCGTCGTCGCGACCAGCAGGTCGGTGTCGGTCAGGCGGGACGCGTAGGTCTCGAAGTCGGCGGTCCCGTCGCCGTTCGTGTCGATGTCGATGAACGGAACGGTGTTGGTGCCGAGGTTGTACCAGTTGCCCCAGGTCGCGATGCCGAACGCGAGCATCGCCTCCTCCGGCTTGCCCTGCGCCTTGGCGAGCGGGGCCGTGGAGGCCGCGCCGACGTAACGCAGGTCGCCGCCCTTGGCGGTCTCGTTGAGCGCGCAGTTCTCGGTGACGTTGCGGCGGCAGTCGCGCAGCTTCGGCGACTGGGCCTGCAGCTCGAGAACGCTGACCAGCGAGCGGTACGCCTGCGAGCCGGCGCCCTGGTCGACGCCGCGGCCGACGAGGTTCAGGATCGCCTGCGTGTCCTTGCCGCGGAAGCGGACGCTGCCCGCGGTGTGGATGTCCGCCACCGGCTTGGGCGCCGAGTAGACCGACAGGCGCAGCGGCACCGTGGCACCCGCGGTCGGCGTGAGGGTCACGCGACCGGAGGCGTCCGCGACGAACTGGCGCGCCACGTCGAGCTGCGTCGGCGCGACGGTCGAGTCCATCGTCTTGCGCAGCGCCTTGGGGTCGTCGATCTTCAGGGTGACCTTGACGCGCGCGACGCCGCGTGGGCTCAGCTTCACCTTGTCCTGCGAGAGCACGTAGCTCACGCCGGGGATCGACGTGGCGGCGGTGTAGCCGACCTTGTACTCGACGGACTTCGTCGACTTGTTGACGATCTTGATCGTCTTGGTCTTCGAGACCGGCTTGGAGACCTCGACGACGCCGAAGTTTGCGCTCACGTAGCCGGGGTCGTCCTCGACGAACGCCAGGACCTGGTTGTCCAGCGCCGCCTTGCCGTCCACGCGGCCGGTGCCGACGCGGTTGGGCGCGAAGGTCTTGCCGTTCTCCTTCACGTCCGCGCCCGCGGTGTTCATGATCGCGGCCTTGACCTCCTCCAGCGACCAGTCCGGGTGCGTCTGGCGCACCAGGGCGGCGATGCCGGCGACGTGCGGGGACGCCATCGACGTACCGGAGATCACCGAGCGGTCGTTGCCGGAACCGACAGCGGTCGAGGAGATCGTGTCACCGGGCGCCGCGACGTCCGGCTTGATCGACTTGCCGCGCGTGCCACGGCTCGTGAACGAGCTCGGGGTGTCCGAAATGGACTGGTCGTAGGTCGGCACCGTGGTGCGCAGGTTGCCCGCGAGCCTCACGTTCAGCGTGCCCGCGTCCAGCAGCGGGCGCACCTGGTTGGTGGCGTCGCCGGTGAACTGGAACGCCGGAATGGTCGCGTTGCCCGCGATGCCCGCGTTGAAGTTGTTCAAAGTCGACGAAAGCAGCACGCCCTTGGCACCGGCGGCCTGCGCGTTGTTGGTGCGGCCGCCCGAACCACAACGGCGGGTCGCGTCGTTGTCGTCCCATTCCAGCCACACGAACTTGCCGGCGAGGTTCTCCGTGATCGGCTGGCAGCCGTCGAGGTTGCCCGCCTGGGTGAGCTTCACGACCGGCCGGGTCTCGTCGTAGCCGAGGTAACCGGTGAAGTTCTGGCTGTACTGGCCCGGCTTCGCCTGGCCGTTGGCCTCGGCACCGTCGCGCAGCACGAACGAGTCACGGGTGGACGCGACGGTCAGCGCCTCGGGCGTGTTGCCCGGCGAACCGCCGATGTCGTAGAGGTCGCCGCCGTTGCCCGCGGAGAACACCGGCATGACGCCGGCGCGGTACAGCTTCTTGACGAACAGGCTGTCGGGGTCGTCCGGGGCGCCGTAGTCGGAGCCGAGCGACAGGTTGACCACGTCGAGGTGGTCGGAGAAGTCGCCGTCGCCGTCGGGGTCGAGCGACCAGTCGAGCGCCTGCGAGGTGACGTTGGTCGACCCGTCGCAGCCGAAGACCTTCAGCGCGTAGATGAGGGCCTTCGGCGCGGTGCCGGGGCCGATCTTCATCGCGTTGAGCTTCTCGGCGTCGAGCTTGGTGTAGTCGCCCTTGAACGTGCTGCCGTCGGCGTTCTCACCGAAACCGGCGGTGGTGCCGGCGACGTGCGAGCCGTGGCCGTTGCAGTCGATGGGGTTCGGGTCGGGCTTCGGCGTGTTGATCGCCGGGTCCTTGCTGCTCCCGTCGTACTCCTCACCGACGAAGTCATAACCGCCGACGACCTTCGCGGTCGGGAAGTTCGGGTCGGCCGCGCGCGGGTTGACGGCGCGGAACGCCTCGACCGTGCCGGGGCCGCCGAAGTTCGCGTGGGTGTAGTCGACGCCGGTGTCGATGATGCCGACCCGGACGTCGTCACCGAGCTTGCCGTACTGCTGCCAGACGTTGAGCGTCTTGGTGAGCTGCACCGCGCTCGAGTTCGTCCGCTTCTTCGGCACGACCGGGTAGACCGCCGTGACGTCCGGGCGGTTCGCCAGCTCACGGACCTTCGCGGCGTCCGCCGTGACGACCACGCCGGGAACGCCGTTGGAGGTGCGGTAGAGCTCCTTGGTGGCGGTGTCCTTCGACTTGAGCTCGCCGACGACCTGGTCGACCGAGGCCGACACGTCCTTGCGCGCCTGCTTGGCCGCCTGCTTGGCGGCCTCCTTGCCCTGCGGCTTCTTCTCCTCGAAGGCGTCAACGGCAGGCTTGCGGTCCAGCGCGACGAACGCGGTGACCTTGCCGGACTGGTTCAGCCGGGGAGAAACCTTGAGCTGCAGTGCTTTCGCGTCGAGCTTCTGCGCGCCCTTCACCGGCTGCGCGAGCGGTTCGCTCTGCGCCTGCGCAGTGGCGGGTGCGATCAGCAGTGTGGTGATGGCGGAGAACACCACCAGACTTGATCGTCTCTTCACAACGTTGCCCCAAACGAGGTGTGTGCTTTCGACCCGAATACACAGTGCCGCGCCCTCTACGGCACCGGGTCAACCTCGTGGGGAACCTAATCGCTGACTACGCCTCTGCGACTGCCCCGAAAGTATGAAGTTGTCTACAGATAGTTGCCTGTTACGCGTTCGTTGTGAACGGCGATAGCCACGGGAAGGGGACATTGCAGTCCCCTTCCCGGTTTGTCGTGACTATCCGAAGTCGACACTCCGCACGGTGCGGGCACCCACGGCCGCCCCGATCGGGTCGAGCACGGCGGTGTCGACCGGACGGTCCACCCGCAGCACCATGACGGCGTCCGCACCGGTCTGGCTGATCTGCGCGGCCTCGATGTTCACGCCGGCCTCGCCGAGCAGCGTGCCGACCGTGCCCATGACACCCGGACGATCCGGGTACTCCAGCAGCAGCACGGTTCCCTCGGCCCGCAGGTCGAAGTTGCGGCCGTTGATGTTCACCAGCTTCTCGACCTGGGCGATGCCGCTGACCGTGCCGGAGACGCTGTTGGTGGTGCCGTCCGCGTGGACCGCCTTCACCGTGACGAGGCTGCGGTGGTTCGGGCTCTCGGTCTCCTTGACCAGCTGGACGTTGACGCCCAGGTCCTCGGCGAGACGCGGCGCGTTCACGAACGTGACCTGCGACTCGACGACCTTGGCGAAGACACCGCGCAGTGCGGCGAGCGGCAGCACCTCGACGTCCTCATTGGACAGTTCGCCGCGGACCTCGACGGTGACGCTGGTCGGGGCCTTCGGCGACAGTGCACTGAGGACGGTGCCGAGCTTCTGCACGAGCGGCAGGTACGGGCGCACCTCTTCGCCGACCGCACCACCCTGGACGTTGACGGCGTCCGGCACGAAGTCACCGGCGAGCGCGAGGATGACGCTCTTCGCGACGTCGGTGCCCGCGCGGTCCTGCGCTTCGGCCGTGGAGGCGCCGAGGTGCGGGGTGACGACGATGCCCGGAACGTTGAACAGCGGGTTCTCGGTCGTGGGCTCGGTGGAGAAGACGTCGATGCCGGCGCCGCCGACCTGCCCCTCCTTCACCGCTTCCGCGAGAGCTTCCTCGTCGATGAGACCACCGCGTGCAGCGTTGACGATGATGACGCCGCGCTTGGCCTTCGCCAGCTGCTCGGCGCCGATGAGCCCCTTGGTCTCCGGCGTCTTCGGCAGGTGGATGCTGATGAAGTCGGACCGCTCGAGAAGCTCCTCGAGGGTGACGAGCTCGATGCCGAGCTGGGCCGCGCGCTGAGCGGACACGTAGGGGTCGTAGGCGATGAGCTCGGTGCCGAACGCGGCGATGCGCTGCGCGAACAGCTGACCGATCTTGCCGAGGCCGACGACACCGACCGTCTTGCCGTTGAGCTCGACGCCGTTGAACTTGCTGCGCTTCCACTCGTGGTTCTGCAGCGTCTCGTGGGCGGCCGGAATCTGCCGCGCAACGCTGAGAAGCAGCGCGACGGCGTGCTCGGCGGCGCTGACGATGTTGGACGTCGGGGCGTTGACGACCATCACACCGCTGGCCGTGGCGGCCGGCACCTCGACGTTGTCCAGGCCGACGCCCGCACGGGCCACGACCTTGAGCTTGCGAGTGGCGGCGAACACCTCGGCGTTGACCTGGGTGGCGGACCTGACGAGCAGGGCGTCCGCGTCCTGCACGGCCTCGAGGAGGGCCGCGCGGTCTGTGCCGTCTACGTGGCGCACTTCCACGCCGTCGCCGAGAGCGTCCAGGACGGACGGTGCGAGCTTCTCGGCGATGAGGACAACAGGTCGGCTCGTGTTGGTCACGGACATCGCTCCCAGAACGGTCGGATCGTGGGGCGCGGGCGTGGTCGGGGGCGGCTGGCCCGCGCCGACCGGGCACCGCAATGTGTCCGGACTGTTAACGAGCATAGACAGGGGGCTTGCCTGGGCCTTTGGCGGGTGGCTCAGGTCACTGCGGCGTCTTGGGGGGTGGGACGCGGTTTGCGGTTGTTGCCGTCGGGGGTGCGGGTTGGCCGGGTGGTTGTGGTGGGGAGCGAGGGCTGGGCGGGTAGTCGCGGCCGGGGGCACCGGATGGCCCGGCAGTCGCCGTGGTGGCACGGGTTGGCCAGGTGGTCGCGGTGGGAAGCGCGGGGCTGGCCGCGTGGTCGCCATGGGGCCACGGGTTGGCCCGGCAGTCACGGTGGGGACCGCGGACTGGCCGGTTGGTCGCGGCGGGGGCACGGGATGGCCCGACGGTCGCGGTGGGAAGCGCGGGGCTGGCCGCGTGGTCGCCATGGGGCCACGGGTTGGCCCGGCAGTCACGGTGGGGACCGCGGACTGGCCGGGCGATCACCGTGGAGGCACGGGATAGCCAAGGAAAACCGGCTGACCAGGGCCCCGGTGCCTTGCTAGCTTCGGGTTGTCGGTGCCTGACAGAACTCAGGAGCGGAATGCGTGACGTACGGGTGCAGCAGGAGTTCCACGTCCTCGTGAGGTCCGCGTGGCAGTCGCCCGCGACGTGTGTCGCGGACCTGCGGGCCCAGCTCGGTGCGGAGAAGCTCGCCGCGGCCAGGTCGCTCATCGCGGCCACCGGGGCGCGGCGGCGTCGGGATCGGGTTGACGGGACGGACGTTCGGCGCGGGGGCGGGTCGCGGGCGCGCCATTGGGGGGCGGGGCCGGTGGCTCCTACCAGGGCTCGTCGAACTCCCCGTCCTTTGCGCCTGCTACGAAAGCGTCCCACTCGGCCATGGTGAAGACGAGCACCGGTTCCAGCTGCTTGGAGTTGCGCATCGCCACGTAGGTGGCGCCGTCGGTGTGCGGGACGAAGGCGATTTCGACGTGGCCGTCTTCCGGTTCGGGCTCCGGCGGGCGCTTCCACTCCGCGTTGCGGAGGTCCAGGTTGCCGCGCACGTGGGCCTTGTCGTCGTAGATCGGCGCACTTTCCGTCATGGGAGTGAAGCTAGCGGATGATCAACTGCTGAAAGCGGAAAGGCCCGCGGAGCGTTGCTCCGCGGGCCTCCCTGGGGGAAGGACTCAGGCGGTCTCGGTGATCGGGCGGTCGACCCACGACATCATGTCGCGGAGCTTCTTGCCGGTGGCCTCGATCGGGTGGTTCTCGCCCTCCTGCTGCAGCTTGCGGTAGTTGGCGCGGCCGTTGTCGTCCTCGGCGACCCACTCGGAGG